>JBBCGJ010000001.1:4200000-4500000 GCA_037200985.1 Rhizomicrobium sp.
CGCGCACGCGACCAAGGTCGTCGCCGCCTTCGCCTCGGGCGCCGGCGTCGCGTCGCTCGACGGCAAGATGCTCGACCAGCCGCATCTCAAACAGGCGCGCCATGTGCTGGCGCTCGCCGCCGCGCTCCAATAGCGACGCGGCAGGGCGCACTTTCCCGACAAAAAAAGAAGGAGGGCTTTCGCCCTCCTTCTCTCCGGACGCCGCCGTTTGCCCCCGGCGGCGTCCACGCGGACCGTCGATCAGGGCGTAGTCGAATAGTGCACGACCTGCACGTTGTTGCCGACCGCCGAGGATGTGACGCCGACGCTGCCGCCGACATTATGGACCGCCACATTCGCCGTCGAGAACACGTTGGAGGTGTTGGTCTGCGCCAGGTTGGTTGGGGCGCTCAGCGCGTTGGTGTCTTCGGTGTAGGTGTTGCCGTAGGCCGTCGACTGGACCGCGACATCGCCCGCCACATTGTTGATCTTGCCGTTGATCTCCGAGCCCGGGTCCTGCGCGCCGCAATATTGCTTGCTGGTCACGGCGGTGACGTTCGGATCGGTCGAGACGTCGGTCGAGTTGCAGACCGCCAGGCCCGAGATGCTCACGCTGCCGCCCACGCCGTTGACATTGGCGTTGATGGTCGAGCCGATATTGGTGCTCTCGTCGTCCTGGCTCGAATTGACATGGGTGTCGTCGAAGGTGACGGCTTCGAACACATTGCCGGCCGCCTGGCCCTGGATCACCACGTCGCCGCCGACATTCTTGGCGGTCGTGTCGATCGTCGACCACTGCGCGCCGAAGCTCACCTGGCCGTTCAGGATCGTGCTGCCCGACGTCGAAATCGCCGGCGGGGACGGAAGATGGCCGCCTTCGCCGTTACTCTGACCCGCGCAGGCCATTCCCGGCAGGATCGCTAGAACCGTAGAAGCGATAAGGATCTTGGCGAGACGCGTCATTGGTGTGTTCCTCGTTGCGGGCGGTGACGGGGTTGTTGTTGGCGTGATAGGGCAGCGGCGCGGGATGGTCGTTGCCGTCGGCGAGCGGGTCGGTCGAGGCGGCGCAGGAGCCGTTGGTGCGGTAGAGCCGCGCCGTCATCTCCAGCACGGCGCGCTCGATCACCGAGCGGACCGCGAGCTGGATCGGCTCCAGGGCGCTTTCGCCGACCGAGGCGTCGAAGAAGTTCGCGCCCAGGAAGTCGAACACGCCGGCCGAGATCTGATGGCCGATGATCTGCTTCTGGTAGGAGATCACGTCGACCACCTGCAGCGTCTTGGTGTCGACCAGGCGAAGGTCGAGGCCGACATTCATGACGTACATGTTGCCGCCGACCGTGCCCTTGAGCCCGTTGGTGGCCGTGCCGCCGCCGTCACCGCTGGCGCCTTCCGAGCGGATGTTGAAGTTGAGCTCGGTGATGCCGCCGACCAGGTAGTAGTCGGAGCCCGGGATCGAGCCGGCGATGATCTGGCGGTAGTCGGGGCCGCCGGCCTGGCCGCCGGCCGGATCCGCGCCGATCAGCTTGTTGTTGGCGTATTTCAGCTCCATCTCGGCGACCGAGGTGTCGAAGCGCTCGACGAGGTGCACGCCGGCCTTCGAGAGCGCGCTCATCGCCATCAGGGCGGCGCCCTGGGTGATCTTGCGTCCCGAATTGTCGCTTTCGCTCTTTCCGGTGTAGTCGGCGATCTGGCCGACCGCGATCTTCAGCGGACGCTGGCCGGTGTATCCGGACATGCAGCGCAGCGCGGCGGAATAGGGCGTCTCGTTGGAGATCACCGGCGAGCCGCCGATCGGCGCCGTGTAGCGGCCGGTGATGCTGTCGGCCTGCGGGCTGATGCAGCCGGCGAGCGACAGGCCGGCGATCACGAGGACCAGCGGCTGTAGGAGATATTTTTTTCCGCGAAGAGTCATGGGAGGGGCTTCCCTTTGTCTTTCTGCTGTTAGTGGCCGTTGACGGTATTGGTGGCTGTCTGATTTCCGTTGTTGGTCTGCACCGCGTTGACGACGACGGTGTTGTTGTTTCCGAGAGTCACGACGTTGAGCTGGTTTCCGATGGCCGTTGCCGCGCCCACGGTGCTCGATGCACCGCTCATGCCAGCGCCGGCGTAGGAGCTTCCGGCGCCCGAGCCCGACGCGCTGGCGCCGGCCGAGGTGCCGAAATTGGCGCTGGTGAACTGTCCGTTCACCACGGTGAGATTGCCGTTGGCGTCGCGCAGCGAAGCGTTGGGCGGCGCGTTCTCCTGGCCGGCCTGCATGCCGAACGGCGCGTTGTAGGCGCTGGCATTGCTGTAGTCGCCGGCGTGTGCGGCCGTGGCGACGGCGCCGGCGGCGATCAGCGCGGCGGCGGCAATGCGAAACGGGAGGAGCTTGGCCATGTCTGTTCTCTGCTGTGATCCTGCGACCCAGGTGAGCAACCCCCGTGCCAGCCATATTCCCGTCATGGCCGGGCTTGACCCGGCCACCCATCGCGCCCGCGTCTGCGGGCGCAAAAGAAGGCTTTTTCCGGCGCGCCGGCGCGCGCCGGATGGATGGGCGGCTCAAGGCCGCCCATGACGAGGATCGTTCGTGTTTCAAAGCGGCACGCGCCTGCGCTAGTTTGGGGCACACGCCGCACGGAGGCCCGGTTGGCCACGCTGGAATTCTTCTTCGACTGTTCCTCGCCCTGGACCTATCTCGCCTTCACGCGGGTCCAGCCGATCGCGGCGCGCACCGGTGCCGACATCGTGTGGAAGCCGATCCTGGTCGGCGGAGTGTTCAACGCGGTCAACCGCGAGGTCTATGAGCGCAGAGCCAGCCCCGATCCGCGCAAGGCGGCGTATGGCGCCAAGGACCTGCAGGACTGGGCGCGGCTTCTGGGCCTGAAGATCGTCATGCCGCCGCCGGTCTTTCCGGTGAAGGCGACGGCCGCCATGCGCTGCGCCCTCGCCGCGCAGGACGAGGGCAAGCTGGTGCCGTTCGCCGGCGCCTGCTTCGAGGCCTATTGGTCGCACGGCCGGGACATCAGCCTGCCGCATGTCCTGGTCGCGGTCTGCGAGGCGGCGGACCTGAACGGCGACCATATCCTGGCGCGCAGCCAGGAGGCCGACATCAAGGACCGCCTCCGGGCCAACACCGACGAGCTGATCGCCCGTGGCGGCTTCGGCTCGCCCACCATATATGTCGAGCGGACCGACATGTATTTCGGCAACGACCGGATGGAACTGGTGGAAGCGGCGCTCCGCCGCTGAAGGATTTGGCAGTATGGCGTTCTTCCAGGAAACCAGGCCCACGCGCGAGCCTTTCCTCCGCGTGCCGGCCTCCGTCGTGGTGCTGATCGGCGTGCTCGTCGTCGCGCATGTGGCGCGCGTGCTCGTGCCGGCCGCCGCCTCGGATGCCGTGCTGAACCTGTTCGCGCTCGATCCGGTGATCTATTCGGCGGCGGCGCTGAAGGCGCTCGGCGCCGGCATGCCGAGCCTGCTGGAACTCGTCGTCCCGCCTCTCGGCCACGTCTTCCTGCATGCGAACTACACCCATCTCGCCTTCAATTGCCTGTGGCTCCTGGTGTTCGGGCCGGTGGTCGCGCGGCGCTACGGCACGGCGCTGTTCTACGTCTTCTTCCTGCTCTGCGGCCTCGCGGGCGCCGCCGCCTTCGTCGGGCTGGAATGGGGCCGGAATGTCGGCGACATCGGCGCCTCGGGCGCCATCTCGGGGCTGATGGGGGCGAGCATCCGCATGCTCAGGGTGCGCGAGCCCTGGCTGCTGGGCGCCACCCTGCCGCTGATGCCGCTCCGGTCGAGCCAGGTCCTGGTGTTCAGCGCGGTGTGGCTCGTGGTCAATCTCGTCACCGGGATCGCCGGAATAACCCCCACCGGAACCCTCCAGGCGATCGCCTGGCAGGATCATCTCGGCGGCTATCTGGCCGGGCTGCTGCTGGCCGGCCCGTTCGATCTTTATTTCGGACCGATGCGGCGTCTTCGCGCCCGCGGTGCTTGAAGCTGGCGCGCGCCGCCATAGATAAAGCAAGGAGAGGTTCGACCGCGCTGGTCAGGCAAGGCGGGCCTTCAGGAGGCCGCCATGTCCGATGCACCGAACAGCACTGGCAATCCGTCGCCCGGGTCGGCGCCGCTGGCGCCGCCGCACCCGCCGTTTCCCGTCGTGCGGTTGCTCTACGCGTTCGGCTATGGGCTGATCGCGTGGTTCGTGCTGCACGTCATCTTCCTCCTCGCCGTCATTCAGTTCGTGATGATCGCGATCAACGGCCGCGTCCACGACGAGATCAAATCCTTCTGCGCGACGCTCATTCAATATGAGTGGGAGCTGCTCGCCTTCATCACCTTCGTCCGCGATGAGCAGCCCTTTCCGATCGGTCCGTTTCCGAAGCACGTTTGAAATTCATTTCGCATCGCAGCATTTAACTCATCGATGAATGAGTGAATATGTGCTTATGCGAACGCGCCGATCATTCGCTGCGACGCCTAAATCCTGTGACATTATGAGCACGAAGCACGTGTGATTTCGTGCGCGTATTCTTGCCTTGTCGATAATGTTCTTGCTCGCCGCTTGAGCTTGCTCATATCGTTCCAATGCCAATTTGCGTCGGTCTGGGTCCACTTGGAGAGCGAGTGGGGCGCAATGGGCAACAAGGCGACGAGTCATGCGTCGCCACAACGGGGAGCTCATAACATGCCTGCAATGCGTTCGGTCGCGACCGTGCGGTCCGCCACCCTTATCAGTGCCTTGTTGATGTCGACCGCCATTACGGCGCCGGCTTTCGCGCAGATCGAAACCGTGGTCGTCACCGCCGAGCGTAAGGCGGAAGACATCCAGACCGTTCCGATCGCCGTCACCGCGCTCACCAGCGCCGATCTGAAGTCGAAGCAGGTCAACAGCTTCCGCGATCTTCAGTTCCATGTGCCGAGCGTGACCTTCACGAAGTCCAACTTCGGCGGTGCGCAGTTCCAGATTCGCGGCATCACCACCCAGTTCGGCCTCGGCGCCGCCATCGCGCAGAACATCAACGACGTCTATCAAGAGGCGCCCGCGCTGGTGAACGGCCAGTATTTCGACGTGGATCGCGTCGAAGTCGCGCGCGGCCCGCAGTCGACCTCCTACGGCCGTGCGGCGACCGGCGGCGCGGTGAACATCATCACCTCCAAGCCGAACCTGACCGAGTTTCAGGCACGTGCCTCGTTCGACTACGGCACCTACAACACGATGAAGCCGGAGTTCATGGTCAACGTGCCGTTGATCGACAACGAGCTCGGCGTGCGCATCGCCGGCCTCGGCGTCTTCCATGACGGCTATGAGAAGAACAACTATACCGGCCCGCAGATCTATCCCGGCGGCCCGGTCGACAAGCGGATCAACGGCCAGGGCACCGCGTCGGGCCGCGTCTCGATCCGCTGGGAGCCGAGCGACGATACGACGATCGACCTGGTCGGCGAGGTCGGTTACGAGAACGACAACCGCGTCCGCGGCGACAAGCAGCTTTGCCATCGCGATCCGTCGGGCGTGATCGGCTGTCTGCCCGATCGCCTCGGCTTCGAGCCGATCAATGTGCTTTCGACCCTCGGCGCCACGCTCGGTTCCAAGCAGGGCATCACGGCGCTGTTGAACGGCACGTTCGGCGTGCCCTTCGCGACGGCGCAGGCGCTCGGCAACACGCTGGGTCTGTTCCAGCTCGCGGGCAATGGCGGCCCGGGCGATCCGGCCGGTCCGGTGGTCGGCCGCGCATTCCTCGGCACCGCCCTGTTCCCCAATCCCTATTCGTCGGCCGCGCCGCTGCCCTCGCCCCCGTTCCCGCCGGGCACCTTCACGATGAACCCGCAGGTCGTGAACGGCATCGGCTCCGGCGCCGGCGGCACGGTCACGCCCGACATCCTGACCTCCAACACCGCCTTCAACCCGAAATTCAAGGGCTCGGGCAACGATTTCCAGCTCAACTGGTCGCAGACCATCACGAACTGGCTGAAGGCGACGGTCGATGCCGGCTATTCGTCCGGCTATCAGTTCTCGCAGCAGAACTACAACGACGCGACGCCCGAGAACATCAGCAGCCTGATCGGCCCGGCCGTCACCGGCTTCAAGGTCCTGTTCGGCGACAACGTTCCGGTGCCCCATGCCGGCGCCGTCAGCGGCACCAACCAGACGGGCGCCTACGACCCCTATTTCTCGGTGCCCGGTGCGCTGCCGATCTCGAACACCTTCTACAACGGCAAGTTCGGCTCCTATGCCGGCAGCATCGACCAGGCGCACGGCATCCTGACCCGCTCGCCCTATTTCTCGGCCTATGACGAGGACTCCTTCTCGTCGCGCGAGTGGACCGGCGAGCTTCGCCTGCAGACCGCGTTCGAAGGACCGCTGAACTTCACGGCCGGCGTGTTCTTCATGTCGTTCGACAGCCGCAACCAGTATTGGGTCGCCTCGAACGGCCTCGACTGGGAATCGATGGTCGTCGGCGCCTTCGCCGGCGGCAGCGCCGGCAATCTGCCGCTGATGCTGGCCTCGACCGACTATGACGGCGAGTATCGCCGCGGCGCGGTGCAGTCGCGCTCGGCCTTCCTCGAAGCGACCTACGACTTCACCGACGAGCTCAAGGTCATCGCCGGCGCGCGCTACAATGACGACCGGTCCAGCGCCATCGTCACCACCCCGGCGGTCGGCGGCCTCCTCCTGGCCAACGGCCCGGCCCAGATCTCGCCGCTCCTGCCCGCCTTCGTGCCGGTCGGAACGCCGAGCTGCCCCAATAGCGGCCTGGCGCTCGGCGCCTGCGTCGGCTTTCCCGGCACGTTCCGCCTGCCGACGAGCATCACCGGCAAGCAGAACAACACCACCGACAAATGGACCGGCCGCGCGACCATCCAGTGGTCGCCGCATACCTCATGGACCGACCAGACCCAGGTCTATTTGAACCTGTCGCGCGGCGAGCTCGCCGGCGGCGTCAACAAGGCCCAGGGCACCGCGGCTCTCGTGGTTCCCACGACCTACCAGCCGGCCACGGTCGATGCCATCGAACTCGGCACCAAGAACACCCTGCTCGACGGTACGCTGCAGGCCAATCTCGATGTCTGGTACTACAACTACGAGAACTACCAGGTCGGCATCATCTCCAACCGCGCCGCCCTCACCTTCAACATTCCGGCCCATCTCTACGGCATGGAAGGCGAACTCGTGTGGCAGCCCGAGGAAGACCTCGCCTTCAACCTCTCGCTCAGCCTGACGCGTTCGGCCGCCGGCAACGCCTTCGTCACCGACCAGCGCAACCCGACGAACAACACGCCGAACTCCATCCTGGTCAAGGACATGACCAACGGTTCGCTGTGCGTCGTCGTCCCGACCTCGCCGGCCACCATGGGTCATACGCCCGGCGATTCGAGCCTGCTGCCGGCCAACACGATCGGCGCGCATGTCGACAATTTCTACCTGCCCAATGGCGGCAACGCCGCCATCGACGCGCCCTTCGGCGTTCCGCTGGTCAATTACGGCATCTGCTCGGCGGCGATCCAGCCGGCGTTGCAGGCGGCGGGCTACTCGCTGGCCCCGGCCATCAACGGCGCGGGCCAGCCGGTGTTCGATCCCGTCACGCACGCCCAGATATTCGACGGCACGGGCATCCCGCGCAACGTCAAGGGCAACCGCTTGCCGGACGTCCCGAACGGTCAGGTCGGCATCGGCGGTCAGTACACCTTCCACCTCGACGACTACACGCTCGTTCCGCGCCTCGACTACTACTGGCAGTCCAGCATGCAGTCGCGCGTGATGAACGATCCGAACTCGGACTACATCAACGCCTGGGACACGATGAACGCCCAGATCCAGTTGAACGCGCCCGACAGCGCCTGGTACGCGCGCGTCTTCGCGACCAACATCTTCGACAAGCACAACCCGACCGGCGTCTATCTGACGGACCCGACATCGGCCCTGTTCACCAACGTCTTCGCCGAGGACCCGCGTGTCGTGGGCGTCTCGGTCGGCGCAAGCTGGTAAGAAACCGGCCCGGGAAGGGACAAGGGGCGCCGGCATCCGGCGCCCCTTTTTCTTTGCGCCATCCGTCGGGTTTGTCGCTGGCGGGCGGCGGCCATTCCGTCGGCCGGTCCGCTGCGGTAGCGTCCGCGGCCTGAAACGCCGGAGACCGAATTTCCATGGAAACCCGCAAGCTCGGACAGTCCGGCATCGCCGTCTCGACCGTCGGCCTGGGCTGCAACAATTTCGGCGTGCTGCCGCTCGACGCCTCGCGCCGCGTCGTCGACCGCGCCCTGGACCTCGGGATCACCCTGCTCGACACCGCCGACGTCTACGGCAATCGCGGCGGCTCGGAAGAACAATTGGGCGAGATCCTCGGGTCCCGGCGCAAGGACATCGTGCTCGCGACCAAGTTCGGCATGCCGATGGACGACGAAGGCGCCAAGTCCGGCTCCTCCGCCGCCTATATCCGCGCCGCCTGCGAGGCCAGCCTCAAGCGCCTGAAGACCGATTGGATCGACCTCTATCAGCAGCACCGCCCCGATCCGAACACCCCCATCGAGGAGACGCTGCGGGTGCTGGACGATCTGGTGAAGGCGGGCAAGGTGCGCGCCATCGGCTCCTCCAACATGCCGGCCGACCAGCTTGGCCTGGCGCACGGGACCTCGGCGAAGAACGGCCTTGCCGCCTTCGTCACCGCCCAGGACGAGTACAGCCTGTTGGTGCGCGACGTGGAGCGCGCCCTGGTGCCCACGCTGACGAAGGAAGGCATGGGCCTCCTGCCCTATTTCCCGCTCGCCAGCGGCCTGCTCAGCGGCAAATACAGGAAGGACGCCGAAATCCCCGCCGACACGCGCTACGCCCGCATGGGCCGTTTCGGCGACCGCTACATGACGGAGGAGAACTGGCGCATCGTCGGCGACCTCGCCGCCTTCGCCGAGGCGCGCGGCCGCACCATCCTGGACCTCGCCTTCGCCTGGCTGCTCGCCCATCCCTGGCTCCCCAGCGTGATCGCCGGCGCCACGCGTCCCGAACAGGTCGAGCAGAACGTCAAGGCCGCGTCCTGGAAACTGACCGCGGACGAGGTCGCGGCGGTGAACCGGATTTCGGCGAAGGGCTGACGGCTATTCCGCCGGCTGCGCGCTGCGGCGGTCGCCGCCGCCGAACAGGTCGCGCCAGCGGAAATGGCCGGCGCGCTCGCCCAACCGGTCGAGATAGGTGTAGATCACCGGCGTGATGTAAAGCGTCAGGAGCTGCGAGACGAGCAGCCCGCCGACCACCGCGAGGCCGAGCGGGCGGCGCGCTTCCGATCCGGCGCCGAAGCCGATCGCCACCGGCAAAGTGCCCATCAGCGCCGCCATGGTCGTCATCATGATCGGGCGGAAACGCACGATGGCGGCTTCCACGATCGCCTTTTCCGGCGCGACATGCTCGGTCCTTTGCCGGTGCAGCGCGAAGTCGATCATCATGATGGCGTTCTTCTTCACGATGCCGATCAGCATGATCATGCCGACGAAGGCGTAGATGCTGAGCGGCGTGTCCGATCCCGTCCAGCCCAGAAGGAAGATCTGGTGGAACAGCCACAGCGTGATCAGCGCGCCCACCGCCGCCGAGGGCAGGCCCGACAGGATGGTCAGCGGGTGGATGAAGCTCTCATAGAGAATCCCTAAGATGATGTAGACGGTGATGAGCGCGATCGCGAGCAGAAGGCCCATATTGCTCAGCGAGCTCTGGAAGGCCTGCGCCGTGCCCTGGGCCGAGCCGGTGATCGTGTCGGGAATGTCCAGCTTCTTCTGCACGCGCTCGATGTCGGTCAGCGCGTCGCCCAGCGAGTAGCCCTTGCCCAGGTTGAACGAGATCGTCACCGCCGGAAGCTGGCCCTGATGGTTGACGGTCAGCGGCATCGTGCCGGGCGTCAGCTTGACCACCGAGCTCAGTGGCACCAGCGTCGTGCCGTCCGGTCCGGTGAGATAGAGCCGCCGCAGATCGGCCAGCGCGTACTGGTATTGCGGCATCAGCTCCATGATCACGAAATACTGGTCGGCCGAGCCGTAGATCGTCGAGACCTGTTCGGTGCCGAAGGCGGCGCCCAGCGCGGTCTCGATCTTGGCCGGCGTGATGCCCAGCGACGCCGCCTTGTCGCGGTCGATCGTGACGTTCACCGACGGCGCCGAAAGGTCGAGATCGGTGGTCACGTCCTGGAAGCCCGGCGTCGCGGCCAGCGCGTTCATCAGCTTCAGCGACGCCTGCTGCAGCGCGTCCTGGTCCAGCCCCTGCAGCGTGTACTGGTAGAGCGATTTGGACTGGCGGCCGCCGATCTGGATCGCCGGCGGGTTCTGCATATAGGTGTTGATGCCGGGCACGGCGGCGAGCTTGGGCCTGAGCTCGCGGATGATCTCGTCCGCCGGCGGCCGGTCGCCCGGGCTCAGCGTCAAAAGGACCGTGCCGGTGTTGGTGCCGCTGCGCGATCCGCCGCCGCCCACGAACGACATCACGGACTTCACGCCCTTCTGCTTCGCCGCGATCGCCGCGACCTTCTGCTGGTAGATCGACATCGCCGCGAAGGAGGTGCGGTCGGAGCCCTCGGTCTGCGCCCGGATCATCCCCTGGTCCTCGGTCGGGATGAAATCCAGCGGCACCGCGTAGAACAGGCCCACGGTCGCGAACAGGCTCACGAAGAACAGGATCAGGATGAAGCCGCGATGCGCCATGCTCCAGCCCAGGCTGCTTTCATAGCCGCCCTGGACGCGGTTGAAGAACCGCTCGCTGCGCTCGTAAAAGCCGCCGGGCTTGTGCGCCTTGGCGGGTTTGAGGAAGCGGCTGGCCAGCATCGGCGTCAGCGTCACCGACACGATGCCCGACACCACGATGGCGAGCACGATGGTCACCGCGAATTCGTGCAGCAGGCGCCCGACGATCCCGCCCATGAAGACGAGCGGGATGAACACCGCCGCCAGCGACACCGTCATCGACAGGATGGTGAAGCCGATTTCCTTGGAGCCCTTGATCGCGGCGTCGAGCGGCTTCTCGCCCTCCTCGATGTGGCGCACGATGTTCTCGAGCATCACGATGGCGTCGTCGACGACGAATCCCACCGACAGCGTCAGCGCCATCAGCGACAGGTTGTCGAGGTTGTAGCCGAACAGCGACATGCCGGCGAAGGTGCCGATCACCGCGATGGGCAGCGCCAGCGACGGGATCACCGTCGCCGACAGGTTGCGCAGGAAGATGAAGATCACCAGCACGACCAGCACCGCGGCGATCAGGAGCGTGCTCTGCACGTCGGCGACGGAGCTGCGGATGAGCTGGCTGCGGTCGTAGATGATGTCGAGCGTGAGCGACGCCGGAAGCTGCTTGGAGAAGGTCGGCAGGATCGCCTTGATCTCGTCCACCACCTCGATGGTGTTGGAGCCGGGCTGGCGCTGCACCGCGAGCACCACGGCGCGCTGGCCGTTGAACCAGCTCGCGACCAGGTTGTTCTGCACGCTGTCGATGGCGCGCCCGACGTCCTTGACCCTGACCGGCGCGCCGTTCTGATAGGCGATCACCTGGTTGTTGAAGGCGGCGCCGGTCATCAACTGGCCGTTGGCGTGGATCAGCGTCGACTGGGTGGGCCCGTTGAGCTGGCCCGTCGCCTGGTTGACGTTGGCGTTGGCGAGCGCGCCGGCCACCGCGTCGATGCCGATGCCGCGCGCCGCGAGCTGCGCCGGATCGATCTGCACCCGCACCGCGTATTTCTGCGAGCCGTAGACGTTGACCTGGGCCACGCCGTTCAGGGTCGAGACCTGCCGCGCCAAAAGCGTCTCGGCGTATTTGTCGACCTCCGACATCGGCAGGGCCGGCGAATGCAGCGCGATGAAGATCACCGGCTGGTCCGACGGATTGACCTTCCGCAGCGTCGGCGGCGTCGGCATGTTGGTCGGAAGCTGCCGGCTGGCGGCGGAGATCGCCGACTGCACGTCCTGCGCCGCCGCGTCGATGTTGCGGTCGAGGTCGAATTGCAGCGTGATCGAGGTCGAGCCCGCCGCGCTCGACGAGGTCATCGAGGAGATGCCGGCGATGGTGGAGAACTGGTTCTCCAGCGGCGTGGCGACGGCGGACGCCATCGTGTCCGGATCGGCGCCGGGCAGGCTCGCCGACACCGTGATGGTCGGGAAATCGACGTTCGGCAATTCGCTGACCGGCAGGCTCGAATAGCCGAACAGGCCGAAGATCACGAGCGCCGCCATGAGCAGCGTCGTCATCACCGGCTTTTCGATGAACTGCGCCGAGATGTTCATGGCCGGGCTACTTCTTCTGCGGCGCGGCCCGCGCGATCGTCACGGGCTTGCCGGGAACGACCTTCAATTGCCCGTCGCTGATGACGGTGTCGCCGGGCTTGACGGCGCCCTCGATCGCCGCGGTCGTGCCGTTGTCGCTCACCACCTTCACGGTCACCATCTGCGCGACGCCGGCCTTCACGACATAGACGAAGCTGGTGGCCGGTCCGAGGTTGATCGCGTCGTGCGGCACCGTGATGGCGCCCTTGATCGTGTCCAGCACGACGCCGACATCGACGAGCTGGCCCGGCACCAGCGTGCCGTTCTCGTTGCCGAAGGTGGCGCGCAATTCGATCGTGCCGGTCTGGTCGTTCACCTGGTTGCCGACGAAGTCGACCGTCGCGGTCAGCGGCGCGCCGCCGCCCTGTTCGGTCAGCGTCACCGCCATGCCCTGCTGGGCCATGCGCTTCTGGATCCGCGGCAGGTCGGCCTGCGGCAGGGCGAAGGAGATCTTGATCGGCTGGATCTGCGTGATCACGACCAGCGTCGAGGCCGAAGGGCTCGTCACGCCGACCTGGGTCATGCCGCTGCCGCTGGGCGTGATCTGGTTGCCCGGCTGGATCATGATCGGGCCAGTCTTGCCGTCGATCGGCGAGCGGATCCGGGTGTATTCCAGGTTCAGCCGCGCCGCGTCGACATTGGCCTTGGCCACCAGATAGGCGGCCTTGGCGTCGTCGGCATCCTGCGGCGCGACCGCCTTCTGGTCCATCAGCCGTCCATAGCGCGCCGCCTTGGCCTGCGCGGTGCCCAGCGTCGCCAGGGCGTTGTCCAGCGCCGCCTGGAAGGGGCGCGGATCGATCTGGAAGAGCAGGTCGCCGCGATGGACGAGCTGGCCCTCGACGAAGAACGCCTTTTGGAGTTCGCCCTGCACGCGGGAGGTCAGTTGCACCATGGCCGGCGACACGACGGTTCCGATCGTGTGCTCGACCACCGTCAGGTCCTGGCGGGCGGCGTGCTGCACGACGACCGCCGGCGGCGGCGGCGTGCGGGTCTTGCCGCCGCCCAGCACGGACACCAGCACGACGGCCAGGGCGATCAGCAAGGCCAGGCCCAGAAGGCCGAGGATCAGCTTCAGGCGGGAACCGGTCTGCGCATAGGTCCGCCGGACCCTGTCCGGGATCCCCTGCGTGGCGTCGGGCATCGATTCAAAGGAACTGGGAATGCGGATGTTCATTCGTCCGTCGGTCCGTCGGCCTCAAATCGTGACATGGGCTTGGGCCAATTACCCACCTCCCCGGCAAAAGGTTGCCGGGTCACATTCCCCGCGCTGTCCTAGCACGGCCTTGGCCAATTTCCAGACTGGCAATGTCGTAAACTGTCGTCCGGGCCGAATAGACCCTTAAGTCCGTCACGCAATTGTCTTTTTTCGTAAAATTAACCGCTCAAACCGGCGTGAGGGCCTTTGCCGGCCGCAAGCTCGGTTGCTCCGGCGAAGGGGCACCTATATAAGCCCGCCCTTCTCGAACGAGCGCCCCATGGACATCCGCAACATCGCCATCATCGCCCATGTCGACCATGGCAAGACCACGCTCGTCGACCAGCTCCTCAAGCAATCCGGCTCGGTGCGCGAAAACCAGCACATGGACGAACGCGCCATGGACTCCAACGACCTGGAGCGCGAGCGCGGCATCACCATCCTGGCCAAATGCACCTCGGTGGAGTGGCACACCACGCGGATCAACATCGTCGACACCCCCGGCCACGCCGATTTCGGCGGCGAGGTGGAGCGCATCCTCTCCATGGTCGACGGCGTGGTGCTCCTGGTGGACGCCGCCGAATCCGTCATGCCGCAGACCAAATTCGTGCTCTCCAAGGCCCTGAAACTGGGCCTGAAACCCATCGTGGTGATCAACAAGATCGACCGCTCCGACGCCCAGCCCAAGGAGACGCTGGAATCGATCTTCGACCTGTTCCTCGCGCTGGAAGCCAATGACGACCAGCTCAACTTCCACTATCTCTACGCCTCGGGCCGCAATGGCTGGGCGGTGAACGAGCTCACCGACGAGCGGCGCAATCTCGATCCCCTGTTCAAGCGCATCGTCGAAGACGTGCCGCTGCCCAAGCCGCTGGCGCTGGCCGGCGACGATCACCCGTTCAAGATGCTGGTGACGACGCTGGAGGCCGACAATTTCCTCGGCCGCATCCTCACCGGCCGCATCGAATCGGGCGCCATCACCGTCAACCGCCAGATCAAGGCGCTGAACCGCGAGGGCGGCGTGGTCGAGCGCGCCCGCGCCACAAAGCTCCTGGCCTTCCGCGGCCTCGCCCGCGTGCCGGTGGAACGGGCCGAGGCGGGCGATCTGATCGCCATCGCCGGCCTGCAAAACGCCACCGTCGCCGATACGCTTTGCGACATCTCGGTCGAGGAACCCATCCAGGCCCAGCCGATCGATCCGCCGACTTTGGCGATGACGGTCTCGGTCAACGATTCCCCGCTGGCCGGCCGCGAAGGCGACAAGGTGCAGTCCCGCGTCATCCGCGACCGCCTCCTGCGCGAGGCCGAGGGCAATGTCGCGATCAAGGTCAAGGAGACCGGCGAAGGTTCCTTCGAAGTCGCCGGCCGCGGCGAGCTCCAGCTCGGCGTCCTGATCGAAACCATGCGCCGCGAGGGCTTCGAGGTTTCCATCAGCCGGCCGCGCGTCCTGTTCCAGCAGGGCGAGAAGGGCGAGCGCCTCGAGCCGATCGAGGAAGTCACCGTCGACGTCGACGATCCCTATACCGGCGTGGTGATCGACAAGATTTCCCAGCGCAAGGGCGAGATGCAGGACATGCGCCCGACCGGCGCCGGCAAGACCCGCATCGTCTTCAACGCGCCGTCGCGCGGCCTGATCGGCTATCACGGCGAGTTCCTCACCGACACGCGCGGCACCGGCGTGATGAACCGCATGTTCAAGGAATACGCGCCGCACAAGGGCCCGGTGCAGGGCCGCATCAACGGCGTCCTGATCTCGACCGGCGACGGCGAGGCGGTGGCCTATGCGCTCTGGTACCTGGAGGAGCGCGGCAAGCTCTTCGTGGTGCCGGGCACCAAGGTCTATCAGGGCATGATCATCGGCCAGAACGCCAAGGACAACGATCTGGAAGTGAACCCGCTGAAGGCCAAGCAGCTCACCAACATCCGCACGACCTCGAAGGACGAGGCGGTGCGCCTGACCCCCATCGTGCCGATGACGCTGGAGCAGGCGATCGCCTATATCGAGGACGACGAGCTGGTCGAGGTGACGCCGCAGTCGATCCGCATCCGCAAGAAGCAGCTCTCCCCCCACGACCGCAAACGCGCCTCGCGGACGGAGCCGGTCTAGGGCCGCCCGACCTTCACGCCGGTCTTGCGGTGGCTGGCGTAATAGAGGCGCAGTACCCAGTTCATCCTGGTCTGCCAGCCCTTGCCCTGGCCCTTGAACCATTTCACCATGTCCTCATCGAGGCGGATAGTGACGCTCTTTTTGCCGGGTCGATAGAAAAGACCTACATAAGTAGGCCCCGGCCGCGACTGTTCATCAGTCAATTTTGGGATATCACTAAAATCGATTTCCGAGTCCGGCATCTTTTCCAGCGCATCCAACTCGGCCTGAAGCTTAGCGCTTAGCTTTTTTGTCTTCGAACTTCCGGCGTTCCCTCGGTTCCGCTTTGCGAACCGAGATGATCCGGATGATTTCAACGTCGTCTTCTTCCCGCGACGTGTGGATGACGATGAGGATCGTACTGCCAACGGCTCCGACAGTTCTCCAGCGCTCTTCTCCATGTTCGTGGCCTTCCAACTCGGTCTGCGCAAAAGGGTCGTCAAATGCCAGCTCGCCAAGATCGAAGCTGACCTTATGCTTCTTGATGTTTGCTTCCGCTTTCGGTCGATGCCACTCAAAACGGCGCTTCTTGCTCATGCCAGATTGCTCCTGTCCGAGGCTAAATTGTTTTCTTCTTTCCTTTCAGCCAGCGGACAGGCGCCAACCCGGCATCTGTACATACACTCTGTACGTACACTTCTCAAGACGCCCGCTTCAGCCCCAGCCGTCCCGCCACCAGATTGTCGAGCAGGCGCTTGGGCAGCACGTTCACCAGGAAATTCTGGACAGGCTCGGGCGTCACCGTATAGCGCACTTTCGGCTTGGGCGTGGTCAGCGCGATCCACACCGCTTCGCCCAGCTGCTCCGGCGGCAGGCCCTGCTTGCCCAGCTTGAGCATGTAGTCCTTCACCGCCGTCAGCGACGCCAGATAGGGCGTGTTGGCGTAGATGCCCGGATCGATCTGGTCGGCCTTGTCCCAGATCGGCGTCGCCACCGCGCCCGGCGCCACCACGATCACGTCGATGCCGAAGATCATCAGCTCGCGGCGCAGCGCCTCGCTCAGGCCTTCGAGGCCGAATTTCGATGCGCTATAGGGCCCCATGAACGGGTTGGCGTTCTTGCCGCCGACGGATGAGATCATCACGATCCGCCCCGGCGCGCCCTTGTAGCTGCGGTCGGCGCCCAGCAGCGGCGCGAAGGCCTGGGTCACGGTCAGCTGCCCCGTCAGGTTGACCGCGATCTGGTGCTTGAACTCGTCGAGCTTGAGATAGAGCAGGGGGCCCGCCACCGCGATGCCCGCATTGTTCACGAGTCCCGCCAGGGTCTCGCCGCCCAGCGCGGCGGCGACCTGCTCGGCGCCCCTGGCCACCGCCGCCTCGTCGGTGACGTCGAAAATGACGGGCACGAAATTCGCCCCGAACTCGGCCTTCAGCCGCGCGCCGTCGGCCTCCTTGCGCACGCTGCCGAACACGCGGAAGCCCTTGGCGATCAGCACCTTTGCGATGCCCCATCCGATGCCGGTGGATGACCCGGTAACGACGATGCTTTTCATGGCGGTGCCCTCTTTTGCCTGACATGCAATATAGTGCGGTTCTGGAGATTCCGATGACCGTTCCCGCGCAAACCATCGCCTTCGCTCACCGCCTTGCCGACGCCGCAGGCGAGGTGATCCGCCCCTATTTCCGCCAGCGCCTGGACATCGCCGACAAGCGCCCGGTGATCCAGGGCCAGGAGGTGTTCGATCCCGTCACCGAGGCCGACAAGAACGCCGAAAAGGCCATCCGCGCCATCATCGACCGGGAGCGGCCCGAGGACGGCATCCTGGGCGAGGAATTCGGCGAGAAGCCCGGCACCACCGGCCTGCGCTGGGTGCTCGATCCGGTGGACGGGACACGCGCCTTCATCAACGGCCGCCACGAATGGGGCTCGCTGATCGCGCTGGAAGACGATCTGAAGCCCGTCCTCGGCGTGCTCGACCAGCCCTGGATCGGCGAGCGCTTCGTCGGCGCCAACGGTCAGGCCGAGCTGCATTTCAGGGGCGCGATCACCCCGCTCCAGACCCGCAAGGGCGTCGCGCTCAAGGATGCCATCCTCTGCGCCACCCATCCCGACGCCTTCTACCAGGAAGGCGAATGGGCCGCGTTCCGCCGCGTGCAGAAGAAGGCCCGCCTCACCCGCTGGGGCGGCGACTGCTACATCTTCGGCACCATGGCGCTCGGCTTCTGCGACGTGATCGTGGAATCGACCTTCCGCCGCTGGGACGTTGCTGCCCTGATCCCGCTGATCGAAGGCGCCGGCGGCGTCATCACCAACTGGCAGGGCGGAAGCTGCGCCGAAGGCGGCCAGGTGCTGGCGGCGGGCGATGCGCGGCTGCATGACGAGGTGATGGGTCTGTTGAACGAATAATTTCCTCCCCCGCTGTTGCGGGGAGGAAACTTAAATATTATTCGCCGCGGCGAAATCGTCGAAGCATTTCCAGAACCGCGCCCGGATGGAATCGTTTTCCATCAGGATCTCGTGCTCGGAATCCTCGAACTCGACATAGGTGCCGCGCGGCAGGCGGTGCGCGAAATCGCGGATCGCCGGCGTCAGGACGATGCGGTCCTTGCCCGCGCCGCACACCAGCACCGGCACGTCGATCGCCTCGGCATAGCCCGGCGCCATCTCCTTCGCCATCGAAGCGGCCGCTGCTTTCAGCCAGCCCCAGGTCGGTCCCGCCAGCCGCAGCTCGGGATTCTTGAGGATCACGCTCTGCGCCCGCGCCCAGCGGATGCGGTCCGAGGTCACCAGATTGTCCTCGAAGGTCAGCTTGGCCGGATCGCGCCCTTCCATGCCGAGCACCCAGTCCTGCGCGCGGCCGAACCGGTTCATCGCCCCGGTCAAGAGGTTCGCCGCCCAGACCGGCGTGCCGCGGGTCGAGACCCCCTGCATCGGTGCGCTGAGCACGGCGCCCGAAAAGGCGCGCGGCCGGTCGTGCAGCGTGCGCAAAAGGATATGCGCCCCCATCGAGTGGGCGAGCGCGAAGGGCGCGCCGGCATCGAGCGGGCGCACCACCTGGTCGAGGAAGGTCGCGAGATCCTCGTCGAACTCCGCGAAGTCGCGCACATGCGCCTTGCGCGCATCGGTAACCGCGCGGCTCGATCCGCCCTGGCCGCGCCAGTCGAACGTCGCCACGATGAAGCCGCGCGCCTGGAGCTCGCCGATCACCTCGCCGTATTTCTCGATGAACTCGGTCTGGCCGTGCAGCAGCACCAGCACGCCGCGTTCGGCCGCGCCCGGCGTCGGCGGGAACAGCGCGGTGCGCAGCCGCGCCGCCGATCGCGTGACGATGAAATGGGGCGAGAAGACCGGTGGGCTCATGCTGGACGGCGAATGGCCCCCCTATTCGCCGTTCGCATCGCTCAGCCGCCGGCCTTCTGCAAAACGGGCCCGAGCTTCATGGCAAGGCCCATGTCGCCGGCGACGCGCAGCTTTCCCTGCATGAAGGCCGAGGTCGGGTCGAGCTCGCGGCGGACCATCTTGCCGAAATCGTCGAGCGACAGGGTCAGCGTCGTGTCGGCCGATTTGCCGGCGCCGTCGCTCACCGAATTGGGCGTCGACTTGCCGTCGATCAGCACGCTGCCGTCGGTGCCGAAATCGAATTTCAGCGTGCCGCCGAGTCCGGAATTGGCGCCGATCGCGCCGGCCATCTGCTCGATGATCTGCTGGACCGCTGGCGAGCTCATGACGAAATCCTTTTCGAAAGCGCGCCTGCCGGATAGGCAGGAATGGCCGGGATTATTAGCACTTGCGCCCCCTGAGACAACTGGGCGCCGCCCAGATTGCATTGCATGCGCAAAGGGCAGAACCTGCCGGAGGGAAGGATGGGGCGCGACATGTCCGCGATGGATCGCCCGATGACGGCAATACGATTCGCCCAGGAAGGCACGCCAGGCGATCGCGGTTGGCCGGCGCGCCGCGCGCGCATCCCATGAGCGCCGCGGACAAGGACGACGATGAGGGCCCCGCCGCCGCCGGCGCATTGCCCTCTCGCGCCGCCGAAGCGCGCGACGGCCTCGGCAATTTCTGCTTCTATCTGCACTTCGCCGTGATGATCTATATCGTGCTGGGCTGGGCCGTGCCGCTGCACGCCGCGCTCGTGTTCTATGTCTTTTTCCTGCCGCTCGTCGCCATCCAGTGGCAGTTCAACAAGAACTCCTGCGTGCTGAACAACATCGAATCGCTGATCCGCTCGGGCCGGTGGCGCGACCCGCACAACGCCGAAGAAGGCGCCTGGCTGCTGACGCTGGCGACCGACCTGTTCGGCTATCCCTTCAAGGCCTGGCACATCGACGTCCTGACCTATCTCATCCTGGTCGTGCTCTGGAGCGCGGGCTTGAGTCACCTCATCTGGCGGTGAATTTCGCACTATTCGTTTTCCGCGCCGTTTCGCCTTTGATAGTCTCGCAAATGCTCCGTGGAGGGATGGACGTTGCGTTTCGACAAGGCTGCGGTCGCACGGGCGCTTGGCGAATATTCCTTCTCGCCGGACAGTCAGCGGTTCCTGCGCTGGTGGCTGTCGCTCTGGACGGATGACGGTGTCGCCCTCGCCGCCGTCCCCGAGGACGCCGAAGCCGCGCGCAACTGCGTCACCCTCACCGTCGAAGCCGGTGGCGGCGTCCGCGTCTTGCGCGTGGGCGAGGCGATCGCCTTCGCCCTGGGGGGCGCCTCCCTGGACGTGGACTTTCTGGGCATGGCACGGCCGGATCACCGCGAGGTGCGCCTGGACCGGTTCAGGCGGACGGCGGCCGGAACGCTCTTCCGCTACCGGCGGCGCGCCGTCCGCCCCGATGGACGGGCCGTGCTCCTCGAAGAGATCGCGGCCCCGCTGGGAAGCCCGGCCGCGGACGGCACGCGCCGGACCGTGACCCATATCGATGTCTCGCCGCTGCGCCCCTCCGGGCGGGTCCGGGTCACGCCGGAACTGTTCGACACGGTGGAACTCGCCGAACCGCTCCTGGACCTGCGCGAATTCCCCTCTTGAACGTTCTGGCACGCCTCCCCACCTAGTGCTTGTCGGACGGCCCCGTTGGGCGTCCGAGGCTTGAAAACGGCTCCGGTCCATGGTGGACGGGGCCAAAACCGCAACGCTTTCAGGAGGTTGTACCCATGCGCGATTTTACCCCCTATTTCCGTTCGACCGTCGGCTTCGACCATCTGTTCAACATGCTTGACCAGGCCGTCGACGCGGGCAACGGCTACCCGCCCTACAACATCGAGCGCACGGACGAGACGCACTATCGCATCTCGGTCGCCGTCGCCGGCTTCGCCGAGAAGGACCTGGCCGTGGAGGTGCGCGATGGCGTGCTGACGCTGGTCGGCAAGCGCGAAGAGGGCGCCAAGTCCAGCTATCTGCATCAGGGCATCGCCGGCCGCGCCTTCGAGCGCCGCTTCCAGCTTGCCGAGCATGTGGAAGTCCGCGCCGCGAAGCTCGAGAACGGCCTGCTCCATATCGACCTGGAGCGCGTCGTCCCCGAAGAGAAGAAGCCGCGCAAGATCGCGATCAACGCGCCGGAGCTGAAGGCCATCGAGGGCCAGGCCAAGGCCGCCTGATCGCGGCGGACATACGCCAAATGGGAAAGGCCGGGCGGCATCGCCCGGCCTTTTCGTTTGGCGCGCCGCTCATGTCCTCTCCTCGTCGATAAGGAAGAACAATTGCTCGACCGTGGCGTCCAGCGTCCTGGCGAGCGTCAGGGCCAGCAGCGTCGACGGCACGAAGATCGAATTCTCGACCGTGTTGATCGTCTTGCGCGAAACGCCGGCGAGGGCTGCCAGATCGGTCTGGGTCAGTCCTCGTGCCGTGCGGAATTCCTTGAGGCGGTTGCCGAGGTGCCGCTCAGCCGTCATAGCGGCTCGCCCGCCAATCGGCGACGACATAATAGAGCGCGGGGATGGCGAAGCCGGCATTGAGCGCCAAAGTCAGACTCGGCAGCGCGAAATCGGGGCGCCAGAGCGTGGCGATCAGCGCGGCCGCCACGGCCGCGATCGCGGCGCGGTAGCCGAGCCGCATCGCGCGCCCGCGCAGGGCGCGCATATATTCGTCGTCGAGGATGTCGCGCAGCCCGCGATTGAACCAGCCGGGACCGATCATCAGCGGCGCCAGGAACAAGGCGGTGGTGAGGATCATCATCCCTCCGGCGCCGAGCGCCAGGAAGCGGGCGACGTGTTCGAGCCGATTGAAGCTGACGCCATAGCTCAAGGCGTTCGAAAAGGATGCAAGGATGCCGATCCATAAAAACAGCCGCAAAGCGCGGTGATGGGTGTCGATCCGCCTGCGGACGATGCGCGGGTCGGAAATATCGACATAGACGCCGGGGCGAAACTGCCGTCTTTTAAGTAGCGCGAAGAGTATGATACAACCTACGAACAGGATGCCGATCTGTACGCCTTGGCTCTGCAACACTTCGGTTCGACCCGTCGCGAACAGCACGGCGAAGGCTGCGACCAGCAACACGGTCGGCGCGATCAGGACCCAAAACATGCGCCGCGTCGCGCGATCCCTGGCTTCGATTCTGGCGACGATGTCGCCGTCGAGAGGTTTTTCGAACATTGTCAGCTTCCGATGTAACCCATGGGTTACTGTAACCTAAGGGTTACGCGGCGGTCAATCGGTTTGGCGAATGGCGGCCGTTTGGCCGTGATTTTCTAATCGGATGACAGGAAGCGGTATCGGCGATAGTGATAGCCGACCTATTTTGAGTGGCCCATGCCCTCCTGGCAGAGTTCGTTCGTCGACCGTTTCCGCCGCATGGGACGCCCCAAGGGCGCCAGCGCCGAAACCGACATCGCCGAGCTCCGCCGCCAATACACCTACATTTCCGACCATTTCGGCGCCCCGCCGCGCGAGGCGGTGTTCGAGCCGGCTCAGGTCGGCCCCCTCAAGGGCGAGTGGGTGCGCATGCCCAATTCCTCGCCGGACCGGCTGATCCTCTATTTCCATGGCGGTGGCTATATCGCCGGCTCGCCCGAGACCCACCGCGCCCTGATCGCCCGGCTGGCCCAGGCCGGGGAGGCGACGGCCTTCGCGCTCGCCTATCGCCTGGCGCCGGAATTCGCCTTCCCCGCCGCGGTGCGCGACGGGATCGACGCCTACCGCCATCTGATCGCCAAGAACGTCTCGCCGAGCCAGGTGATCCTGGCGGGAGACGGCTCGGGCGGCGGCCTCGCCTTCGCGGTGCTGCACGCCGCGCGCAACGCCAACCTGCCGATGCCGGCCGGCTGCGTGGCGATGTCGCCCTGGGCCGATCTTTCGCTCTCCGGCTGGTCGGTGCTGCAGAACGCCAAGTCCGACAACGTGCTGAACTGGGAGCTGCTGTTCGTCAGCGCCCGCCATTATCTGAAGAAGACCAATCCGTCCGATCCCTACGCCTCGCCGGCTTTCGCGAACTTCAAGGATTTCCCGCCGGTGATGGTCCATTCCGGCAGCCTGGAGATGCTGCGCGACGACGCCTCGCGCATCGGTGACCGCGCCGCCGATGCCGGCGTGCCGGTGAGCGTGGAGATCTATGACGGGATGCAGCACTTGTTCCAGGCGAGCCGCCATGTGCCGGAAGCGAAGGTGAGCCTGCAGCGCCTCGGCCAGTTCATCCGCAGCCGCACATCCGTCCAGGCGAACGCCGCGCAGTAGTCGCGCAGCAGCAAAGCGTCGCTTCTGTTGGATACTTCCAGACTGTCATGCCCGCGCAGGCGGGCATCCAGAGTCGCTTGCGGCCAAGCCGGATTCCCGCCTGCGCGGAAATGGCAATCGCGATATCGCGATTTGCGCGCCTACTGCGCCGCCGTCAGCTTGTCGCTTTCCGCGAACACCATCGGCATCTTCGTTCCCTGCGTGTCGGCGTCGGTCAGGTCGGCGTCGCGCAGGTCGGCGTCCGTCATGTTCGCATAGGCGAGGTCGGCGGCCGTGAAGCGCACGCGCCTCAAATCCGCGCCGCGGAAATCGGCATAGCGCGCCACCGCGCGGTCCATGCGCGCCGGCAGCAGCCGCGCATCGGAGATCATCAAAGGCCCGATCCGCGCGTCGCGGAAATCGGCATGGGCGAGCCGGGCGCCGACGAAATTCACCCCGCGCAGATCGGCGCCGCCGAACTTGCAGGAGCGCAGATCGGCGCCGGCGAGATTGCTGCCCTGCAGCGAGGCGCCTTCGAGGTTGATCCCGTAGAGCAGGGCGCCCGGCGCGATCAGCGCGGTCAGCGGCCGTTGCCCCAGCGAGGTCACCGCGCGCAGATCCATGTTGGAAAGATCCGCCGGCTTGCCTTCGCGGCCGTCGCTCTCGACCCAGCGCGCATGGCTGTCCAGCAGGTCCTCGATCGGTACCGTCAGCTCGTCGGGCAGCTTTCCCATCGCCTGCTCGGTCAGCGTCTCGCTGAAATCGGCGCCCTGCGTCACCGCGAAGTCGAGGCGGCAGCCGACCAGGATCGCGCCGTTCAGGTCCGCGCCCGTCAGGTTGCAGCCCGACAGGTCGGCGTTCTCGAGATTGGCGCCGGTCAGCCGCGCCTGGCGCAGATTGGCGCGCACCAGCCGGCAGCCCTTCATGATCGCGTCGGTGAAGTCCGCCTGCACCGCGATGGCGCCCGACATCTTGGCGCGCTCCAGATTGGCCGAATGCATCAGCGCGGTCGGCATCTCCGACGGCCCGATGTCGTGCTGCAGCACGCGCAGGTTTCCGTACTTGTCCTTCTCCGCGATGGTGCCCTCGCGCAGATCGGCCTCGAACAGATCGGCGCTGATCATGTTGGCGCCGCGCAGGCAGGCGCCGCGCAGGTCGGCGCGCCGGACGCTGGCATGGGAGAGATTGGCGCGGCGCAGATCGGCGCCGAAGAAGCTCGACGAATCGAGCCGCGCGCCGGTGAAATTCGTCTCCTCCAGGATCGCGCCGGTGAAATCGGCGTCCGCGAGATTGCGGCCGGACAGATCCAGACCCGACAGATCGGTGAAGGCGAAGACGGCGCGCGCCCCGCCCATCCGCCCCGAATACAGCATCTCGTGACGCGCGGCGGCCGCCGACGCCTCTTTCTGGCTGAGCTTGGCGAAGCTGGTGCGGCTGCGGGTTGTCATCGGGTTCGCGCTTCTGCGGCATTAACTGTGGGACAGGTCCAGTGTGGCGTCTTGCGGGCTAATACCTGATTAAGAAGCGGAAATTTGCCTTCTGGGCGGCCAGCGGCTAGGTGACTTTCCGGAAAATCGGTTATGGTGCGCCCGCTGCGGCCTATCCCGGGGGCGATGCCGGCGGCGCTGAGCGAGGGCGAGACGAAGCGCGGGGTCCGGGCTAACCCCCTTCGGTTTCCAATTTGGCCACGGTTACAAGAGGTTCGACTTGAACAAGCGTGCTCTTATGCTTTCGGCCGCCGCGGCCGCGCTGCTGTCCACCCCGGCCCTGGCCGTCGGCCCGACGGAACTCAAGACCGTGGTCACCACCGCGCAGAAGACCAGCGCGACGGGCGATCTCACGATCGATTCGGGCGCCGGCATCAATTTCAAGTCGGCCACCGCGGCGCTCCTGACCATCGATTCGAGCAATACGGTCAACAATGGCGGCGCGCTGACCGGGGCCGACCAGGATTCGCAGACCGCCGTCGCGATCAATGCGAGCGGCCTGACCGGCTCCTTCCTCAGCAACGGAACGATCGCGCTGGGCGGCAGCGGCACCACCAAGAAGGCCGTCTATCTGACCGGCACCAGCTTCTTCAACGGCAACATCACGCTCGATACCGGCTCCGCGGTCACCATCGTCGGCGATTCGTCGATCGGCGTGGCCAGCGACTCCACCGCCACCCTCAACGGCGACTGGACCCTCGGCGGCACGATGAGCATGGCGCCATCGACCGCGAATTCCAGCACCGTGTCGGGAACCATGCTCGCCAGCCTGCTCGGCACGACCAACGGCAACGTCATCATTTCCAGCGGCGCGTCCTGGAGCGCCACCGGAAACGGCGCGCAGGGCATCGTCATCGGCGGCGCGATCAACGCCTGCAACAAGGCCGTGACGCCGAATTGCACCGAGATCGGCACGTTCGCCAATTCCGGCACGCTGGCCGTCGCCGGCGTCGGCATCCGCAATCCGAACAAGCCCAATGTCGAAGGCGGCAGCGTCCTGATCATCCAGAACAGCATTGCCGGCGGCATCCTGAACAATGGCCCGGCCAGCAGCTCCGACGGCACCGTCTCGGCGACGATCTCCGGCAATGGCACGCAGCAGGCGCCGACCATCGTGATCACGCCCAGCCCGCTCATCGCCGCCGGCCAGACCATGACCATCGGCGTGGACAGCGCCGACACCGCGAACCCGACCTACAGCTTCATCAATCGCGGCAGCATCCTCGCCTCGCCCGAGGATCCCAATGTCAGCGCCGAAGCCATCCAGATCAGCGGCACAATGTCCGTCCCGATCGTGTTCGGCGGCAACGGCTTGCTGACGTCCGGTACCATCACCGCCGGCGCCACGAGTTCGACGCCGGGCAATGTCGTCAGCGCGACGGCGCTGGAGATCGGAAGCAACGTCACGCTGCCCTCGATCCGCGTCTCGTCGCAGACCTCGACGGACGGCTCGAGCGGTGGCTCGATTTCGGCGATCGTCAGCGGGCCGCAGGGCGGCGTCGCGACCGCGATCTCCATCGACGGCACGCCGAGCACCACGGCGATCGTCACCAGCGTGCCCAGGATCGACGTCGAGCGCGGCGCGAGCATCATCGCGAGCGCGTCGGCCAGCGTCCCGACCGGAACGACGATCGGCACGCTGTCGGCGATCGGCATCCGCGACATTTCCAACTCGCTGACGACGATCAACAACGCCGGATCGATCCGGGCCGTAGCGACGCTGAGCGATGCGACCACCGGCGCGTCGCTGACGCTCACCGGCGGCGTCGTGCCCGTAACCCATGCGGTCGACGCGTCGCTGAACACGGTGGGCTTGAACTTCACCAACAGCGGCCTCGTGCAGGGCGACGTGCTGTTCGGTTCGGGCAGCGACACCTATTTCGTCCAGGGCAACGGCCCCTCCGGCGTCGCGGTCCAGAGCGGCGCGGTCAATTTCGGCTTTTCGAGTTCGGGCGAGAGCACGAATGTGGCCTTGGGAGCCGTTGGAAGCCGGGGCGCGGGCGACTTCCTCCATGTCGGCCAGTTCGCCAATGTCGCCGGCGCGATCACCGCGCAGGGCACGCTCGACGTGCAGATCGACGGGACCGGCACGCTGTCGGTCCAGAATGTCGGCACCACGCTCGCGACCCGCAATTTCACCGTCGCCGGCGGCTCGACCTCGAACGGCATCACCAATGCCGGCACGCTGAACATCTCCGTGACCCAGGGCGTCACGACGGCGCCCGTCATCTCGGCGTCCAACATGGTCACGATCGGCGGCGGCGCCCAGCTCAACGTGACCTATGGCAGCTTCATCACCGAGACCGGCTCCTTCGTCCTGATCCAGACGCCGACCGGCATGCTCAATGTCAGCGACGCCGATGTGCAGCGCTACAGCTCCCAGGTCGACGGCAGCAATGGCGGCACGCTGCCCTTCCTGTTCAGCAGCGCGTCGATCAGCAAGGCCAACGACACCGCGGGCCATACCAATCTTTTGCTGCAGATCACCGCCAAGTCGGTCGATCAGCTCGGTCTGACCGGCTATGCACGCGCCATCCAGCCGCTCGCCAACATCGCCATCGCCAAGGACACCGCGCTCGGCGCCGCGATGATCGCCGGCATCAACTCCAAGGCCGACGCCCAAGCCGCCTATGACGCCTTTGCGCCCGACGTCTCGGGCGGCATCCGCGCCGTCGCGATCTCGCTCACCGACCAGGCGACCGGCCAGGTCGGCGCGCGCCTGCGCGACCTGCGCCTCTTCGCCAAGGAAGAGGGCGAGCTCACCCTCTGGGGCAACCAGTTCGGCGAGTACATGGCGACGCACGGCCAGAACGTGAAGGGCGTGCCGGGCGTCAACGAGCCCGCCACCTGCACCGCCGCGACCTGCGGCGAGGTGAACCTCAGCGGCTTCAAGGACCACGGCTTCGGCTTCTCGATGGGCCTCGACGAGGGCTCGCCGTCCACCGGCTGGTACGGCGCCGCCTTCACCTTCTACACCGGCGACGTGGCCGAGACCGGCGACCGCAACTCCAAGACCCAGACGCTCTGGTACATGCTGACCGGCTACAGCACCTGGCGCGGCCGCGGCCTCTTCGTCGACAGCCAGGTCAATGTCGGCTACGGCGATTTCAAGGGCAAGCGCATGCTGATCCTCGACATCCCGGCCTCGCCGACGGTGCCGGCCGACACCACCTTCACCCGCGAAGCCGACAGCAAGCGCGCCGGCCTCCTGGCCTCGCTCGGCCTGACCATCGGCGCCCAGATGAAATATGGCGGCCTGATCAACATCCCGCAGATCTCCCTCGACGGCATGACGCTGCGCGAGGAGGGCTTCACCGAGGCCAATGGCGGCGTCGGCATGGACCTGACCGTCAAGCCCTATTACGCCAATTCGCTGCGCGTGTTCCTGGGCGACGAGATTCGCACCAGCATCAGCCTTGGCGACTTCTTCCTGCAGCCTTCGGCGCGGCTCGGCTACCGCTTCGACTTCCTGGACGATCCGGTGAAGCTGCGCGCCCAGTTCGCCGACAATCCGGGCACGCTGGCCAAGGACCCCGGCGCGCTGTTCACGATCCAAGGCCCCGATCCGTCGCGCGGCAATGTCGTCGCGGGCGCGGCGCTCAACGCCACGACCGAGAACTGGACCATCGGCCTGAACTACGACTTCGTGCGCGGCTCCAACAGCGCCACCGAGCAGGTCGGCACGCTCTCGCTGCTGGGCCGCATCTAAGAATCGACCCTCCCTCAAGGAGAGGGTGACATCGCCGCCTCGATCAGCTTCGCCACGTCCGCGTCGGGCGTGGCGAAGGAGAGCATCAGCCGCGCCAGCACGAGCCCGTCTTGCGGCACGCCCCAGTCGTAGAACACCGCCCCCGCCGCGCGCAGCCTCTTGGCGAGCGCCACGGGCATGCGCGCGAACACCGCATTGGCCTCGACCGGATGGGCGACCGTGACGTCCTCCGCCCGCGCCAGGCCCTGGGCGAGGCGCTGCGCCAGCCCGTTGGCGTGCCTGGCATTGGCCAGCCAGTGATCGCCGTCGAGATAGGCTTCCAGTTGCGCCGAGACGAACCGCATCTTCGACAGCAGGTGGCCGGATTTCTTGCGCCGGTATTCGAAATCGGCCGCGTCCTTGGGATCGAAGAAGATCACCGCCTCCGCGGCCAGCGCGCCGTTCTTCGTCGCGCCGAAGGAGAGCACGTCCACCCCGCTCTGCCACGACAGCGCCGCCGCCGTGCAGCCGAGCCCGACTAGCGCATTGGCGAACCGCGCCCCGTCGACATGCAGCTTCAGCCGATGATCGCGCGCCACCGCCGAGATCGCCTTCAATTCGTCCGGCGTATAGACCGTGCCGAGTTCGGTCGCTTGCGTCAGGCTGATCGCCGCCGGCTGGGCGTGATGCACGAAGCCCTTCTGGAAATGCTTGAGTGCCCGTTCGATCGCATCCGGCGTCAGCTTGGCGTCGCCGCCCTCGATCGGCACGAGCTTGGCGCCATGGGTGAAGAATTCCGGCGCGCCGCATTCGTCGACCGCGATATGCGCCTCGGCGTGGCACAGGATCGCGCCATGCGGCGGCACCAGCGTCGCGAGCGACAGCGCATTGGCGGTCGTGCCGTTGATCACCGGATAGGCCGCGACCTCGCGCGCGAAAATCTCGTCCAGGCGCGCGGTCACGCGCTGGGTGACGGGATCGCCGCCATAGGCCGGCGCTGGCGCCTGCCCGATGGCCGCCACCGCCGCGAGGATCTTCGCCGAGGCGCCGTAATGGTTGTCGCTCGCGAAATTCATGCCCTACCAGCTTCCGACATTGGGCATCGAGGCCCAGGGCTCCTGCGGCGGCAGCGGGCCGCCGTCCTGCAACAGCTCGATGGAGATGCCGTCGGGCGAGCGCACGAAGGCCATGTTGCCGTCGCGCGGCGGACGGTTGATCGTGACGCCGCCGTCCATCAATCGTCGGCATACTGCGTAAATGTCGCCGACCCGGTAGGCGAGATGGCCGAAATTCCGTCCGCCGGAATAATCTTTCTCGTCCCAATTGTATGTGAGCTCAACCATCGGGATACCGTCGCCGCTGCCGGTCGCGGCATCCTCGGGCGTGGCCAGGAAGACCAGCGTGAAGCGGCCCATCTTGTTCTCGATGCGGCGAAGTTCCGTCAGCCCGAGCTTCGCGCAATAAAAATCCAACGCGGCATCGAGATCGCCGACGCGGACCATGGTGTGGAGATAGCGCATTCCGTCATTCCTTCGAAGGCGCGGGTTTCGCGCGCATGTTAGCAACGAATTCGGCGGCGAGGAGTGTTGTCCTTGCGCGGCCGCGGTCGACTCGCCGCGCATCCGCGATCCATGTTGCAGCGCGAGAGGCGTAATTTCGCCACCATGCGATGCGAATTTTCCAGGCGTGGACGTTCGGTGGAACGATTAGCCGCATCCGGGAATGCTCTCCAAACGGGCCTGGGAGAAACATTCCGACGCTAAGATCGCCTCTCGAAAGCGTCCGCGGAATTCGGCCGGTTTTGCGGCGTCATGCGGCTGTCGTGTGAATTGATCATGACGGCAGGCGTGCCTTCCTAGCGGGCATCTGCCGCGCCGCCGTGCATGCCGGATTAACTAGCCTGTTCACGAAGTTGCGTTTACCAAATCGAAAGACTAGACCCCCCTTGCGAACCGTGATTACGTTGGCTTTAAGAAAAAGGGAGCATCGGACGCTAACCGGTGCCGGGAGGGGGACGCGTACTTTGGCCCAAATCCGCCAATCCCGGTGCCATCGCGCCGGGATTAGTTTTGTGTAGGCGACGAAAGACCCATGGAACAACCAACACACGATCTGAGAGCTCACATCCCCAGCACCGTTGAAGGAACGAGCACGCGCTCGGTGAGCCTTCTGGTGGTCGTCGGGATTCATATCGGTCTTGCCTTCGCATTGATCGCCGGCCTCAAGGCGGGCCTGATCGAAAAGCTGCCCGAGGAATTGAAAGCCGAAGTCGTGCAGCCGAAGGACGATGTGAAGCCGCCGCCGCCGCCGCCGCCGGATCTGGCGAAGCCGCCGCCGCCCTTCGTGCCGCCGCCGGAAATCAACATCGCGACGGACGCGCCGGTGACCAATGCGATCACCGCGGTGCAGGCCGTCGCGCCGACGCCGCCGGCGCCGGTGCAGGCCCCGGTCGTCACGCCGTCCAAGGCGGTCGGCCGTACGCATGACTGCCAGTCCTACTATCCCCCGCTCGCCGCCAAGCTGAACGAGACCGGCAATGTGCTCATTCACTACGACGTCGGGGCCGACGGTTCGATCTCCAATGTCGGTATCGTCAAATCGAGCGGTTCCGACCGTTTGGATCAAGCGGCCGTGAACTGCGTTTCCTCCAAGTGGCGCAATACCCCTGCGATGCAGGGGGATACGCCGGTTGCGACGCCCGGTCACCAGGCCATCATTCAGTTCAAACTCAACTAGCACCCCAGCTTTGTCTCTTCTGGACTCACGGAGTAGTAGGAAAATGACCTTGAAGACCCTGACGATCGCAGCCGCCTTCGTCCTGATTTCGGGCCTCGGCGCCAGCCAGGCTCTCGCCCAGACCACCCCTCCGCCGGAGCCCACCATGGCCGCTCCGACCGCTGCACCGGCGCCCGCGCCGTCCACGCCTGCGATCACCGCACCGGCGCCGACCCCGGCCTCGACGGACAATCCCTACGGTCTGGAAGACATCGTGAAGAAGGGCAATCCGGTCTCGCTGACCGTTCTGGCCCTGCTCGCCGTCATGTCGGCCGGCACCTGGTACATCTTCTTCATGAAGTTCTTCGAGCAGTCGCGGATTCTGACCCAGGCCCGCACGGTCGAGAAGCGCTTCTGGACCTCCGGCACGCTGGCCGAAGGCGTCGACAAGCTGCCCAAGAACTCCATGTTCCGCAGCGTCGCCGATGCCGGCATCCGCGCCAGCCAGGGCGGCACCAGCCTCGTCGGCCTCAACGACTGGATCGCGATGTCGCTGACCCGCCAGCTCGAGGACGCCAATTCGCGCCTTCAGGGCTCGATCGCCTTCCTCGCGTCGGTCGGCTCGACCGCGCCCTTCGTCGGTCTGTTCGGCACGGTGTGGGGCATTCTGCAGGCGCTCATCGCGATCGGCGTCGCCGGTCAGGCCTCGATCGACAAGGTCGCGGGTCCCGTCGGTGAGGCGCTGATCATGACCGCCATCGGTCTGATGGTCGCGGTGCCCGCGGTGTTGATCTACAACTACCTCGTTCGCCGCAACAAGGTCATCCAGGAAAAGCTGCGCGGCTTCGCGGGCGACCTGCAGACCTACCTGATCACCAAGAGCAAGTAGCCAGGGAACGCGGCAAGCGCGCGGAGTAATCATCCATGGCTATGAATGTTCAGTCCGCCGATCACGGCGACGATCCGGATCTGAACACGACCATCAACACCACCCCGCTGGTGGACGTGATGCTCGTGCTTCTCATCATCTTCCTGGTCACCATTCCGGTGATCGTGAAGACGGTGCAGGTCCAGCTTCCGAATTATCGCAACATCGCGACGATCACGAAGCCCGAAAATATCGTCATCGCCGTCGATAAGGACGAAAACATCTACTACAACAACGCCCCCATCGACTCGAGCGAACTCAAGGACAGGCTGGAGGATGCGCTTCGCCGCGCCGTCGCCGCCGGCAAGCCGCTTCCCGAAGTGCACATCCGTGCCGATCGGGGCGTTCGTTTCCAGGCGGTGGGCCGCGTCGTGTTCGCCTGTCAGATCGCCGGCATCCAGAAGGTCGGCTTCCTGACAGAGCCGCGCAACGACGCACCCTGATGACCGGCGGATATGTGATCGACGGACGGAACAAAGGTAACGCCCCATGGCAATGAATATCGGCAACGAGTCCGGCGAAGGCGAGGTGATGGTGGAGATGAACACCACCCCGCTGATCGACGTCATGCTCGTGCTGCTTACGCTTCTCATCATCACCCTGCCGATCCAGACCCACGCGGTGAAGCTCGACATGCCGCGTCCCAACACCAAGCCGCCGCCGACGCCGCCGGTGGTGGTGACGCTGGTGGTGGATTTCGACGGCCAGATCTACTGGAACAACGCGCCGATCGATCGCGCGACGCTGGACAGCTACCTGTCCTCCGCGGCGAGCGACGATCCGCAGCCTGAAATCCATCTCCAGCCGAACCGGCTGGCGAAGTACGACTCCGTGGCGATGGTGCTGGCCGATGCGCAGCGTATCGGCGTGACCCATATCGGGTTCACCGGCATCGAAACCATGCAGTAAAGTGAGGGGCGACCGCCGAAGACGGCATGCGGTCGCATGCGTCCGAGGCCGCGCTTTGAAGGTTAGAGGTCTCCAGAATGTTGTCCAAGTCCCTGCGTACCGCTGTAGCGGCTCTCCTGCTTTCCACCGCGACGGTGGGCGTGACCACCCTGGCGTTGACGGTTCCGGCCGAGGCCGCGGCGCGCGCCTCCGTCGCCAAATTCCTCAATGAGGCCATCCGCCAGGCCGGTGCCGGCAATCTCAGCGCGGCGCGCGCCAGCGTCGGCCAGGCGGAAGGCGTCGGCGGCCTGACCGCCGGCGACCGCGACGCGATCGACAAGGTCAAAACCTACATCGCGCAGAAGTCCAATGCGACGACCGGCGTCGCCGGCCTCTACACCGCGGGCAAGTACAGCGAAGTCATCGCCGCCGGCCGCGGCAAGGGCGACGCGCAGACCATGCAGCTCGTGGCCCAGTCCTACTATCTGACGCGCCAGTTCGCGGAGTGCTCGCGCTACATCCGCAACAATTTCGGCAACGGCGCCGGCGAGCAGATCCTGACCCTCCAGATGCGCTGCGCCTACGAGACCCAGGACAATGAATCGATGCGCATGGCGCTCGAACAGCTCGTCCAGCGCACCAACAAGCCGGAATACTGGTCCCAGCTCCTGTCGACGGCGGAGGGCACCAAGGGGCTCACGGACCATCAGACGCTCGACATCTACCGTCTCAAGCTGATGACTGGCTCGCTGAAGACCGCCGACCAGTACATGCTGCTGGCCCAGCTCGCGCTCCAGCTCGGCTTCGCGTCCGAATCGCAGAGCGTGATCCAGAAGGGCATCCAGGCGAAGCTGCTCGCCGGCGACCGCGTCAACCGCCTGCTCGCCATGGCCGGCGGCCAGGCCGGTCAGAACGCCGCCAAGGCCGGCGGTGTCGCCGCCACCGGAAACGGCGACGCACTGGTCAAGCTCGGTGAGGACCTTTGGGGCCAGGGCAAGTTCCCCGATGCGCTGAAGTTCATCCAGCAAGGCATCGCCAAGGGCGTGACCGACAAGTCCAACGCCCAGATCCGTCTCGGCATGGCCTATCTCGGCGTCGGCCAGAAGGGCGCTGCGATCAGCGCCTTCTCGAGCGCCGACGGCGACGCCAAGGCCAAGATCGACGGCCATCTCTGGGAAATCTACGCCCGCACGCATTGAGGCATTCGACCCTCCCTTTGCGGGAGGGTCGCTTCATCTGACCCTCGGCTTGCCGCGCACCGTATTGCGCATCAGCCACAGATAGGTCCGCACATCCGTGTCGGGCGGCGCCGCGACGCCGGAGCCGGGCACATGGGCCTGCAGCTCGGCCAGCGAGAAGCCCATCGCCACGTCATAGGTGCGCTCGATCTGGTTGCGCAGATTCTGCTCGGCCGCGTACCAGGCGCTCTTGTCCGCCCCGTCGCGGCAGGTGCCGAGCTCGCGCGGATCGCTGGCGCCCCAGCGCCGCTCGACGCAGTGATAGGGATCGAAGGACATCGCGAACAGCCGCTTGCGCGCGTCCTCATAGCCGAACGAAGCCGGCGAGCCGTCGCTCCGCGCGTAGCTAACCTTGCACGCCGCCGCCTCGCGGTCATAGGCCGTCAGCATGTCGACGGCGAGATTCTGGCCGGCATATTTCAGCCGCGGATCGCTGGCCTGGTACATCGACATGAACCGCGCCGCCTGGTCGCGCAATTCCTTGAACGCGGTTTTCAGCCGCGCGTCGCGCGACGGCGTCGAATAGACCTCCCAGTCGCCTTCGGTCCCGTAGATGTTCTGCGGCAGGCGGCGGGGCTGGGGCTCCCGCATCACGCCGGCGCTGATCGCGACCGCCACCGCGTCGGCGCGGTAATGCAGGTCGGCGCAGTTGGAATCCACCATGTCGTGGACTTCCTTGATCGGATCGAAGGACAGGCTGCCGCCCGCCAGCCGCGCGCGGACATAGTCGTAATAGTCCATCGCCTGCTGGCTGAGCGTGAAGCTGCCGTCGCGCCAGTCGCGGTCGTCTTCCGGTCGCGGGCCGTTGCCGAAGAATTGCTCGAGCGAGAAATCCGCGATGTCCTTGTTCGGCGGCAACACGACATGGCCGCCGGCATAGGTGCCGTCCGGCCGCCGCACCGCGCCCGCCAGCGTGGCCGGCCGCCAGTTCTTGAACCCGGCGCCCATGCCGGGCGAGGCCCGCACGAAGCGCAGATCGTAGAAGCCGCGCGTCATCGCATTGTCGGGATGGGCGTCGAGATAGTGGATGCGCCCGTCGGGATCGACCCGGTAGACCGTCGCCAGATGCCCGTTGGGATCGTAGATCACCGTGCCCGGCCGGATCGAGCCGGGCAGAACCGCCGGCGAATAGAAATCCTGCTCCAGCGGCTCTTCGAGCTCGGGATGGATGCGGAACGTCGCCGAGGAGATCGCCTCGCGCAGCGTCTCGATCACCGCATAGCCGCTTTCGACGCCGCCCGCGACCGTGACGCGCTCCGCCGCCGCATTGCCGCGCGCGGTGTAGCGGATATCGCGCGTATGCCCGCGCGGCTCGACCTGCGACACATAGGCGAAAGGCAGTCCGTGTTTCCAGGCATAGTAGAACCGCAGCACATAGGGCAGGTCGGCGCAGTCGGCGCGGAAATAGATGCCGTCGGGATCGGATGCCCGGAACGGATTGCCCGGCCCGTGCAGGCAGGAATCGACGGTGCGGCACGCCGTATCCCCGATGGAGGTCAGGAACTCGCCGAAGCCGCGCTCGTCGGCCGGCGTCCAATGGTCGAAGCGCACGACATAGATCGACTGCGGCGGCACCACGGCAACGGCGGCCGGCACCGGCGCCTCGTCGGCCGCGCCGCATAGCAGCAGGGCCGCAAGCACTACGATGGCTCGGATAGGTCTGGTCACGTCTCCCCCTTGAAGGGCGACGGTACTGGACGACCCCCGTCGGTCAAGCTTGGTCAGCCGGCGGTACTGCCGATATAAAGGTTAAGTAACTTTCCGGTCATAGCCGCATGGATGGGTTCCTCACGCCGCCCGAGAGCGAGGCGCTGCTCCTGTCCTTGCGCATATCCGCGGTTGCGGTGTTCTCGGCGCTGCCTTTCGCCTTCGCCGCCGCGCTCCTGCTGGCGCGCACGCAGTTCCCCGGCAAGACGCTGGTCGACGGGCTGATCCACGTCCCCCTGGTCCTGCCGCCCGTGGCGATCGGCTTCCTGCTCCTGATCGCGTTCGGCACGCGCGGCCCCCTCGGCGGCTGGCTGCTCGACACGCTGGGCATCCGCTTCGTGTTCAGCTGGACCGGCGCCGCGCTCGCCTCCGCCATCATCACCTTCCCCTTCCAGGTCCGCGCCATCCGTCTCTCGCTGGAGGCCATCGATCCCGGCCTCACCGCCGCCGCCGAGACGCTGGGCGCAATGTGGTGGGACCGGCTCCTCAACGTCACGCTGCCGCTGGCGCTTCCCGGCATCGCAGCCGGCATCGTCACCGCCTTCGCCGCCAGCCTCGGCGAGTTCGGCGCCATCATCACCTTCGTCTCCAACATCCCGGGCGAGACGCGCACCCTGCCGCTCGCGATCTACACCGCGCTCCAGTCGCCGGGCGGCGAGGCCGAGGCGATGCGCCTGTCGTTGCTCTCCATCGGCCTCGCACTGATCTTCATGACGCTCGCCGAATTCGCCCAGCGCCGCGCCCGCGGCCTGAACGCATGAGCGTCGAGGTCTCGCTGCGCCACGCCTTTCCCGGCTTCGCGCTCGCCGTCGATTTCGCCCTGCCGCGCCCCGGCGTGACCGCGCTGTTCGGCGCATCCGGCGCCGGCAAGTCGACCGTCGTCGCGGCGATAGCCGGCACCTTCCGCCCGCGCGAAGGCCGTATCGTCATCGACGGCCGCGCCGTGCTCGACACGGCCAAGGGCATCTTCGTGCCCCCGCAGCAGCGCCGCGCCGGCATGGTGTTCCAGGACGCCCGCCTCTTTCCCCATATGAGCGTGCGCGACAACCTCCTGTTCGGCTGGCGCCGCGCCGCCGTGAAGGCCGATGCCGGCGACATCGACCGCGTGGTCGCGCTGCTCGGCCTCGAAGCCCTGCTGGCGCGTCGTCCCCGGATGCTCTCCGGCGGCGAGAAAAGCCGCGTCGCGCTCGGCCGCGCTCTGCTCTCCTCTCCCGAAATCCTTCTTCTCGACGAGCCTCTGGCGGCGCTCGACGCCCAGCGCCGCGGCGAAATCCTGCCCTATCTCGAACGCCTGCGCGACGAGGCGAAACTGCCGATGCTCTATGTCAGCCATTCGCTGGACGAGGTGGCGCGGCTGGCCGACGACATCGTGGTGGTGAAGGGGGGGCGCAGCGTCCTGCACGGCTCGGTGTTCGACGTCCTGACCGGCCTCGAATTGCCGGCCCTGGCCGGCTCGCCGCCGGTGGGCGCGGTGATCGCGGCCACCGTGGCGGCCCATCGCGACGACGGCCTGACCGCGCTCGATTTCGACGGCGGCACGCTGTTCGTCTCGCGCCTGTCCGATCCGGTCGGCACCCGCCTGCGCCTGCGCGTCCGCGCCGAGGAGATCATGCTGGCGCTGGAGGAGCCGCGCGGCATCAGCGCCAACAACGTCCTTTCGGCTCGGGTCGCGGCGGTGGCGGAGAACGGCCTCCAGGCCGACGTCCAGCTCCTGTGCGGCGCCACCCGCCTCATCGCCCGCATCACAAGCGCCTCGGCAGCGCGCCTGGCGCTGGCGCCGGGAAAGCCGGTCTACGCCATCGTCAAATCCGTGACGGTCGATGCGCCCGCCGCGCACCAGGCCGTGCTCCCGTCCTTGTGATTGGCTTCTCCCCGGCCGGAAGGCGTAAGACCGCGCCGACGGGAAGGGACGTGTCGTGAGCAGGATCGGTGCGATAGTCGTGGGCCTGATGATCGCTCTGGCGATCTGCGCCGGCGCGGAGCGTCACTCGGCGCGGAACACGAACCGTTTCGACAGCGTGAAGTTGAAGATCAGGCCGACGAATACGCTCGCCGCGGTGGCGATCACCGGATAGCACAGCGGCGCCGGGGCGAACGCCACCAGCAGCGTATAGGTCGCGTAGTTTACGACCGCGCCGACGCCGTTCGCCAGCATGAACTTGAACCACTCGCGCGCCAGTGCGACGAAGCCGCCGGTTGCGGCATGCTCGGCGAAGGTCAGGTTGCGGTTGCCCCACCAGGTGAAGCTCGCGGCGCAGAAGATCGAGACGACGCGGGCGCTGTAGGGGTCCAGGCCGAACAGGTGGTGGAAGATCCACAGCACGCTCTCGTCGACCACGAAGCCTGCGGCGCCGACCGCGCCGAAGCGCAGGAGGCGCGAGCGCAGCAGCGCGCGCAGTCTCTGCTCCAGGTTCACGCGTTGCGCCGTTCTTGCGGCCCGCGCAGCGCCAGATAGGCCATGCGCTTGGCCTCCCAGCGCCCGCGCGTCACGGTGTCCAGGATCAGTCCGCTCATCAGCGACAGGAAGGCGATCACCATCAGCCCGGTCGCGAGCAGCGCGGTCGGAAGGCGCGGCACTTTCGAGGTCGCGATGAATTCGAGCAGCAGCGACCAGCCGAATATGCCGGATACCACGGCGAGGATCGCCGCGATGGCGCCGAAGAAGAACAGCGGACGCTCCTCGCGCACCAGATGGGCGATGGTGAAGAGGATCCGGAAGCCGTCGCGATAGGTGTTGAGCTTGCTCGCCGAGCCCGCCGGCCGCTCCTTGTAGGGCGTGTCGACCTCGGCCATCGGCATCAGGAGGCGCACCGCGTGCACCGTCAGCTCCGTCTCGATGGCGAAGCCGGCGGCGGTGAACGGAAACGATTTCACGAAGCGCCGCGACATGACCCGATAGCCGCTCAGCATGTCCTTGAGCTCGATGCCGAACATCAGCGAGGTCAGCCCGGTCAGCATCCGGTTGCCCCACAGATGGCCGGCGCGATAGGCGGCGGCCTCGGTATGGACGCGGCGTCCGGTGACCAGGTCGAGCTCCTCGGTGATGAGCTTGGCGATCATCTCCGGCGCCTGCGAGGCGTCATAGGTATCGTCGCCGTCGGCGAGCACATAGACCTCGGCCTCGACGTCGGCGAACATCCGGCGCATGACGTTGCCCTTGCCCTGGCGGTGCTCGTTGCGCACGACGGCGCCGGCCTCGCGCGCCACCTCCGCGGTCCGGTCCTTGGAATTGTTGTCGTAGACATAGACCTGCGCCAGCGGCAGCGCGGCGCGGAAGGCGCGCACCGTCGAGGCGATCGCCGCTTCCTCGTTGTAGCAGGGCAGGATGACGGCGATGCGGCTGGCCGTTTTTTCCGGGTCGGTCATTGGCGGGGCCATTTGAACAGCGGACAGAATTCATAGTCGCCGATGATGTTCGTGTCGAACACCGTGCATTTCAGCCAGTCGATGCGCAGATGGTACTCGGCCAGCGCGTCGCGCGCCCGCCCCATGTCGTAGGCATCGGACAGGACGTAGAGATCGCGCTTCTTGTCGATCCATTCATAGACCCGGCCCTTCATCATCCTGGTCAGCCTGGTGCCGTCCTGCGGCTGTACCATCCAGCCGTCGATGCGCAGCAGGGGGATCTCGCGCGGAAAGGAGGGCGCAAGGAAGCCGAGCGGGCCGTTGCCGGTCAGCAGCACCATGGCCTTCTCCGGGTGCTCGATCCTGGGCAGGTCGGCCTGCACGAAGGGATCGCTGATCGGGGAGCGCTCGATATAGTCGACGCGGGTGGTGGCCGCCACGGCGAACAGCAAGACGACCAGGGTGATGAGCTGGGTGCGGCGCGGGATCGGCAGCAGGCCCACCCCGATCGCGATCAGGAGCGGCCCCAGCATCTCCAGCCCGACGATGTAGCGGTAGATCGCGAACATCTTGAGCCAGACCAGATAGGACACGCCGGCGAAAGCAAGGATGGGAAGCGCGGCCCCCGGAACGACCAGCGGGTCCTTCGACCGGCGCCCTGCGATCCACACGACGATGGCCGCGATGCAGGCGACATAGGCGAGCCCGACGCGGATGTCGCGGAACGGGATGTCGTCGGCCACAGCCCAGTCGAGCGTGAACAGGATCGGAAACAGCGCCGCCTTCCAGAAATGCGTCGGCAGGAAGCGCATGTCGCGATAGGGCGCCGGCAGCGCGTAGGGCGACTTGAACGCATCGTTGAAATAGGGAAACAGCGGATTGCCCGTCGTCGCCAGCAGGTGCTCGGTCCAATAGCCCATCATCAGGGCGACGCCGATCAGGCCGGCCGCGCCGCCGGCGGCCAGCCGCACGAGCTGGTGCTTCCAGCTTCCGCCCAGCGCGACCAGCGTCGCGGCGAATCCGACCGCGAAGGGAAATTCGGGAAGCTTCAGGCCGACCGTCAGGCCGACCGCCAGCCCGGCGCCGGCCGAGAGCGCCGCGCCGAGCCAGAGCGGCCCCTCGCGCAGGTTTTTTCGGTTCACGACAAGAAGCGCGATCGCCGACAGGATGAAGATGCTCATCGTGTTGTCGTGATAGGTCGTGCCGAACATGTTGAGGCCGAGCCCGCCGGTCTGGCCGAGCAGCGCCAGCGCCGCGGCGCCGAGCTTGTACTCCTCGATGCGTAGCGTCTGGCGTCCCAGGATGTAGAGCGGCACGACATTGGCGCCCTGCACCGCGCCCAGCACGAACAGCGCGACCCAGGCCGGCGTGTGCGTCGCCAGGACGTAGAACGGGATGTCCTGGAACGGATTGTAGTAGGTCGCCTGGTGCGCCACGAGCATGTCGATGTGCTCGCGCCCGTTCAGGAAGGCGTAGGGGATGTACCAGTGGTAGTTGCGGAAATCCCAGGACGTGTCCTTGCCCAGCCACAGGACATAAAGGCCCCAGAAGGCCATGGTTCCTGCGAGGAACAGCCATTCCCTGCCGGTCAGCCGGAGCACACGGGATTCGGCAGTGGACATGGGATGGATGATACGCGCGCTCGAGAGACCCGGCAGGTTCTACCAGACCTTGGGGATCAGCCAACCCTCCCTACGGGAGGCTCGCGTCCACCGGCTGTTCGATCTGCAGGTTGGCCAGGAATTGGCGGGTCGAGGCGCCGGCCGAATGGCCGAGCACGAAGGGACGTGCCTGGTCGCGCGGTAGGGTGAGGGCGCGGCGGCAGGCCGCCCCGAGGTCCTCGTCCAGCGCGGCGGCCGGGCAATTGCCCACCACGTCCTGCATGACCTCGCGGGGGAAGGTCGCGACCGGCGTGCCGCAGGCGAGCGCCTCGAGCATGACGAGGCCGAACGTGTCCGTCAGGCTGGGAAAGACGTTGACGTCGCTGGCCGCGAAGGCCCGTACCAGGTCTTCGCCGGATTTCGGACCGAGGAATTTCACGTCCGGATATTTCCGCGCCAGCGCCTCGCGGGCCGGGCCCGGGCCGACCACGACCTTGGTGCCGGGCAGGTCGAGCTTGAGGAAGGCCTCGATGTTCTTCTCGATCGACACGCGGCCGACATAGAGGAAGATCGGCTTGGGGAAGGGCAGGCTGGCGTCCGGGATCGGCCGGAAGCGCTCGATATCGACGCCGCCTTCCCACAGCCGGACATTCTTGAAGCCGTGCGCTTCCAGCTCGCGCTTCATCGCCGGCGTGCGCGCCATCGTGGCGACGCCCCTGGCGTGGAACCATTTCTCCCACCGCCACACCCACTCTTCGGAAATGAAGGGAAAGCGCGCATGGACGTATTCGGGATAGCGGGTGTGGAACGCGGTGGTGAATTCGATGCCGTGCTCGATGCAGATGGCGCGCGCGCTCAGCCCCATCGTGCCTTCGGTCGCGATGTGCACCGCGTCGGGCGCGAATTCGCGGATGATCTTCTCAAGGCCCTTGCGCGGAAAGATCGCCAGCCGGATTTCCGGATAGGTCGGCAGCGGCACGCTGAACCGCCCTTGCGGCGTCGCATAGCGCACGTCGTGACCCATCAGCGAAAGCTCGCGGCCGAGCATTTCGAGCGTGGTCACGACGCCGTTCACCTGGGGTTTCCAGGCATCGGTCACGATGAGGATCTTGAGATGTTCCTTGCCGGGCACGGGAAAGCGGCCGAGCGGCCTCACGGCGCCCGGCCACGGCCGGCGTACCCTACGCGGGTACAGGCGCGGCTTCGCCGGTGGCCGTGGCGCGAGAGGCCTGGGCTGAAACAGGAGCGGCCCAACGAACGATCTCCAGATGTCCGTTGGCATCTTCGACAAGGGCTGTGCAGCTTTCAACCCAGTCTCCATCGTTGAGGTAGAGGACGTCGCCGATCCGGCGCATGGCGGCCTGGTGGATATGGCCGCAGACCACGCCGTCCAGTTCGCGGCTGGCGGCGGCCCGGGCGACGACTTCCTCGAAGCGGCAGACATATTCGACCGCGTCCTTGACGGCGTGTTTCAGCCAGTTCGACAGCGACCAATAGGGCAGGCCGAGCGCGCGGCGGATGCTGTGGAGCACCTCATTGACCCGGAGCGCCTGGTCGTAGGCCCAGGACCCCAGATGGGCGAGCCATTTGGCGAATTCGATGACGCCGTCGAACTGGTCGCCATGCAGCACCAGGAGGCGCTTGCCGTCGCCGGTCTCGTGGATCGTCTCGCGCACCACCTCGATGCCGGCATAGTTGCGGCCGCAGAAGCCGCGCAGGAATTCGTCGTGATTGCCCGGCACGAAGATCACGCGGGTGCCCTCGTCGACCTTGCGCAGGATCTCGTGCACGACTTCGCTGTGGCTTTCCGGCCAGAACCAGCGCCGCTTGAGCTGCCAGCCGTCGACGATGTCGCCGATCAGATAGAGCGTCTCGCTGCTGTTCTTCTGCAGGAAGTCCAGCAGCATCTCCGCCTTGCAGCCCCGGGTGCCCAGATGGACGTCGGAGATGAAGACGGTGCGGTGATGGCGGGTCGGGCGGGCAGGGGCGCTGCTGCGGGGGCGTGGCGGCCTCAGGGCCACCGGCGGCGGTACCAGCCAGGAGATACGGGCCATGCATCGCGCTCCGGTCGTCGGGCGCGAATCGGCGCCCTTTCCACAGGCACCTGACTACCGGCCACGCACGAATCTTTTGCGGAAACGCTGCGAATCTTTTGTTGCGATGCAGCGACAGCCCTGTGACTTGGTAAGGATTTGTTAGGAATTTCCGTATGCCTCAGCCTGTGATTTTGCGCCGCACCATAACGCCTTCGCAGCTGCAATTGCCTGGAAATCAGGCTAAATGACCTGGAAATGCTGGGTTTTTTCTGGAAATGCCGAATCTTTGGACTTGCGTTGACCCTGGTAGGAGTCCATATTGTTGCAGCGCGGCATGACTGACCTCCCGTTTGTTATGCCGCCTGCCCTTCCTGGGCGTTTCCTCCCTGAACTTGGCCGCTCCTCTGGAGCGGCCTTTTTTTTGGCTTGGCCCGATTATTCGGCAGCGAGGCGGCGGATGGGTGCCAGCACAGCCGGCTCGATCGCGACCAGCCGGATGAGCGCCTCGGTCAGCCGCGCATGGACCTGCTCGAACTGCGGTCCCTTGGCGATGCGCTCCTCGTCGAGATAGAGCGCCCGGTTGACCTCCACCTGCAGCGCATGGACGTCGCGATCGCGCCGACCGTGCAGATGGGTGGTGTAGCCGCCGGCATAGGGGGCATTGCGGGCATGGCTGAAGCCCTGCGCCTCGAAGGCCCGCTCGGCGGCGCGCGTGACGGTCGGCGCCGCCGCCATGCCATAGCGGTCTCCGAATACGACGTCCGGAATGGCCGCGGCCGACGGCATGGAATGACAGTCGATCACCACCGCGACGCCGAATCGGGCCCGCGTCTCTTCGACAAGTTCGGCCAGCGCGGCGTGATAAGGCCGATAGAGCCGTGCCAGCCGCTCCTCCGCATCGCGCGGCGCAAGCTTGGCGCGATAGATCTCCGCCCCGTCGCGCACGATGCGGGGGATGACGCCCAGGCCCGCCGCGACACGCGGGCTCGGGGCGTCGACCGCGACCGGCAGGGCACCTTCGAACATCGCGCTGTCGATCTCGGCCGGCGCCCGGTTGGCGTCCAGGAAGGCGCGGGGGAAACGTGCCGCGATCATCGGCGCCCCCAGCGCCACCGCGCCGCAGAACAGTTCGTCGACGAAAGCATCCTCCGAACGGCGCAGATTGATCGGGTTCAGCCGGCTCATGGCGATGAAGCTGGCCGGATAGGTCCGGCCCGAATGGGGCGAGGCGAAGACGAAGGGAACGGTCTGGCGGAAGGGCCGGTGCACGCGGAAGGGCTCGGCATAGAGCGCGGCCAGATCGCCGCCGCCTTCGCCTGCCGGTCCGGTCTGAGGGCCTGTCATCGATTCATCTTCCCGAATGCCAGTGGACCATTAACGCGTCGCCCCGATCAAGCGGCTGCGGCCGCTGCGCCGCAGGCGCCCACCGTTAACCCTCGTTTACGGTTTGCATATTATACGCTCTTATGGGGGGGCGAGGGCGACCCGATGGCGCACATATTGTTGGCGGAAGACGACGAGAGTCTGCGCAAGTTCCTGGCGCAGGCGCTGGTCAAGGCCGGCCACGACGTCACCGATTTCGGCGACGGCAGCGACGCTTTCGAATGCCTCAAGGGCTTCCGCTTCGACCTTCTCGTCACCGACATCGTGATGCCGGGGATGGACGGGATCGAGCTCGCCAAGCGCGCCGCCGAGATGGACCGCGCGCTCAAGATCATGTTCATCACCGGCTTCGCGGCGGTGGCGCTCCACCCGGCCGCGAACGCGCCGAAGCAGGCCAAGGTACTGTCCAAGCCGTTCCATCTGCGCGAGATCGTCGCCGAAGTCGATCGCATGATCGCCGCCTGACGGCCGCGTGTCCGGAACCTGTCCGGCGTTCCCTTTTTCGCGGAACGATTTTTTCGCAATAGGGCAGCCTCGCCACATTGACGCCCGGCGCCTGCCGGATTTGGGCGTTTCCATCGACATACCGGCGCTGTCGAAGCGCGGGCGCCGCTCGCAAGAGGCGGCGGCGAACATGGGAGGCAACGAACATGCACGCACTGACACACGACATTATAAGCGGCGACCCTTCGGGCCCGTCGTCCCGACGCACCATGATCATCGGCAGCGTGGCCATGCTGCACGTCGTCATCGTCTATGCGCTCGTCAGCGGAATGGCCGGACAGACCGTGAAATACATCTCGCATGAAATCACGGCGCGGGTCGTCGACGACAAGACCAAGACCGCCGACGCACCGCCGCCGCCCAAGCCTGTGCTGGTGCAGCCGCACGAGACCGTCGACACGATCCCGCCGCCCGTGATCGCCGTAGCGAACGACCAGCCGCCGCCGATCACCTTGCCGCAGACGCCGGCGAACAACGCGCCGCCGGCGCAGCCCGACACCGGCGCGTCCGGCGTGAGCAGCACGCACTCGACGCCGCCCTATCCCGCCGTGGCGCGGCTGGCCGCGCACCAGGGCACGGTAACGCTGCAGCTCGTGATCTCGGCCCAGGGCGACGTCGCGTCGGCAAGCGTGATCCGGTCGAGCGGCTTCCCCGAACTCGACCAGGCGGCGGTGGCCTGGGTGCAGGCGCATTGGAAATACAAGCCGGCCATGCAGAACGGCGCGCCCGTTCCGAGCCAGGCCCAGGCAGCCGTCAAGTTCGACCTGAAGCAGGCAAGGCTCTAAGCGCCCGGCCTGAAAGAAACCCGCCACGGCTCAAGCCGTGGCGGGGTAATTTTTCGGGCCTTGATGGATTTCGGCACCGCCGAAAACCCAGCTTGCCCCGCCCGGCCCCCGAGGCTATAGCTGCCGCCCGTCGCACGGATTAGGGCAATTAGCTCAGCGGGAGAGCGTCCCCTTGACATCGACTACATCGAGGTAATGATTTCAAGCGATTGGGTGTAGGGCCGGTACGCTTGTGTAACGCAGTGGGTTTTTGAGGTTTGGCCTCTTCTGGGCTGGTTTATTGGTCCGGTTAAGGCTCGATAGTTGGGCGGTTAGTTCAGCGGGAGAATGTCCCCTTGACATGGGGAAGGTCACAGGTTCGATCCCTGTACCGCCCACCATTTCAATAGCTTAGCGCAAGAATCGTCTATCCGCTGTCGTTCAAAATGGATCAGAGACGGACGATGCCGCGGGATGCGTGGGCCTTACTCTGTGCGGGAAAGGGCCGCTGTTAGTTGAACTGGAATTCGCACCACTGCGAGCACGCGCGAATCCGGCAAGCACCAAGGTCTCGTGGTTCCGGTTCAGCGATCACGCCGAGGCTGCAAATTGCGTCACGGCTTCTTTGAGATGCATTTCGGTCTCAGCAAACCCTTCCAGGGGTAGCCCCAGTAACGGCCAAAACTTCGAGCACAGCTTTTCTATCGCGGCTGTGATCTCGCCGGGCATCACATGGGGCACAGCGCAAAGGATCATTGCAGGTCGCTTCCGTCTTCGGACTAGGTATCTCGCTTAATCATGCGGCGAGCGATCTCGGCCTTACCGCAGGTCAGAGCGTGTGCGCCGCTTTCGGTTTCGACAGTGAAGGCGATCTCGCCTTTCTTCTCCAGTTCGCCGTGTCGGAGAACTATCTGCGTCGCTGGGCGCACCATTGCGGAGAAGCGCGCCGATAGCGACAACAGAGACTGGGGCGAACCCGGAACGTAACGCGATACAAGTTCACGGCCGGCCAGTGCCCATAGCGCAGTGCCGTGCACGATAGGTGCTTGGAGACCGGCAGACAGCGCTGCCTTGCGCTCGGTGTGGATTGGATTCCAGATATCCGCACATTCGGTGTACCGCTGCGCAAAGCCGCGATCCAATTGCAATGTCACCGCCTCCCATTTCGCGGCGCCGACCCATTCCGGCGGACGGTCCACTTCGTCCGCAGCGCAGTCGGCGCCCTCGACGGCGACATTGCGATAAAGGCTGCTCGAAATCGTGGACGACAGGGCTTCTCCCGTATCGGCGTCGAAAATCTCAAATTTCGTGCGCGCCAAGGCACCGGCCCGGGCGCTGCGCACTTCAATGACCTTACCCGTGATCCGGGCGGTCACACCCGGATGTATGGGAGACAAGAACTGGCTGTCCTGTCCAACATGGACACCGCGCAGCGTTTCCTCCTGCGTCAGACCCATATCTTGCGTTCGAGCAATGACCGCGATCTGCCATTCCAAAGAGACGCAGAAATAGGGAGGGGCCATGAAACCTGCCGTGAGATCGTCGATGCACACCGCGTTGTCGTCATGAATACCGGCAGCAAAGGCCAGCGCCATGCGCGGCGTGACGAGGCGAATTTGCTCGGGTAACGGTTGTCCCACGATGTCGGCATGCAGTGGCATTCAAAATCCATCCCCCCGTTATTTTGGGACCTCAAACGCTTGTGCCCGGCGGCAGGAGCAGATATAACTAGTGTATATATATGGTGTGCCTGCCCGTGTTCCAGCCATTTCGGTACCCAGTCCCATGAAATCATCTTATAAGCACACACCATCGGGAAACCTGCGGGCCCGAGGCGCAGGAATTCCTTTTCTCGGCCAGCCGGGCGCAAACAACACGATCACCGACGTGACGGGAGTCGAAGTCGGGTATTGCACGCTCATACGCGGAGATGGACCGCTCGTTGCCGGCAAAGGACCGGTCAGAACGGGGGTGACCGCGATTTTTCCCCGCGGTCGCAAACGAGCCGTGGCCGCCGCATATGCCGGTTATTTCAACATGAGCGGCAATGGCGAAATGACGGGCGCGGCGTTCATCGAGGAGCGGGGTCGGTTCGATGGTCCCATCACCCTCACCAACACACATTCCTGCGGACTGGCGCGAGACGTGACGGCGCGCTGGATGTTCGAGAAAATGTTGCCGGGAGAGAAGCTGGATCAACAGCTCTTTTTGCCGGTTGCCGCAGAAACCGCCGATTCGATGCTGAATGATATGGACGGTCACCACGTCATGCCGAAACATGTGCTCGCTGCTTTCGCAGACGCGCATGACGGCCCGATCGAAGAGGGAAGCGTCGGCGGCGGAACCGGAATGCGCAGCTACGAGTTCAAGGCCGGCTCCGGCACCTCCTCCCGCGAAATCGTGTTTGACGGCAAGACTTATGTCGTGGGTGCATTCGTCCAGTCCAATTTCGGCAAGCGGCATCTTCTTCATATCGCGGGCATTCCGGTCGGTCTCGAGCTGCCGCGCGAACGCGATTTCGGCGCCGAAAACGGCTCCATTATCGGAATCGTCGCGACGGATGCGCCGATGATGCCGCATCAGCTGAAGCGAATCGCGCGCCGCGCGGCCTTCGGCATCGCGCGGTCCGGCGGTATCGCTTCGAATGAATCGGGAGATCTGTTCCTGGCGTTTTCAACCGCAAACGACGCGGCGGTGCACAAGCACGATGGCGTCGTCACGGCCGACTATGTCGGAGAAGGTGCGATGAGCGCCTTTTACGAAGCCACGATCCAGGCTGTTGATGAGGCCATTCTCAACAGCATGTTTGCCGCCAAGACCATGGTTGGTCGGGATGGCTATGTTGCTCCGGGTATACCGTTGGAAAAAGTACAAGCCATTTTGCGCCGCCATGGACGGTTGGTCGACGTGACGTAAACGGCAAGCGACAGAGGGCGTCGGTCGGCCGCGAAACCGATCGCGTGAACGTCTAAGCGCGACGCCTGACGCGCATCACTTCGGTCTCTCCATCTCTCAGGACGCGCAGCTCTTGCGCCTTGCCGTCCGGTCCCCAGACCGGCACGGTGTCATAAGGCCCGAACATGTGGAAGAACCGGCCGTCCTGGTCCATGCGCATCTGGCGCGCCCCGCCCCGCATGCCCGGCATGTTGCTTTTCAGGATCCCGTCTTCGACGAATACCTGCATGAGCGGAAAGCCCGGGCCCGATATTACATCGTAGTCGCCGACATAACGCTCGAATTCCTCAGGCTGGATTTTCCGTTCGCGCTTGGGCGGACGCATGAAGTCCCCCCAGCCGTGGACATCGGCGATGGCGTTGAACACTTCCCAGTAGAATATCAACCCCGATGTGGCGTTGGTCAGCACCACCGCGCCGTCACCGCGCTCGAGATAGCAGGTCGCTTCGGCCTGATAGCCGTCATTGGCGCCGCCATGGCCGAAACGCATCCTCGATCCGGAATGCAGAAGCATCCAGCCAAGTCCATAGGCCTGGTCGGATTCACGCCGCATCATTTCCTGTGCGATCGCCTGTCCTAACAACGCATTCGGTTTGCCGAGCCAGGCATCGCGGCAGGCAAGCATGAAGGCGGCGTAATCGCGCGCCGTCGTGTAAACGCCCCCTGCGGCCAGTTGCGGCGTCAGAAGCCACTTTTCCGGAATAGGCACGCCCCCGTCGCCGTGGCCGATGGCGGCATTGGCGGTAAAGTCGGCCGGCAAGGGATGGAAAAAGGTGGACTGCGTCATGCCAAGCGGATCGAAAATCCTCCGCTTGGCCAGCGTAGCAAAATCAAATCCGGTGATCTCCTCAAGCAGCAGCTGGACGATCGTCATTCCGCCCCCGGAATAGCGAGCCGTTCCACCGGGCGTTTTGTCCACTCTCACCGGTGGCGTCCAGGCGGGCGGGCGTCCTTCGAGCACATCCAGAGCCGATGGCGGCCGGGCACCCGGCGGACCGGCACCGAACCCGTGCACAGTGGTGCCGGCGCGATGCGACAGAAGCCAACGCAGGGTCACAGGCGCTTGCCGTGTGAATTCGTTTTCTGGAACTTTCCACGAAGACAGAAAGCCGTTGATCGGTGCATCAAGAGAAACCAAACCCTGTTCGACGAGTTGAAGCGCCAGCGTCGCCGTCAGCGGTTTGCTCAATGAAGCGCCCGCAAATGCCGTTTGCGCATCGACCGGACGGCCGCCCGATTCCGTGCGGCCGAACCCCGTTGCCCATGCGATCTCGCCTTGCTCCATCACGGCCACGCTCAGGCCGGGGCAGCCGTAGAACGCACAGCGCTCCTCGACGGTCCAACGCGTATCGTCGCCCTCGAGCAGCGTGATCGGCAGCAGGCCGTCCGCGACGCGGGCGACGCGCGGATCGGTCGGAAGGCCGACATCGTCCGGACGGCATCGGCTATTCATCGGACATTCCATATGTTATCAACGTTCATATTTTGCCGCTCGCCGTCATGCTGTCAAGCACGCCGGCGCGGCACGAAAACGATCGGTGTCGCGGCGAATGTCGATCAACGCGCGTCTTTGCGGCATCCACGCTTGACGCGGCGCTCGGCATTCGAATATATACAGTGATCATATTGTGCCTGTCAGGTCGATGGCTTTATCCGGTACTTCAAACTCGGCCGCGTTGCATCCCTTTACCGGGCGCGATGTTCCATGGCTGTTGAAGGCGCGCGCGGATGCCGCGCCGGAAAAGACATTCTTCGTGTTCGCGCCGTTTGATCGGCCGGCCGTGCGCTGGAGTTATGGAGAATTTCATCTTGCGGTGGGCCGGCTCGCATATGCCCTTGCGGGGCGGGGCATCGAGAAGGGCGCGTTCGTTCTTCTTCACATGGACAACTGCCCGGAATTCTTGCTCACTTGGCACGCCTGCGCCCGCCTCGGTGCCGTCGTCGTCACGACCAACACGCGCTCTTCGGCGGAAGAGCTTTCCTACTTTGCCGCGCACAGCGGGGCGAAGTGGGCCGTTACCCAGCCGCGATACGAAGCGCTGGTCCGCGCTTGCGGGCATGGTCCTTCCGAGATCATCGTGACGGCGGAAGACGTTGGCGAGGCGAAAGCGGTACAGCGAAGTGGGCTAGCCGTGCCGTTCGAAGATCTCCTCGATGCAACTGTTCCCGAATTGCCGGAGCGCCAGCCCGACCCGATGCTGCCGAATTCGGTACAGTACACGTCGGGCACGACTTCGCGGCCGAAGGGGGTCGTTTGGACGCACGCCAATGCGCTATGGGGTGCGCGCACCAACAGCGAAGCGTGCGGCATTGTCGCCTCGGATATCGGCCATACCTGCCTGCCGCTCTTTCATACGAATGCGCTCTGCTACACGCATCTCGCCAGCCTGTGGGCCGGAGCGTCGTTCGTGTTTCAGCCGCGGTTTTCGGCCGGCCGCTACTGGAGATGCCTCGAAGAACATGGCTGTACGTGGGGCGTCCAGATCCCGTTCATGCTGAGGGCCCTGGCGGACCGCGAGAAGCCTTCCGGTCTCGCGCTGCAGCGATGGGGACTGGGATCCATTGACCCGCCGCTCGCGAAGAGATTCGGGATTCCGACGATCGGCTGGTTCGGCATGACCGAGACGATCGGATTGCCCATCGTCGCGATGCGCAATCTTCCCGGGCGGCCGGGAACAATGGGTGTTCCTTCACCCTACTACGATGTGGAAGTTCGGCGTGACGACGGCGGGCCTGTCGCGTTCGGCGAATCCGGATTTCTCTGGGTCAAGGGCAAGCCCGGATTGTCGCTTTTTCTCGAATATCTCAATGCGCCGGAGGCCACTGCGGCCGCCTTCGACTCGCGGGGCTGGTTTGCCACCGGCGATCGTGTGACGCCGTTTGAAGACGGTCATATCCGGTTCGATGGTCGCAAGGCCGACATGCTGCGGATCGGCGCGGAGAACGTCGCGGAATCTGAGATCGAACGCGTCATCCTGACGACGCCCGGCGTCGCGGAGGTCGCGGTCGTCGGAAAGCCGCACCCCATGCTGGACGAAACGGCCGTGGCGTTTGTCGTTCCCACCGCTGCTGCGACGCGGGACCTTGCGGCACAAATCGAATCGGTTTGCAGGGCTGCGCTCGCCGACTTCAAACGGCCGACGGAAATACATCTTGTGGAAGACTTGCCGCGAGTCACGCTTGGAAAAATCGACAAGAAGACGCTACGCGCCAATCTTGTCGCATAGGGAAAGCAGGAAGAAATGTTAGGGCAAAAAGCCGCACTGCCGCGTCCATCCGTCAGGTCTCGATTTCCCGATGCAAAATCACGCTCTTCGAATCTTTATGAGCGTGCTCTGAAAAGCTTACCTGGCGGAAATTCGCGCCACACGGTGTTTTTTCCGCCGTATCCAATCTACGCGGTGCGCGGCTCTGGCAGCCGGATATGGGATGCCGACGGGTCCGAACGCATCGATTTCATCAATAACTATTCGGCGCTGATTCACGGCCACAACCACCCCAGGATCGTGGAAGCCATAATCCGGCAGGCGGAAACGCTGTTGGCCGTCTCCCTTCCCACAGAGAAGGAAATCGCGCTGGCCGAGCTGATCGCCGGTCGTCTGCCGACGGTGGAGCAGGTGCGCTTCTGCAATTCCGGCACGGAGGCCGTGCTCTATGCCATAAAAGCGGCGCGTGCCTTCACCGGCCGGGCGAAGATCGCGAAAGTGGAAGGCGCCTACCATGGCAGTGCCGAAACGGCGAGCGTGGGTGTCACGCCGCCGCCCAGCCTTTTCGGCCCAGCGGATACGCCATCCAGTGTGCCGGGTTCGGGCAACACCATGGGCATCGCCGGCGATGTCGTCGTTTTGCCGATGAACGACGTCGAAAACGGGCGCCGCATCTTGCGGGCCCACGCGGCGGACCTTGCTGGAATCATCGTGGACCCTTTGGTGAAGAATCTCGGATTCCTGCCGGCGTCGCGGGCGTTCCTGCAGATGCTCCGCGAGGAGGCGGACGCCAACGGCGCTCTGTTGATCTACGATGAGGTGTACAGCATGCGCCTTGGGTTTCACGGTGCGCAGGGCGCTGTGGGTGTGCTTCCGGATTTGACCGCGATGGGCAAGATCATCGGCGGTGGTCTGCCTGTGGGCGCCGTGGGTGGACCCGAACGCATCATGGCGGCTTTGTTTGATCCTCGCCAAGGGGCGCGGCTCGCCCATGGCGGAACGTTCAATGCCAATCCCATGACGATGGCGGCCGGGCTCGCTGCGCTGGAGATGTTGGATCAGGCCGCATTCGACCGCCTTTCCCGCCTCGGTGATCGGCTTCGTGCCGGTCTCCGTGAAGCGCTTCGTATCGCCAACGTGCCGGGCGCGGTGCGGGGGGCCGCGTCCATGGTCCAATTGTGGCACACCGATCGGGACATCGAGACCTACCGCGATCTTGTCGCGGCACGGGGCGAGAATGTCGATGTGCAAAAAAGGGCCGAAACCGTGTTTCGCTATTTTCTGAACAACGGCATGCTGATCGGTGCCCCGGGATTTTTCGTGTTGTCCACCGCGATCACCGAAGACGAGGTCGATTTTGCGATCGAGACGGCGCTACAGGCCTTGCGGACGCTCTGATCGCGGCAGGCGGTGTCCGCACATAATGATCGGCCACCGCCGGGCTGCGCAGCTTCTACAGTATCTAAGAGAGTATCAAACCCGATGAAGGCGTTGATATTTCTGAGATGGAGGGCGGGGCTGGCGCGACCGGAGTCCAAGGCGCGGTGGCTGAACCATCGCAGGCAGCGGGCGGAGAAGCGTCCAGGTCATTCATACCGTTCGATTCACACACTGCCGCCAGATGCTCTCCGCGATGCGCTGGTGGGACAGGGCTTCGAGACGCCCGAGGCAATGAGCCTCTGTCACGGCACGGATGCTGGCCGGGTGGTGACCTCCGATTCTACAACTCACCCGTCCTACCGGCTCCGGATGGCGGTCGAGTCCCAGCGCTTCGAGATCGCGGCAGGCCGAAAATGAAAGCGCGACAGACCGGCTTGATGAGACTCGCTGACTATCGGTCACCCGACTTCGCCGTCGACACCATTAGTCTCCATTTCGATCTGGATGCGTCCCGCACCGTCATCCGGAACCGGATGTCGCTACGTCGTCTAAATCCGTCCGATGTGCCGTTGCGGCTGGACGGCAAGGCGTTGGAGCTGATTTCGCTTTCGCTGAACGGCGAGCTCTGCGGCTCCGACGGCTATGCACTCGATGACGAAGGCTTGCTGCTCCGCGTGCCGCTCCAGGAATTCTCGCTGGAGATCGTCACGGCCGTGAAGCCGGCCGAAAACAAATCCGCGCTCGGATTGTTCGAACTGATGGGCAAACTGGCCACCCAATGCGAGGCCGACGGCTTCCGGCGCATCACTTACTTTCCCGACCGGCCGGACGTGCTGGCGCGATACGAGGTGACGCTTGTCGCCGACAAATCCCGCTATCCCGTTCTGCTCTCGAATGGGAATCCGGTGGCGCGTGGCGATATCGAGCACGGCCGGCACTTTGTGACATGGAGCGACCCTTTTCCCAAGCCCTGCTACATCTTTGCGGTGATCGCGGGCGATTTTGGGGCGCTCACGGACAGCTTCAGGACCAGGAGCGGAAGAGAAATCGCGCTTTCGATCTATGCGGATCGCGACCTCGTCGAGGGCTGCCGTTTCGCGATGGAGGCAGTCAAACATTCCCTGTCGTGGGACGAAGAAGTGTTCGGCCTCGAATACGATCTGGATCAGTATGGCATCGTCGCGCTGACCGGCTGGCCGGGCGCAACCGAAAACAAAGGCCTCAATCTCTTCGGCGCCAACGGCATCGTCACAAATCCGGAAACGTCGACGGACGACGATTACATCATTGTCGAGCGCATTGTCGGCCATGAGCAGTTCCACAATTGGACGGGCAACCGGGTCACCTGCCGCGACTGGTTTCAGCTGAGCCTCAAGGAAGGATTGACGCGGTTCCGCGATCAGCTGTTCGCCGCCTCGAGATTCGGTGCCGACGCTTGCCGCATCGACAACGTGAAGACTCTGCGGCGCAACCAATTCCCGGAAGACGACGGTCCCGCCGCTCACCCGATCCAGCCCGTCGAAGGCGCCTCCGTCAGCAGCTTCTACACCGCAACGGTATACGATAAGGGCGCCGAAGTGGTTCGTATGCTGATCCCGATTCTCGGATGGCAGAAATTCCGCGCGGGAATCGACCTTTATATCGCGCGTCACGATGGACAGGCGGTTACGACGGAAGATTTCCTGCGCAGCATGGAAGATGCCTCCGGCTGCGACTTGGCGCAGTTTCGCCGGTGGTATGACCAGGCCGGCCGTCCCCGTATCGCCGCAAATGGAAGTTACGATGGCGCCTCCGGAACGTATCGCCTGACGCTGCAGCAATCGTGCCGCGCGGTCGGTACCGGCGTCGTTCCGCGGCCCTTCCATATCCCGGTCGTGACGTCTCTGATCGGCCGCGATGGCTCTGAATTGGCACCGCCGCGCACGCTGAACCTGACCGAACCGCGGCAGACATTCGTGTTCGAGAACGTGCCGGCCGAGCCATTGCCTTCGCTCCTGCGCGGGTTCTCGGCACCCGTCACCGTCGAAGCCGACCTGACGGATGGCGGCCTTGCAAGCCTGATGGCTCGCGATAGCGATCCGTTCGTGCGCTGGGATTCGGCGCAGCGGCTGGGCATCGCGCTGATTCGCTCTCTGGCAGAGGCCCATCGCGCGAATCTGCCGATGTCGGTGCCGGCGACCTTCAGCAGGGCTTTCGGTGCGATATTGGAAGATCGGGAAACAAGCGATTTTCTCAAGGCGGAAATCATTACTGTGCCGGACGAACCGGCCCTGAGCGAGGGACTTCAGAGCATCGATCTGGATGCGCTCATGGCGGCACGGGCGTTTCTGCGCCACGCTCTCGCCGTCGAATTCGAAGATATTCTCCTGGCGTTGTACCATTCCAGGGAGTCCAACCAACCGTACAGCGCAGACGCGGAGCAGATTGCCAAAAGGCAGCTGAGGAACGTCTGCCTCGATCTGCTGTGCGCACGCGGGACGCGGCAAGCGGCCCGGCTTTGCATGGCTCAAATGCAGAGCGCGGCGAACATGACGGATCAGTTCGCCGCCCTGTGCTGCCTGAGCCATATGGATCTGCCCGAACGCCAAGAAGCGTTCGCCTGGTTCTACGATCGTTGGTCACACAGCAAGCAGGCGATCGACAAATGGTTCAATGCGCAGGCGCTGTCGCGCGCGCCTGGCGCTGCGGATCGGATTCGCGCTCTTGCCGATCATCCGAAGTTGGACTCCAACGACCTGGCGCGGGGCTCACTCTTCTTTGGAGCGTTCTTCAGGCAGAATCGCGTTGCGTTTCACGACCCAAACGGCATCGGTTATCGGTTCCTTGCCGACCGTCTGCTGGAATTGGACAGGCTCGGGCGGAAGAACAGCCACTATCTGATGCCGCAGATCAACCGCTGGCGCATTTACGACGCGCATCGCAGGTCGCTCATGAAGGCCGAACTTGAGCGTGTGGCATCCGTCGAGGGAATTTCTTTGGGTTTGCGCGAGAATGTGATGCGCGCCCTGGGTTCAGATCATTGAAAGGAACCAACATGCGGTCCGCGGTCGAGATTGCCGACAAGGTACGAAGGGGCGAGTGCAAGGCACGCGACGTCGTGCGCGCGTCGTTGGACACGATAGAAGCGCGCAATCCTGCGCTCAACGCTTTCATCGTGCTGGACGCGGATGCCGCCTTTGCGGCCGCCGACGCAATCGACGCGAAGGTCGCCCGCGGCGAGGATCCGGGCCTTCTGGCTGGCGTTCCTTTTGGCGTGAAGGATCTCGAAGATGCCAAGGGCTTTCGGACCACGCAGGGAAGCTGGTTCCTGAGAGATTCTCCCATCCAGACGACCGACACACCCTATATCGCGCGATTGCGCGCGGCCGGCGCCATTGTGCTGGGCAAAACCGCCGCGTCCGAATGGGGGATGGATTCGGCGACGCACACCACCTTGTGGGGCGTGACGCGCAATCCCTGGAATCCCGCCACGACGCCGGGCGGCAGCAGTGGCGGATCGGCTGCGGCTGTCGCGGCGGGATTGGTTCCTTTCGCGACCGCGACCGATGGCGGCGGCTCCATTCGCGAGCCGGCCGCTTTCACCAACCTGATCGGTCTGAAGCCCAGTCACGGCCGCATCGCCAAGACGAACGGATTCTCGAACTTCGCCGTTCACGGAGCCCTCACGCGCACTGTCGCCGATACGGCGCGCTTCCTCGATGTCGCTGCCGGACCCGATGATCGCGATCGCCAATCGCTGCCGCCTGCCGGGTACGCTTATGAAGCGATCATCGAGACGCTCGACGTGCGGGGCCTTTCGTTTTTGTGGTCTCCGGATCACGGCTACGCGGTTGTCGAACCGGAAGTGATCGCACTGGCGCGGAAGGCAGCCGAGAATTTGGCGCGCGCGGCGGGACTTGCCGAAGCCTCCTTTGATTTCAAGCCGACGAACATCAAACAATGCTGGGTGGATATCATGGTGGGGGGATTGGAACAGGACATGATCCGGGACGGCATTCTTCCCGGCGGTTACGACAAGCTGTCGCCCCAGACGCGCGTCATTGTCGACCGGGTGCGCGCGCGCGCGACGCCGATCGATACCAATGCCGCCTGGGCGGGGATCAGGAAACTCGAGCAGGAGGTGGCTGCGCTGTTTCGCAGCACGGATCTTTTGATCTCGCCGGCGACCGCCTGCCGCCCTTATGCGGCGGAAAGCACGATTCCGCAATTCATCGATGGGCGCGACGCCAGCGCCTCCAGTGTCGAACCTTTCGGGATGCTGGCGAATGCCTGCTGGAATCCGTCGATTTCGCTGCCAGCCGGGTTCACGTCGGATGGCCTGCCGGTCGGCCTGCAGATTACCGCCCGACGTCATCGCGACGACATCCTTCTGCGTCTGGCGCGGATTTGGGAGGAAGCATCCCCCTGGACCTATCCTTGGGACTGAACAAGCCGCTCCCGTCGTTCGGTGCTCTCGAATGCCTTTCCGACCCGCGAGGTCCTACGTGACGGTCCCGTCTACCAATCAGCTCAACGCTTTCTGGCTTCCGTTCACGCCAAACAGCGAGTTCAAACGCCGTCCGCGAATCGTCACGGGCGCCGACGGCATGCATTACACGGACCAGACCGGTCGCAGGATTCTGGACTCCGCGGCGGGGCTATGGTGTTCGAACGCCGGGCATTGCCGGCCACCGATCGTGAAGGCAATACAGCAGGCCGCCGCGACGCTCGATTTCGCGCCCAGTTTCCAATTCGCCCACCCGAAGGCGTTCGAGGCCGCGGCGAAGATTGCGGCACTCGCGCCCGGCAGCTTGAATCACGTCTTCTTCGCCAATTCGGGATCCGAAGCGGCCGATACGGCGATAAAGATCGCCGTCGCTTGGCACCGCGCGCGCGGTGAGGGCTCGCGCACCCGGATCATCGGACGCGAACGGGCCTATCACGGCGTGGGCATGGCGGGGATTTCCGCCGGTGGTATCGGCAACAATCGAAAGTGGTTCAACAGTCTGGCGTTTCCGGCCGATCATCTTCCCGCGACTTACGATCGCGAAAGGCAGGCATTCACAAACGGTCAGCCGCAATGGGGTGCTCACTTTGCCGACGAGCTGGAAAAACTCGTTGCACTGCACGATGCTTCCACGATCGCTGCCGTGATCGTCGAACCCATGGCCGGATCGACCGGCGTCCTGCCGCCGCCCGTGGGCTATCTCGAAAAACTCCGGGCGATCACGGCGCGTCACGGCATTCTCCTGATCTTTGACGAGGTGATCACCGGCTTTGGTCGCCTTGGCGCGGCCTTTGCCGCCGAGCGGCTCCGCGTCGTTCCCGACATCATCACCTTCGCCAAAGGCGTCACCTCCGGAACGGTTCCGATGGGCGGCGTGATCGTGGATCAGCGGATCTACGATCAATTCATGGTTGCGCCCGATCACGCGATAGATTTGTTTCACGGCTATACATATTCGGGACATCCCCTGGCGGCGGCGGCGGCGTGTGCCACGATCGATCTTTATCGCGACGAGGGACTGTTTCAGCGCGCGGCCGAGCTCGAAGAATATTTCGCCGCCGCGGCCCACAGCCTCAAGGGTGTGGCGCATGTGATCGACATCCGGAACATGGGTCTTGCGGCCGCCATAGAGCTGGCGCCGATCGAAGGCGCGCCCGGCAAGCGGGGCTTTGAAGCGATGAGGACCATGTTTTTCGAAGAGAGCGTGATGATCCGCATCGCCGGCGATTGCGTCGCCTTCTCGCCGCCCCTCATCGCCGAAAAATCGCATATCGACGAGATGTTCGGAAAGCTGGCCGCGGTCCTGAAGCGGGGATGAGCGGCGGCGGCTTGACGGATATGTAAACGCGAGTCATATCTAGCTTCATGTCCTTCAGCGAACTCACGCCGTTTCATCTCGCCTTCCCAGTGCACGACCTGGACAGGGCGCGCCAATTTTATGGCGGCATGTTGGGTCTCCCGGAGGGGCGCAGTTCGGATCACTGGATCGACTTCGATCTGTTCGGTCATCAGATTGTCGCCCACCTCGGTCCCACTAGCGGCGGGAGCCCCGGCCATAGCCCGGTCGACGGTCACGACGTTCCTGTGCCCCATTTCGGGGTCGTGCTCGACTGGCACCAGTTCGATGTCTTCGCCGAAAGGCTGAAGGCCGCCGGCATCCGGTTTGTCATCGCGCCATGCATCAGGTTTCCCGGTCAAATCGGCGAGCAGGCGACGATGTTCTTCCTCGATCCCTCCGGAAATGCCCTGGAGTTCAAGGCGTTTCGCGATCGCAGCCGGCTTTTTGCAAAATAGCGCGAATATTCTCAACGGCTGCGTTGAAAACGTCCGGTGCCGTCCGGTACGGCGCCGCGGCGATGATTGACTGGTCAAAGCCGTAATTCAATGTAAACAGGTGGCGAGTCGGCCGCTGTGGCGGAGGATTCGAAGGGGCGCTTGGAGGAGGGCGGGTTGTCCACCAGGAAAAAGGCAGCGGGAGGGAAGCGGCCGTATCATCGCGGCAACGTCGCGGAGGATCTAACCGCCGCGGCACTTCGTCTGTTGAAGACGGAGCCTTATGAAAATCTCTCAGTCCGCAGGTTGACGCGAGAGATCGGCGTCACGCCGGCCAATTTTTACAACCATTTCGAGAATCTGGACGATCTGCTGCTGAACATCGCGGCGGACGCGCATCTTCGGCGGGCGTTTTTCCTGCGGAAAACCGCAGAGAGCAGCGAGAACCGGATTGAGGCCGCGAAACTGGCGGCACTCGATTTTGTGGAGTTTGCGGTCAACAATCCGCAGATTTTCCGCATCATGTTCACGCTGCCGTCTCGCATAAAGCATGCGAAATGGGTGGAGGCCGCCGACACGGCGTTCGCCGCCTTTGTGTATCTCGTCTACGGTCAGGACCTGTTCGATCCGACGAATCTTGCCCGCTCGCGTCAGCAGTGCAAGGCCGGCTACGGTTATTTCGCACTGCTCTATGGTCTCGCCAGAATTGTCCTGGAATTGAATTTCCCCATGAAGAGCAAGATCGACATGAAGGCGTTCGTCGAAGACATCGTCCGGCACTATGTCGACGGGTCCGCCAGCGAGGTATTCAAACGCAAGGTCGGCGGCAAATCGGACCGGGCTTGAAGGAACACGCCTGCCCAGATGTAAAAAGCCGCTGCTCACCGGATGGCGGCAGCGGCTTTTCTTCTGCTTTCTTGATTCTAGAACTGCCTCGTCAGCGAAACCATGACGTTGGCCGGCGCGCCCGCCGCGTTTCCGTATGTGATTCTCGCCGAATTATTGACGTAGTACAGCTCATTGAGAATGTTATGGGCGTTGAGTTGAAGCAGCCATTTCTCATAGGTGTATGCGACCGTCGCATCGACCACCGTATAGCTCGGAAGTGGAAAAGTGGGGATCACGGCAGTTGCGTATGACGTGCGCCGATCACCCACATAACGCACACCACCCCCGAATGAGAGCCCCGCCAGCGATCCCTCCTCGATCGTATAGGTCGTGAACAGACTTGCCGTGTTTGTCGGAATATACAGTTCCTCCTGGCCGTTGGCGGCCGGTCTGGTCGGATTGTTAATCCGTGTATGAAGATAGGAATAGCCGAGATTGATCTGCCATGCGGACGTAATTCTTCCGATCGCTTGGAGTTCGACTCCTTTGTGGGTCACCCCGGTGCCGATGTAATAGTCGATGTTGTGGACCGTCTGATCGTACTGGGCGACGTTGTTCTCGCCGATTCTGTAAACCGCACCGGTCAACAGAAGGCGTCCATCGTCCGTGCGATACTTGACCCCGGCCTCGTACTGGGCACCGGACAGTGGCGGCAGGATACCGTTCAGCAACGAGGGGATGGCCTGTGGGTTGAACGATTCGCTGTACGAAACGTAAGCATTGGCGCCGGGAACCACTTCATAGGTGACGGCCCACCGGAAGCTCGTTTGGCCGTCGGTGACGGAGGCCTGATGAACGCCGTTGACCACTTCGTTTCCGTCCGGCTTTGAATAGGACACGCCCAACAGCACGGACAAGGGATCGAAGATCTGTATGACCGATTGAGCGGAGAGGGTCAGGGTGGCGATATTGATGTCCCGCCGGTAGTCGTACTGCGGATTGGTTGCGAGCGTGTTTATGACTTGGGTGATCGCCGCTTCGCCCGAGAAAAGGTTGGCTGTCAGGTTGTCGGGATAGGTCTCGTAGATCGGCTGATCGTTGTTCTGATACAGCGCCGCCACCGACAGGAAGCTGTTCTTGAGACCCAGGTCGTCGAGATGGTAGATGGCTGAGGCGCCAATACCGAAGTTCTTGTTCCAGACGGCAACGTCGCGGACAAAGCCGACGGTCATCGTCCCGTCGGGCTGAAGGCCGTAGGCATAGTTGGTCGGACCGGTGAGATTGCTCGCCTGATAGTTTCCTTTCAGGCTCAGCTCCCACATGTCCGTCGGATGCCAGTCGAGCGAACCTTCCAGGTGGAAGAGAGAAGTGTAATCCAGTTGGTCCTGCGAACCGATGAAGAAGGAGCGGGGAACCGGCGCCGGCTTGCCGTTCGGATAGCCGGGGATGCCTTCAAACGACGTCCGCTCGAACCGTTCGAAACCGCCGTGAATGTATCCCGAGAGCGTGTCGCTCAAATCGGCGTCGACGCCGCCGTAGAGCGTCGTCTTCGAATGGCGCACCAGGTCGATGAAGCTGTTGCCCGCGTCCTGAACCGCGACACCGATCGCGCGGACGCTGCCATCTGCGTTCAAGGCGCCGGCTGCCTGTCCTTCGAGACGATAGCTGTCCCAACTTCCTGTTTGGGCGGTGACGTAGCTTGGCGTGTCGGGATGCGCGCTTTTGGTGACCATGTTCACCAGGCCGCCGGGACTGGAGATGCCATACACGACGGAGGAGGGCCCTTTCACGACTTCCAGGCGCTCGATGATCGCGTAGTCAGGGTCGTTGTCGAAGAGGCTTTGTGGAAGGTTGATACCGTCCAGCGCCAAACCCGGCCTGAAGCCGCGGAGCGTAAAGGTCGAGGCGCCGGTCGAAGACTCGCCCGTGTTCAGTGCGCCCGGCGTGAATTCCGCGACATCGCTGATCGACTTCAGATCGGCGGCCTTTATGAAATCGGCGCTGACCAGGCTTATCGATTGCGGCACCTTCTCGATTGGCAGCGGAAGATTTGTAACGCCGCGCGTGTCAGCGTTCAGGAACTGGTACGGCGCGCTGACCACCACCGTTTCGATGTTGCCCGTATCTTGAGCATGACTGCCTGTGTCTTGTGCTGGTTCGGCGGCAGCACTGGATAGTGCCAATGCCGACACGGCCGCGGATGAAAGCAAGATGCGCGTAAAGCTGATGTGCCGCATGATAAACCCCCTCTTGATCTACAATCCGGCCCTCGACCCGGCGAGGACGCGTCGGAAGTACGTCAATGTGACGACTGTTCATATGAAGGCGTAGCTTCACCATTATGTCAACGTTGTTTATTTATTCGGTCTCCAACTCCGAACGCCGTGTGGCGCGAACGACACTGTGGCGGCGGCGCTGGTGCGGCTGAACTGGCGCCTTGCGACAGCAGGGCGTGCTCAAAGATTGCCATGGCTGCGTTGTCCCGCATGTTGACACCGAGGCTTCGATGTCTCTAAATAAACGATGTTTATTTAAAGCCGGGCGCGTCGCATCCGCGACGCTGGCGGCATGACCGGCACACCCGGCTCGATCGGTGCGCTGAAAAGCGCGTTGGCGGATTGAGTGTCGGTGACCCGCAGGCCCGTTTTTGGTCAGGGCGCCGTTGCGAGGACCGAACAGGCGGCTCATGAAGTTTGAGGAAGAATATGGATCTGCGCCTTAGAGGAAAAAAAGTCGTCGTTCTGGGCGCCACACGGGGAATTGGCCGCGGCATCGCCGAGGCGTTTGCCGAGGAGGGCGCGGACGTGGCGATATGCGCGCGCAACGCGGCGCAGATCGACGAGACGGTTTCGGCGCTCGAGGCAAAGGGCGTTCATGCCGCGGGAGGTGCGCTCGACCTCACGGATACAGCGGCCATACGCAAGTGGATCGCGGACATCGCCGGCCGGATGGGCGGCATCGACATCCTCGTTTCGAATGCCAGTGCCATGGTCTATACGAACGACGAGGCGGACTGGATCGCGAACTTCAAATTGGATTTACTGGGCGGAGGCGTCGCCGCGCTGGATGCGGCGAGGCCGTTCCTGATCGAGGGCGCCGCGGCAAAGGGCGATGCGGCCTTTATCGCGATCTCTTCGATCTCGGCCTCGCAGGTGTACGGGGTGGAGTCCTACGGTGCGATCAAAGCGGCTCTTATTCACTACGCGAAGGGTTTATCGCGCGAACTCGCTCCGAGCCATGTGCGGGTCAACGTGGTGTCGCCCGGCGGGGTCTATTTCGAAGGCGGGAATTGGCACAAGATCGAGGTGGAATCCCCCGAACGGTTCAAGCAGATCATCGCGCGCAATCCTTCCGGCCGTATGGCAAGTGTCGAAGATGTTGCAAACGCGGTCCTGTTTCTCGCCAGCCCGGTCTCCGGATTCACCACGGGACTCAATATGGTGGTCGATGGCGGTATGACCGTGCGCGTCAGCCTTTGAGCATTGCGCATTTGTGCAACAGATCAAAGGTCTGCCAAACCGCCGGCTTGCATCCGTTGGTTCGCCTCAGGCCGGAGTGCCCACAGTATCGGCCTGCTGGAGAATATCCAGCTGCCGGGCGGTGTGCCGGATCAACAGCTGGGTGAGGATGACGCTTGGAATGCCAACGAGCGAGGCGACGATGAAGAACCAGTAGAAACCGCCGACCGCCTCGACGACGTATCCGGAAAAGCCTGCGAGCAGTTGCCCTGGCAGTGCGATGAATGAGGACAGCAGCGCATATTGCGTGGCGGTGAAGGGCTTGGCCGTAAGCCTCGACATATAGGCGACCAATGCAATGCCGCCAAAGCCGCCGGCGAAGTTTTCGAGGCTCACCGTGATGGTTATGGCCGGCAAGCTGTGCCCCATCGTCGCCAGCCATGCGTAAGCGAAGTGAACCGTGCTCATCAGCACCGTCCCCAGCAGCATCATGCGCAGCACCGTCATGCGCACGGCGACGATCCCGCCGACGAACGTGCCGACAATCATGGCGGAAATGCCGACGATTTGGGAAACAAGGGCGAGTTCGCCTTTGGTAAATCCGAGGCTGAGATAAAAAGGATTGGCCATGACCGCAAGCAGGATGTCGGTCAAGCGATTGAACCCGATCGTTGCCAGGATGAGTATCGTGCTCCAGCGATAGCGGATGACGAAGTCGACAAACGGCCTGACGACTGCAAAATACACGTCGTGCACCAGACCGCCTTCAGCGCGCCCACCGTCTTGGGTGCTCGCCGCGGGGCTATCGGTCAAGCGTGCCGCGGACAACGCTCCCATCATTCCGACGATCATCAGCGTGGCGGCAATCTCATATGCCGCCTGCCACGAAATGGCAGCGGCGATGTACAATACGCCGGCGCCGGAAAGCAGCAACGCGACGCGCGCGCCCAGCAGCATCGGTGCCGCCAGCACCGTCTGGCGGTCGTCGCTGCCAGCTGCTCTGATCCGCCAAGCGTCGATCGCGACGCCTTGCGTCGCCAGGGCCACCGAAACGACGGTCGCCGCGACCATCATCGCCGCCAGGTTGGTGGCGGGATTGATATTCGCCATGGCAACTATTCCGCCGATCAGGAAAAACTGCGATAGAAGAATCCACGCAGGTTGTCGTCCAAAGCGCCGTTCGAGAAACGGCACGGGCACATGATCGACGAGCGGTGCCCAGGCGAAGTTGAGCGCGCTGGGCAGCCCGATGAAGGATGCGAGTCCGATGTGGGTGAGCGGTACGCCGGCCTCGGTCAGCCAGATGGAAAGCGTCGAGAACAGGAGCACAAAGGGCAGTCCGGCGGCGAAGCCGAGCGCCAGCATCGTTGCCGTGTGTTGGTTGCTGTAGGTCGCAACAATGGCCCGGAGATGGAGTCTTGCGCGATAGCCCCAATATCTCAACACGGCTCGCTCATGGCGTTTCCGCGGTTGCGGACATGTTTGCCGGCACCGCATCCTGGAAGCGAGGCGCCTCGGCATGATCGAGCGATGTCATCGGCATCGCGACAAAGGTTCATTGCAACACCCCATGACCCCATAAAAATGTGCTTGAAGAAAGTGTCATCTGCGCCGCCGCGCAAGGTCAAGACGGATCGGCAAAATAAACGCTGTTGACATCATCCGCCGGGTCGATTGCAATACGCACGACGCTGCGTTCGCGTAGGGCGCTGGGTTGTGCGCTTTGAAGTAGCCGATGGACCTCGTTCGCTTCGTTCGATGGACTTGTGCATGATCACTGCACCGATCGTGTGCAACACCGCCTGCAAAGCTCAACGATTGGGCACAATCGCTCTTGCGTGGCTGACTGCTTCGGCTCTCCAAGGGAGCGCTTCGCCTGGCGGCGATCTCATGCGGGGCACGAAGCCGCGAATTTCAGGTGTCGGAATTGCAGGTCAATATATAAACATCATATATATCTATTCACATGCATTTGCCGTTTAGATGGACCATGGGTGAGCGATGCGCCATGCGATAGCGGTCAGGAACGTTCATTTCGAGGATTTGGGGGTGTTTTCAGCCGTCCTCGGCGATGCCGGATATCGGGTCCGGCTTATCGACGTGGGCATCGATGATCTGGGCGGCATTGATCCGAGCGCTCCGGATCTACTGATTCTTCTTGGTGGTCCTCTCAGCGTTTACAACACGGCGGCGTATCCCTTTCTGAAACGCATCGACGCCATCCTGAAAGCCAGGTTACCGAAGGAACGTCCGACGTTTGGGATATGTCTGGGATCACAGCAGATCGCCGCCGCGCTTGGCGCCCCAGTTCGGTCCATGGGGTATAAGGAAATAGGTTTCGAGCCGCTGTCCTTGACGACCGAAGGTTCGGCCGGTCCACTGGCTGCGCTGTCCGGCGTGCCGGTCACGCATTGGCATGGCGACACATTCGACATTCCGGCAGGGGCCGAACGCCTCGCCTATACATCGGCCTGTCGCAATCAGGCTTTCACGTTGGGTCCCAATATCATGGGAATCCAGTTTCACGCCGAGATCGATCCGACGGAAAATTTCGAGCGTCGCCTCGTCGGGCACGCCATCGAGCTTTCCACCGCGGGCGCCGATGTCTGCGCCCTGCGAAATCAGGCCGCAACGATCACAAGTGCAAATGTGCAGGCCTATCGAAGCATGTTTCGAGCCTGGTTGGAGGGATTGCAGCTATGACCGCAACTGCGGATGACAAGCGCTCGTGCCGAACATGCCGCCGATAATGGGCCTTAGGGCCGAAGTGGAGGCGCTCGCCGGCATCAAGTCCGTTGATGCGTTTTCACAATCCCCGGATGGGAAACGTGTCGCGTTCGTCTGGAACGTAAGCGGGCGCCCGCAAGTGTGGATCGCGGATCTGGACAACCGTCTTCCACCTCGTCAGCTGACCGATCTTCCGGATCCTGTGCACCACGTGGCTTGGTCGCCGAGGGGCGACTGGCTGGCATATGATGTCGCGCCCGGTGGCGGGCAGAACATCCAAATCTACATTGTAAGCCCCGACGGCGAGAATGCCCGGCGGCTTACGCCCGGTGGCATGACAAACAACTGGCTCTATTGTTGGACAAAGGACGGTTCGCGGTTGGCTATCGGATCGAACCGCAACGATCCGGCGCGGATGGATGCCTATCTCGTCGATCCCGCGACTGGCGGTTGGGTTTTGCTCACCAAACCCGAGGGATTGAATTTCGTTCTCGATAGCAGTCCGGACGGCAATCTTGTTCTGATCAGCAGAATGATGAGCCGCGGCAGCAATGCACTCTATCTTGCCGATGTCGGAGCGCGATCGGAGACGCGCCTTACCCCTCCCACGCCGCCGTCCAGCTTCAAATGGGCCCGCTTTTCGGCCGACGGGGACCGGATCTATTTGTTCGATGATCAGCTGACGGACCGCGCTTCGGTGGGCGTTCTGCGAATATCGCACGCCGGCGCGCCCGGCGCGATCGAGATCGTGGCATCCCGCGACGATGCGGAAGCCGATGAAGGCGCCCTGTCGCGCGATGGCAAAAGTCTGGCGCTGGTGTGGAACGCCAGCGGGATCAGCGAATTGGAAGTCAGGTCTCTTGATTCCCAAGGGGGTTCTTACAAAGTCCCACTGCCGGCCGAGCAGATAGATGCGCCGTCGTTCACCCGCGACGACAAAAAGCTCATCTTCATCGCGCGGGGATCGCGGACCCCGCAGGATCTCTATTCGCTCGATCTGCCATCGGGCGAATGTCGGCAACTGACTCATAGTCCGCACGAAGGCGTCGACCTCCTTGGACTGGTGAAGCCCGAGCCGATCCAATATAATGCGCGGGACGGCGTTCGACTGTCGGGCTGGCTCTATCGGGCATCGCCGGCTGACGGCTGCAGGCCCATGGTCTTTCATTACCATGGTGGTCCCGAACTCCAGGCAAGACCGTACCTCGCGGCGGATATTCAGGCGCTTGCGGTGCTCGGAATCAGCGTTTTCGTTCCCAATGTGAGGGGATCGGCTGGATTCGGCAGGCGATTCGCAAATTTGGACAATGGCCCGTTGCGGGCGAACAGCATAAGAGACATCGCCGATACCACGAATGCTTTGGTTTCCATGCGGCTGGCCGATCCAACCCGGCTCGGAATTATGGGTGGTTCGTACGGCGGCTATATGGCCATGTGCGGAATAACCTATTTTCCCGACATGTTTGCCGCTGCCGTGAATTTGTTCGGGATCGTCAACTTCGAGACCTTTTTCGCGCATACCGAGCCGTGGATGGCGTCGTCGTCCAAAGTGAAATACGGCGACCCGGAAACGCAGCGGGACATGCTCAGAGAACTGTCTCCGATCCACAAGATCGATCGCATTAAAACGCCCCTGCTGGTTTTGCACGGCGCGAACGATCGCAACGTGCCGGTCATCGAGGCCGAGCAGGTGGTGGATGGCCTGTCGAAGCGCGGCGTGCCCGTCGAGTACGTTAAATTCGCCGACGAAGGCCATGTCTGGCGGCACGTCGCCAACCGGATCGAGTCGACGGTTAGGATAGCGGCTTTTTTCAAGCGACACTTGATCGACGGTTAATTCATGGCTGCAGAAGACGCGACGCGCGTTTCGCACCGTCGTTGACTTTCCGGATATATACAGTGATTATATACGGCGCGTCGCAGAAAGCCGCGCCCTGCAGTGCTTTCGATCTTTGAAGGGGAGTTACGCCGTTGGCCGAGTACAAGATTACCTTCATCCGCCTCTCGAATCCCAAGGGCGGGCATTCGTCCATCACGCATTTCTATGGGCCGAAGCTCGAAGACGCCGAGCGCATGTATGTCGATAACGTGCCGAGGATTTGCGAGTACATCGAAGCGGGAAGGCATCGGTTCTATATGGAGGACCGGGGGCTCAGAATCTACGTGAAGGTCCGGGCCGGGGCCGACGGCGTCAAGTATCTCCAGGCTTGTGCAGACGGCGAATGGACGAACGATCTCCTCGATCTGCCTGAAAGGGGAATGGACAAGTACCAAATCCATACGACACGCAGGTCGCAATCCAACGGTTCGCATGAAAGCATCACCCACCTCGCCGGGCCGGACGTGGTCAAGGGCAAGGTCGACTACTACTATCCGATCGAAACCATCATCAGTTTCATCGAAACGGAAAAATATGTCTACTACATGGAAAAGAGCGGCGAACGGCTCTATGTCGACGTGCGCGCCGGAGCGAACGGCCGCAAAATCATCCAGACCCGCGTAAACGGCGACTGGACGGACGATCTTCTTTCTCTGCCGCCTTGTCCCGGCGGTTGATCGCAGCAATGACGCGACACGAAGCGCATCGGAAGATATGCGGCCTTCTCGACAACCATAGGTGTGACCGCGGCCATGGACGTTGAATTCGAAAGGGTCGACTGGCGGTACGTTTCTCCGCACCGGATTGCTTACAAAAGCCAAACCCTGTCCCAGACCGTGGTCGTCAAGCTTGCCGACGGCAGTTTCGTCGGTCGTGGCGAGGCGTTGGGCGTGTCCTACCACGGTGAAACGGCCACGACGATATGGGATCAACTGGAGGCGGTGAAGAAGGATTTGCGCGGCAACCTCTCGCGCCGCGATCTTGCGGGTTTGCTGCCCGCTGGAGGGGCTCGCAATGCGGTCGATTGCGCGCTGTGGGATCTGGAGGCCAAACGCAGCGGACAGCGTGCCTGGCGCCTGGCGGGGCTGCATGACGTCCATCCGCTTCTCACGGCCTACACATTGGGTATCGACACGCCGGAGGCGATGGGCGCCGCTGCCGGCGGCCTCCGCCAATACTCGCTGCTGAAAGTCAAGCTTGCGGGTGATGACGATGACGTCGCGCGCGTTGCCACGATCCGTAAGCTCCGGCCCGACGCGGATATTATCGTGGACGCGAACCAGTCGTGGAGCGAGGAGCAATTGTGGAAGCTGACGCCGCGCATGGCCGAGCTCGGCGTGAAGCTCATCGAGCAGCCCTTGCCCGTGGGAAAGGACGAAGCATTGGCCGGCTTTCGGAGCCCTGTTCCTCTGTGTGCCGACGAATCCTGCCAAGTCGCCGATTCTTTGCCGGCGCTTGTGGGAAAGTATCAATTCGTGAACATCAAACTCGACAAGACCGGTGGAATGACGGAAGCCTTTAATCTCGTATCGGCAGCACAGAAGGCGGGTTTCAAATTGATGATCGGCTGTATGGGCGGGTCGTCGCTGTCGATGGCGCCGGGATTTTTGGTCGGACAGTTCTGCGATGTCGTCGATCTTGACGGACCGCCCCTGTTAACGTCCGACGTCCCCCATGGCATCCGCTATGATGGCAGCGTTATGATGCCGCCGGAAATGGAACTATGGGGCTGAAGGATACAGGAGGAAATGCAGGCAAGATCGACGCGCTGGTCGCCGAAATCCTGCACGCGGCACGCATTCCTGGCGGTGCGGTCGCCGTTGTCGCCGATGGCGCGACGGTTTTCGCCAAAGGCTATGGCTATCGTGATCTTGCTGAAAAATTGCCGCTGACGGAAAAGACGGCGTATCCAATTGCCTCGACGACAAAGGCGTTCAACGCGACGCTTATCGGCATGCTGGTCGATGACGGGTTGCTCGGCTGGGATGTTCCGGTACAGAGTTATCTCTCCGATTTTCGCCTTTGGGATGCGGCCGTGAGTTCGCAGGTCACGTTGCGCGATCTCATCGTGATGCGCACCGGCCTGCCGCGTCACGACTGGGTTTGGGATGGCCGCTCGCTCGATCGGGCCGGACTGGTCGAACGCATGCGTTTCCTCGAACCGTCGGTCGGGTTCCGCGAACGGTATCAATACAACAACCTCTCGGTCGTCGCCTCGGGCCATGTGGCCGAAAAAGTGGCAGGGATCTGCTGGGAGGAACTGGTCCGCCGTCGGATACTGACGCCGTTGGGCATGCACGACACGGCGTTCGGCGTGCCGGGCGGCGCGGAGGTCACGCTTTCCTATCGCGAGAACAACCGGCGCGAGCTGATTGCTGGCAGCAGGCGGTCTGCCGAAGCGACGGCGCCGTCGGGTGGATCGCTTTACTCCACCGTCCTCGATATGGCGCGCTGGGTGAAATTCAATCTGGACGACGGAAGGGCGGGAGAGCGCAGCTTAGTCAAGTCTGCGACGCTCGCAGAAATCCACGCACCCCAGATAACGGGCGGTTCGGAGCTGGTGGGTCTGCTGTCTCCCATAAGCTACGCGATGGGCTGGGTCGTGGGCGCTTACCATGGCCGGCCACGTCTGACGCATGGTGGCCATCTCCATGACGTGAACAGCGTGGTGAGCCTGTTTCCGAAAGATGGCATTGGAATCGTGTCGGTCACCAATTTTGGCGGGCCGGTTCTTGCACCGTTCATCGCGCAGCGGACTTTCGACGTGCTGATGGGGTTCGAGCCGCTGCAGCATCTCGATGAGCTGCTGGCCCAGTATGAAAAGAACATAACGGACACGCGCGAGCGCAATCGGGCCGCGCCCCATGTCGAGAATACGCGGCCATCGCACGCTCTGGACGCCTATGCGGGTGTCTACGCGCATCCCGCTTATGGCGAGATCAGAGTCGAACGGGAAGGCGGCATCCTGATCCTGAATCGGGATGGCTTGCGCTTGTCGCTAAGGCATTGGCACTACGATGTGTGGGTCGCCGCGGAGAGCGAGATGTTCGTCATATATATGAACAATCCGTTCGATCCGTCGAACTGCGTACAGTTTCACTCGGGCGTCGGCGGCAATATCGAAAGCATGGCGATCCGCTTTGAACCGGCTTTAGCCTCCATTGTTCTTCGCAAGGCGTGAATTTCTATCCGCCGACGCACCGTGTCTGCGATCTTGGAGTGCGATGGATTTGGTTTAGGAGTTTGGCGTGCGGATTGGTGTACCGAAGGAGATCAAGACTTTCGAAGGCCGGGTCGGCCTGACGCCCGACGTGGTGGGGCTTCTTGCGAGTCGCGGCCATGACATATTTGTCGAGACGTGCGCCGGGCGGGGCATCGGGGTGGGCGACGAAATCTACCAAAAGGCCGGTGCTTCCATCATGCCGGACGCTGAACGCCTGTTCGAAGCTGCCGAGTTGATCGTCAAAGTAAAGGAACCGCAGCCCGAAGAGATCGTCCGGCTGCGCCCGCATCATGTGCTCTTCACATATCTTCATCTTGCGGCCGACCCCAACCAGGCAAGGGGCCTGATGCGTTCGGGTTGCACGGCCATCGCATACGAAACCGTGACCGGCACGGATGGCGGATTGCCGTTGCTTGCGCCGATGAGCCGGGTTGCTGGCCGAATGGCGACGCAGATCGGCGCCGTTCAACTCCTGAAGCCGGCGGGTGGCCGGGGCATTCTGGTCGGCGGTGTGCCCGGCGTGGCGCCCGCGCGGGTGACGGTTCTTGGCGGAGGCGTGTCGGGCACGCATGCCGCCGAGATGGCATTGGGCCTGCATGCCGATGTGTGCGTGTTCGACATCTCGGCGCGCCGGCTCGATCTGCTCGACCGGCACTTCGGCGGTCGCGTGCGTACGATTTTTTCGACGCCGGACGCGATCGCGGCGGAGTTGATCCAGGCCGATCTCGTCATCGGCTGCGTGCTGCTGCCCGGAGCGTCGGCGCCCAAGCTGGTGCGGCGATCCGATCTCGCACGGATGAAGTCGGGCGCCGTACTTGTCGATGTCGCGATCGATCAGGGCGGGTGTTTCGAGACTTCGTTCCCGACGACGCATGCCGAACCGACCTACGTCGTGGATGGCATCATCCACTATTGCGTGGCCAACATGCCGGGCGCGGCGCCGCTCACGTCGACCTACGCGCTCAACGGTGTGACGGCGCCTTTCGTGGTTGCGCTCGCCGACAAGGGTGTGGATCGCGCATTGGCCGACGACCCGCACTTGGCCGCGGGACTGAACGTGATGGCGGGAGAAATCCGGCATCCCGTCATACGTGCTTCCCTTGATCGGAGGCCGGACTGAACTCTGCCGAGGCAGCGCAATCGGGCGGCTGAAAATGACTGCCCGACGTCGATCAGTGCCTACGACTTCCTTCCACCGTAAAAACCGTTCGAGCGCGTGGGGAGGAGCGCAAATCGGTTTGGACGCGCCAACGAGGGATCAGATCACAAATGTCGGCTCAGAACAGGCGTTCTGGTGGCACGCAGGTGTAACGCAACGGGGGCAAAAATCCGCCTTTTCCTGCTTAGTTCTGCGTATGCCCGCTAGCATAAGCTATTGAAATCGTTGAATGGCCCCTCCATTGACATGGGGAAGGTCACAGGTTCAATCCCTGTATTGCCCACCATTTTCAAGCGCTTAGAAAAATCTCGTCCGTCTGCTGCCTTCCAAAATGGATCGGAGACAAACGCGGCGGCTTGCTTGGGCACCACTCTGCGCAGGAATGGATCACCGGACCGGGCTGACGACTACGTGCTCACAGTGGCGCTGAGCCCTGTGGCGCGCCTATCAACGGCCGTGCCGATCACGATGCCTCGGTCACTGGCTTTGCTGTTTTTTGGGATCGCCTATCGGCTATGAGCGACTGCTAGCAGGCGCCGTTTTGTCGTTCGAAAGACAGATGCATTTTGCGATAGGTGCGCGGACTGACGCCGTAGTGATTTCGAAACACGCGCGCGAAATGCGTCATGTTGTTGAACCCCCAGCTGAAAGCGATCTCGGTGATCGTCCGGCGCTGCCACAATACGTCCGTCAACTGTTTGCAGCATTCCTCGATCCTGCGACGCCGGATAAAACTTAAAAGCGTCTCTTTCTCGCTGGTGAACACGAGATGAAGGTAGCGTCGCGAGAGGCCAAACGCCGCGGCGACCGAGCGCAGGTCGAGTTCTGGGTCGCGCAAATTAGCCTCGATATAGCGCTTGATTTTGATACGGTGCGTTCCGACGCTGGCGGTTTCCGGAACCACGCTGCCTTTCGTCGCCATCCACGCCGTGGCGAAGACATCGAGCAGGCTGTCGGCCATACGCGAGCCCAGGTCGTGTGGGAAACCCAGGTCGGCCTGCTCCCAGACACTCTTGAGCATCAGCGACGTCGTTCGCGACAGGCCCGTCGCGCCGGATAGCTTGACACCTACGACTTCTTCCGGCGACGGCAGATGCTTGCGCAGATCGTCCTCGGTGACGATGAGCAAAAGCGTGCTGCACGGTTTCTCATAGGTGAGGGTGTAGGGCAGCGTCGCGTCGCTCAGCACAAGGTCGCCTTCATCGAGGCGGATATCGCGGTCGTCACGGCGGATAACAAGTTGTCCCTGCAACAGCACGCGCAGGAAAAAAAGATGTTCACCGTGATCGGACGCTCGCAATTCCGGGCGCGACACCGTCGCGGGTTGGGAGACGGCGTTGGCCATGCGCAGACGGCCGTATCGCAAACAGCGCATCTCGGCGTCGAACTGGCTCGGATTGGAAGGGCGGGTCTTGACCGGCGTCAACACGCTGCTGTTCACGTCGTTCCAATAGGCTACCTTCGCCGACGACTCCAATCCGCGCGTCGAATAGGTGAGCATGTCTATTTCCTCCGGTGCTTTTTCTCATCACGATATCAAAATTTGTGCCACCGACAATCGTCAAATGGCGTCCGATTTCCGCGTCGCGTCGCGTTGACGATCAAAACGCGACTTGAAACGCATATCCGCAAGGCGATATGGGAAGCGGGCTCGTTGCGGACGATTGGGCGGGAATATGGCGTTGAAGTACGATTCGGTCGTCACGGCTGGGGCTGCCAAACAGATCGCCAAGGATATTCGCGAAGCCATCCTTCACGGCAGGATCAAGGTGGGGGAACGGCTCCCGACGGAAGACGAGCTCGCGGCCAGCTACGGCGTATCGCGCCCGACGATCCGTGAAGCGCTGAAGCTGCTCGCCGCGCAGAACTTGGTGCGGGCACGGCGCGGCCCCTCGGGTGGAAGCTTCGTGACGAAGCCTGAGCCGGGCGAGATGGGACAGACCCTCGCCGGCGCGGTCACCCTCATGGTCACGATAGGCGGCTTCCAGTTCGACGAGATCGCGCTGGCCAGGCTTGAGCTTGATACGATCTGCTGCCGCCAGGCTGCCACCACCCGGGATCAGGCGGACATCGCAAAGCTCAAAACCGCTCTTGCCGAGCTTCGCGACGAGAAAGTGTCCGACGAAGAATTCTGTGCGGCCGACGTTCGCTTTCACCGGGCCCTGGTCGATGCGACCCACAACGGGCCCTTGCGATTCCTCATGTACGGAATTGTCGAGGCCATGTTGCCGATCATGAACATGGTCGTTTACCGCGAACGTGAGCGGGCGGTGGTCGTCAAGTATCATGAGGCGGTTCTCGCGGCGATCGTGAAGAAACGGCCGGCGGAAGCCGTCACCGCCGTGCGCGGACTGATGGAATACCTGACCGGTAAATATCGGTCAGCCGCCGCGCACACAGTCAAGCGGCCGCGCGCGCGGAAAACGACGCGGTAGCGCCCGCCGGCCGCGAGACGCTGGGTCCTACGCGTTGACGTCGACGACCGTACGGCCGCGAATCTCCCCCTTCAATATCTGTGCGCCGAGTGCCGGAGCGGCGGCGAGAGGCTCCGTCACGATCATTTCTTCGAGCAGGTTCATCGGCAGATCGCGGGCGAGCCTTTCCCAGGCGCGTTGGCGAATGTCCGTCGGACACATGACGGAGTCTATTCCGAGCAAGCGCACGCCCCGAAGAATGAACGGCGCGACAGAAGCGGGCAGGTCCGCCCCCTGGGCCAAACCGCAGGCCGCAACGCTGCCGCGATATTTGATTTGCGCCAGCAGATTGGCGAGCGTATTGCTGCCCACCGTATCGATGCCTCCCGCGAAGCGCTCCGAAAGCAGGGGCCGGGTCGGCTTCTCCGCCAGCGTCGAACGGTCGATGATCTCGGACGCGCCAAGCTTACGCAGATAGTCGTGCGTCGCGGCACGTCCTGTCGATGCCGCAACTTGGTATCCCAGCGCCGCCAGCAGAGCGACCGCGATGCTGCCGACACCGCCGGCCGCGCCCGTCACGGCAACAGTCCCGCTGTCCGGCCTGACGCCATGTTCCTGCAGTTCCATGACGGAGAGCATGGCCGTGAAGCCGGCCGTGCCGATGCCCATGGCTTGGCGAGTCGTCATGCCCTTCGGCAGATGTACCAGCCAGTCCGCTTTCACCCGCGCCGATTGCGAGAGTCCGCCCCACCAAATCTCTCCCACGCGCCAGCCTGTCAGCACGACCTTGTCGCCCACCGCGAACCGATCGCTGGCGGAAGCCGTCACGCTGCCCGCGAAATCGATGCCTGGAATATGTGGATATTTCTTCACCAACCGTCCCTGTCCCGCGAGGACCAGACCGTCCTTGTAGTTGATGGTCGAGTATTCCACGGCGACCGTCACGTCGCCGTCCGGAAGCTCGGCCTCATCGACCATCTCGACGCTCGAAGTGACCTTGCCTTCGGCTTCTCTCAACACTATTGCGCGGAATGCCACGGTCAGATCCTTCGCTGTTAGCAAGCCGCCTAGCGGCTCGTCGATTGTTCAATCTTCAAGGGTCGAAATGTCCCCGACGTCCTGGCCGAGCTCGCGCGCCCGCAAGACCCGCCGCATCACCTTTCCGGAACGCGTTTTCGGAAGGCTTGAAGCAAAGTCGAGTTGCGCCGGCTGTGCGATCGGTCCGAGCTGGCGGCGGACATGGTCCGATAGTTCGCGGCGCAGCACGTCGCTGCCGTCGAAACCCTGCCGAAGGACGACAAAGGCCTTGATGACCTCGCCCTTGAGCGCGTCGGGCAGGCCAATGACCGCGCATTCCGCGACCGCCTGATGCGTGACGAGCGACGATTCCACCTCGGCAGTCGCAATCCGATGGCCGGCGCTGTTGATCACATCGTCCGACCGCCCGAGAAGCGAGATATACCCATCGGCATCCTCGATGGCCACGTCGCCGGTGACGTACCCGCCCAGAACCTTGGACCACAACGATTCATAGCGCAGCGGATCGCGCCAGATCGTCCGCAGCATGTAAGGCAGAGGCTGCTCTATGACGAGGAGGCCGGTTTCTCCGACCGCAACAGGCGCTCCTTCGGGACCGGCAATGCGCGTGCGCACGGTCGGCATCGGACGTCCGGCGAAGCCGGGCTTGGCGACCATCGCCGGAAACGTGCCGATCAGCGGACTGGCGATTTCGGTCTGCCAGAAATTGTCCACTACCTGGCCCCAAGCGCCTTCGTCGTCGCTAAGGATGCGGTTCTTCGCAAACGCCATCGCTTCCGGATTGAGAGGCTCGCCGGCGCAGGCGATCAGCCGCAATGACCGGCGGCTGGATCCCTCAAGGCACGCCTCGCCGGCGCGGATGAACATCCGCAGCAGGGTCGGCGCGACGAACATCGCGGTGATTTTATAACGATCGACCAGGCGCCACAGTGTATCGGCGGCGGGCCAGTCGGCGGCGCCTTCGCGCACGAACTGGTGCGCGCCCGCCAGAAACGGCCCATATACGATATAGGAGTGGCCGACGATCCAGCCCACATCCGAGGTGGACCACCATACGCCGCGATCGGGACCCAGCTCGAAGAAGTTTCGCGCGAACCAGTCGACCCCGACAATATACCCCCCATGCACATGGACGACCCCCTTGGGGCGGCCGGTCGTTCCCGAGGTATAGAGGATGAACAACGGATCTTCGGAGTCCATAGGTTCGGCGTCGCGCCAGGCCGGCGCCTGGGATACGATCTCGCGAAAATCGAGATGGCCGTCCGGCAGCCTAGCGTCGCTTCGACGAAGACCGATCACATTGGGTTGGTCCCGGTCGCTCAGGGCCTGGCAGACGATCCCGGTCAGTGGAATGGGCATTCCACGCCGATACGAGCGGTCGGCATAGATCACGGCCGTCGGCTCGCAGTCCGCGATGCGATCCCGCAAGGCCGTCTCGCCGATGCCCGCATATACCGCGGCATGCACGGCGCCGAGACGGGCGCAGGCCAGCATCGTGAAAATCGCCTCGGGAATGAGCGGCATGTAGAGGACGACGCGGTCGCCCTTGCCGACGCCAAGCCATGCCAGTGCATTTGCGATCTGGCAGACTTCGGTTCGTACTTCGGAATAGGTGAAGTTTCGGACGTCCTGGCCGTCCTCGGATGCCCAGGTCAGGGCAGGCGACGTTCCCCGCCCGTCCTCGATATGGCGGTCCAACGCGTTGAGCGTTGCATTCGTGGTTCCTCCGACGAACCAGGCGTGCGCGGATCCCTCGATGTGGGCGGCCTCGGTCCAAGGCGAAAGCCATCTCAGGGTGCAGGCATGCCGTTCCCAAAATCCGACAGGATCGGCGAGGGCGGCTTCGATCAGCCGATCGGGATCGGCAACAACGGGATTGTCAAGATGGCTTGCTGTGTGCACCAACGTACTGTTTGTGCGACGCAGAGCTTATACAAAAGCGCTATCGGTCGCCCTCCCGGACAGTTCGCGACATTCATACCGCGGAGGCGGTTTCTGTCAATCTGATATTTGTAAGGCAAATACTCGGCGGCGGCGCGATGGCGCAAACGATACGGCCCGACGAACGTTCAATTGACCGAAAACCACTTCTCCTCCCGCAGCGTGCTTCCGGCGAGCAGGTCGATTTCCTGCTTCAACCGTGCGCGCTTGTCGTTCGTCAGATACACGCGTCTCGCCGCCGCGACAAAGCTTCTTCCAAAGCTCTTCTTCGCTTCGAGGCGCCGCAGACGGTCTTCCAGGTCCCAGAGGCGCTGGTTCTGCGCCTGCAGGAGCTGCTCCTTCTGCCGTATTTTGCGCGTGGCCAGCGCCGGCTTCGCGTTGCGGATGTGAACGAGTCTGGCCAGTTCCCGGCCGATTCTCGCTCGCGTCGGACGATCCGGTATGCGTTTCTTCTTGATACGGAGAATGGATATCCGGTCGATCAAATCACCGGCCGGCACTGGAATGCTTACCAACATGGTATTAGGCCTCGTGAGCCGGTGCGTAAATCGCATGCTGCCCTAGTGTGCGTTTTTCGCCCATTGCATCGCCATTTGACAATTGATTGCCTCAATAGCGCAATCGTGAGCTTCCGTCGCCGCCACGTTTTTCCGATCCAGCAGATGCGAATGCGATAGAGCCGATTTTTTTGGTGCGTGGCGATTTCGCTTTAGCGGAAAAACTTGTCGAAAAACTGCCGACTGCTCGCGTCATCCGCGCGTGGCGGAGAAGGACATTTCGAAGCGTCTAGCGCTATTTCTTTCGTCGGATTGGGCTGATAAAGGCTTGCCACGATGCAATGCCAGAGGAAAGCAGCGTCCCTCTCTGTCCAACACACGACCGCCTTATTTTCGGCGCCGTCGATCGTGAGGACAATCCAACATTCCGGGTAGGAGTCGATCGAATGAAACGCGCGAAAGTCGTTGTTCTGGGCAGCGGACCGGCCGGCTGCACCGCTGCCATTTACGCCGCGCGCGCCATGCTGGAGCCGTTATTGATCGCCGGCATTCAGCCGGGCGGTCAGCTGACCATCACGACAGAGGTCGAGAACTATCCGGGTTTTGCCGATGCGATCCAAGGCCCCTGGCTGATGGAGCAGATGCAGCGTCAGGCGGAGCATCTAGGCACCGAGTTTGTGCAGGACACCATCGCTGCCGTCGATCTCACGCGCCGTCCCTTTACGCTGACGGCCGATTCCGGCGCCGTTTACGCCGCCGATTCGCTCATCATCGCGACCGGCGCGAGCGCCAACTGGCTTGGCCTGCCGAGCGAAAGCAAATTCCAGGGTTTCGGTGTTTCGGCCTGCGCCACCTGTGACGGCTTCTTCTTCCGCGGCAAGCGCGTCGCGGTGGTGGGCGGCGGCAATACGGCGGTGGAGGAAGCCCTTTTTCTTACCAATTTTGCCGAGCGCGTCACTCTCATCCATCGCCGCGACACGTTGCGCGCGGACAAGACCAACCAGACGCGCGTGACGGCCAACGAGAAGATCGACATTCTCTACGACACGGAAGTGGTCGAAGTCGTCGGCGGCGAGGACCCGAGAGGCGTCACCGGCCTGAACCTGCGCAATACGGTGACCGGCAGCATGAGCGCACTCGCCGTGCATGGGCTTTTCGTCGCCATCGGGCATTCGCCCGCCACCGAGCTGTTCAAGGGCAAGCTTGAAATGGACGAAACGGGGTACATCAAGACGGCTCCGGACTCCACCCATACCAGCGTCGCCGGCGTTTTTGCGGCGGGAGACGTAAAGGACAAGATATTCCGCCAGGCGGTGACGGCTGCCGGAATGGGCTGTATGGCGGCTCTGGAGGCCGAACGCTTCCTCGCCAGCGGGCACTGACGAGAGCTTCAACTCTCGTCGGCTGGAAGGTTTCGCGTTTCCGGTCCAAACCAGATCGCCACCAGTCCGACGACATAGAAGATCGAGACCGCCGCGGCAGCGTATGGGAGAGAGCCGAATGTCCCGACGAGCGCGCCGGCGACGAGCGGGCCGATGCCCGTGATGCTGCGGGCCAGGTTCCAGCAGAAGCCCTGGCCGGTGGCTCGCACGCGCGTGGGAAACAGCTCGGGCAGATAGACCGCGAACGTGCCGAATCCGCCGATCGCGAAATAGCCATAGACCGGAATGAACCACAGCAGATGGCCGAGCGTCTTGACATGCAGGAAGAGATACAGCGACGCGGCGAACGCACCTGCCGCGAAGAGGAAGTACGAATTGCGCCGTCCGATCGCATCGGTCAGCCACATCAAGGTGAGATACCCGGCAAGCGCACCCGCCATCATTAGCATGAAGGCGTAGCTCACTACCTTCACGCCGTCGGCATGCGCCGGACCGAGCAGCTGCTGGATCCAGCTCGGCAACAGCGTTAGCCCTGCCCAGGAGGTGATCATCATCGCGGAAGCGACGAGCAGACCGACGATTGTCTTTCGGCGCAGATCGGGCCTGAAGATCGCGGCGAACGTGCCGAAGGACGACGTCCGTGTGCCGTCCTGAATCTCTCTCTCGCGCACCCGCATCCAGAGTTCCGGCTCGGGAACGTGGCGACGCATGAAAAGCGTTAGCAGGGCCGGCAGTGCGCCCGCGGCAAGCACCCACCGCCATCCGCCGATCGGTCCTAGAATCAGATTATCCAGCGCGGCGACGAAGAAGCCGACGGAAAAGGCGAGCTGCACGAACTGCATGGCCCGGCTGCGATACCGCTCGGGCCAGGTCTCGGCGATCAGGGCGGCACCCGCCGACCATTCTCCGCCGATGCCGAACCCGGCCAAGGCCTGGAGAATGGCGAGTTCCCACCAGGTTTGCGCGAGGCCGCTCAGCCCGGTGAAGCCCGCATAAATCAGCACCGTGATGATCAAGGTGCGTGATCGCCCGATGCTGTCGGCGATGACGCCGAAGACGACACCGCCTATTCCCCAGGCGAACAGCTTGATCGCCATGATGAGCCCGCCTGTCCGGGCGATGTCGCCGGCATTGGTGCTATGCAGCAGCTCCGCCACGCTCGGGAAAAGCACGAGCGTGAAGAGGTTGAGATCCATCGAATCGAACAGCCACGCCAGGAAGGCCGAGCCCAGCGCGAGCCAATGGCGCGAGGTCAGTGCCGCATCTTGCGCTGGCGTCGCGCTATGTATCGTCACGGCCCCTCCCGCGTCGGCATCGCCGATCTTATTTGCGGCGAAGGTGGCAGTTTTTTTGCGGAGGGAGAAGCGTTGTGCGAACGACGATCGACAATATCGCCGATTCCGCACTGCGGATTTTCCGTGAAGCGTCCAAGCCGCGCATGAGATCAAATCACAGACCTGCTGTTAAGCCGCTTGGAATCGACCTTTTCGGCACTGTTTGAGATTCCGTGAAACGGACGTGGTGCTGCTTAAAGCCGCAGCCCGCATGTGGTTCGGTCGTTCTGTATACGGACACAACGGGGTAATTTGCGCTCATGGCCGACAGCGAACCATTTCGCGAGCTGTCCCTCGCGCATGATCGCGCGACATTTCCTGGAGAAGGCGCATGACGCAGCAGGCTGTCTCCTTCGATCGACGCAGGATGATCGCACTCATGGCAGGGGCCACCGCGGCGACGCTCGCTCCCAGAATCGCCGCCGCCAAGACGATGCGCCACATGACCCCGCCGCCGGCCGTGCACGAACCGCAACCTTTGGAAGGCTATGTCTTCCTGCGGCCGGATGAGGTGCGGTTGCTCGGTGCGGCCGTCGACCGGATCATCCCAACCGACGAACTCGGTCCCGGCGCCCGTGAGGCGGGTGTGGTCGTGTTCCTCGACCGGCAGTTGGCGGGCGGCTACGGCGCGAACGCGCGCATGTACTTGCAAGGCCCCTTCGGTCCGGCGACCCCATATCAGGGCTATCAGCTCGCGATCACCGTCGCCGACATCTATCGCATCTGCTTGGAGGCTATCGACCGGTATTGCACCGACACATACAAATCCGCGTTTGCCGATTTGCCGGCGGAACACCAGGACCAGATCCTCGCGGGCTTGGACAGCCTGTCGAAGGACCTGGACTCCGACGATGTCCCGGCCAAGCGCTTTCTTTCGATGTTGGTGCACGACACCAAGAGGGGATATTTCGCGGATTCGATCTATGGCGGCAATCGCGGCATGGCGGGCTGGAAACTGGTCGGCTATCCGGGCAATGCCGTCGACTACAGCGAAGAAATTCTCAAGGCGAACCAGCTTTACAAGCCGGCGTCGCCCCCGACCGGCATCATCGACATCGAGCGGGACATGGGAATGACGAACGGCTAGCGCCGCATCGGAACGAACGCACAAACAAGAACATACAGGGCAGGGCTTGCGGGAATGACCACACGATTGAAATCCGTAGACGTCGTGGTGATCGGCGTCGGTTGGGCCGGCGCGATCATGGCGACGGAATTGACTAGGGCCGGCCTGTCGGTCGTTGGCCTGGAAAGCGGTGGGCCGCGCAACGTCGCCGATTTCATGGGCCCGTCGATGCATGACGAGCTCGGCAATCAGGAACAGGCGTCGCCTTTTGCCGATCTCAGCAAGCGGACCGTGACATTCCGCAACAGCCTGGACGAGACGGCGCGTCCGGTTCGCCGCCACGGCGCCATGCCCTGGGTCGACAATGTCGGGGGCGGCGGCGTCTATTGGGCCGCGAACTGCTATCGCCTGACGCCCTGGGACTTCAAGGTCCGGACCAACACGATAGAGCGCTATGGCGCCAAGGCGCTGCCGGAGGACTGCACCAGCCAGGACTGGCCGATGTCCTACGAGGACATGGAGCCTTACTACGACAAGTTCGAGCGGATGATTGGCGCCGCAGGCAAGGCAGGAAATCTCAACGGCACGATCGTCGCTGGCGGTAACCCGTTCGAGGGTCCGCGCGCGCACGAATATCCCAACCCGGCCGCGCCCTATTCCTACGAGCAGTCCATGTTCGTCAAGGCGACGGAGGAATTGGGATACCATCCGTTTCCCATTCCCCGCGCGACGATGACGCGCGCCTACACCAATCCCGACGGGCTGATGCTGAATGCCTGCACCTATTGCGGCCATTGCGGAAGCTATGCCTGCGAGATGAACGCAAAGGCGAGTCCTCAGCTCACGCTTTTGCCGACCGCGCTGGCGAGCGGGCGGTTCGAGTTGCGGCCGCGCTCGGTGGTGACGCGGATCAATCTCGATTCGACGGGAAAGCAGGCCAGGAGCGTCACCTATGTCGATCCCGCGGGGCAGGAGATCGAGCAGCCGGCCGATATTGTCATCCTGAGCGCCTTCACCTTTGCGAATGTCCGTTTGCTTCTCGTGTCGCAAATCGGCGTCCCTTACGATCCGCAAACCGGCAAGGGCGTCATCGGCCGCAATTTCACCTGGCACAATCACATCACGCCCGCCGCGACTTTGTTCTTCGACCAGGGGCACGTGTTCAATTACTTCATGGGGTCCGGTGGCTACGGCGCGCGGATATTCGATTTCCAAGGCGACAATTTCGACCATACGGGACTGGGGTTCATCGGCGGTGCGGCGATCGGCGTGGTGAACGAAGGCCGCGGCATCCTGGACGGCGCGCCCGTGCCGCCCGGCACGCCCGCCTTCGGATCGGCGTGGAAAAAGGCCGTGGCGCACTATGCCAGCCGATCGGTCGAGATGACGGGGCAGCACGACAACCAGGCCCATCGCGGAAACTTCCTGGATCTCGATCCGACCTATCGCGACGGCTTCGGCATACCGATGCTGCGCGTTACTTACGACAACAAGGAGAACGAGAAGAAGGCCGACATCTATCTCCACACCAAGATGGCGGAGATCGCCAGAGCCATGGGCGCAAGCAGCGTCGAACCCAGGGGACTGCCGGAGCACATGGACTTCGCCTACCGCGGCTCGATCCACCAGTCTGGGGGTGCGATCTGCGGCTCTTCGCCGGAGAACAGCGCGGTCAACGGCTATCTGCAATGCTGGCAGACGCCCAACCTGTTCGTGGTCGGCGCCACGGCGCTTCCGCAGCTTCCCTCGCTCAATCCGACCCTGCCGGTGGGTGCGCTCGCCTATCGCGCGGCCGAGGCGATCGCGCAGCGATATGTGAAATCTCCCCAGCTGCTCGTCTGACGGGAAGGCGGGACGTGAACCGACGGGACATGGTGACAGGCGCGAGCGCGGCGCTGGCGGTGCTTGCGAGCGACGTCGGGACAGCCGCGAAGCCCCTTTCTGGCATACCCATCATCGACCCGCACATGCATCTGTTCGATGCGACGCGCCCCCAAGGCGCACCCTACGCCCTCATCGACTCGCCCTATTACAAAGGCGGCGTCTCGTTACCGCGGATGTACGACAATCGGGCTCGAGCGGCTGGCATCGTCGGCGCCATGGTCATGGAGGTCAGCAACTGGGTTGAAGACAATCTGTGGGTCCTGGAACAGGCTCAGAGCGACACGATGTTCGTCGGGGTCGTCGGTAATCTGGATCCGAACAGGCCGGAATTTGCGGAGTATCTCGACCGCTTTCGCAAGAACCCTTTGTTTCGCGGTATCCGCTACAGCAGCTTGTGGGGCTACGATCTGCGCAAGCAGGTCGACAATCCGATTTTCCTCGACGGGCTGAGGCGCCTGGCGGCGGCCGACCTGACCTTGGACACGGTCAATCGCGGCGTCGATCTGCTGCAGGCGGTGGTCAGGATCGGCGACAAAGTGCCGGACCTGCGAATCGTCATCGACTCGCTGCCGGCGTTCGAGCCCAAGCCTGAGGAATGGTCGGAGTACGAAGCCGTCCTGAAAGAGATGGCCGCCCGTCCGAACATCTTCGCCAAGATGTCCTGGTCCAACGCCGTCACGCTTGCCGACACCGATCACACCGCGGACGGACAATGGATGGCGGGTAAATACCGCGACCGACTCGACCTGCTGATCCAGACATTCGGCGAAGACCGCGCGATGTTCGCCTCCAACTATCCGCCTGTCATCGGACCGGTGCTGAAGACGATCCCGCAGGTCGTCGCGCTGACCAGGGCGTACTATGCCAACAAGCCCCGTGCGATGGCCGAGAAATTCTTCTGGAAGAATTCCCTGCTTGTCTACAAATGGGTCAGGCGCGCGTCGGATCAGCCCGGCATCGGGTGAAATTCGCTACGAAACGCCGCGCAACCGCGTCAGCGCGGCCGTGACGTCTCCTGGCGAAGCCGCGCCTCCATCGCCGAGAAGACGCCGGACCAGTCGCCATAGGACGATTGCCGAAACAGCGTCATGGTCGGATACCAGGGGCTGTCGGAGCGATCGAGAAACCACCGCCAATCGGGCATATATTTAAGCGCCACCCAGACTGGGCGACCCAATGCGCCGGCCAGGTGCGCGACGGCCGTATCCGAGGTGACGACGAGGTCCAGGCTTTGCATTGCCGCGGCGGTGTCGATGAAGGCGTCGGGGTCGGCGTCGAAATCGCTTCCCAGAGTCTCCACGCGAAGGCCGGTAGAAAGATCGTTCAGCTGTTCGCCGCCGTCGTTCTTCTGCAGGCTGATGAGGCGCACATCCGGAATCTTCGAGAGCGGCTCCAATTGCTTGAGCGCGAATGACCGGCCGATATCGACTTGCGTGTGCTTGCTGCCCTGCCAGCTGATGCCGACCTTGAAGCCTTCCCGCCCTATGGAATTCGCCCATTTCTCCAGCCTTTCCGGTTCAGGCATTAGATATGGCACCGGTGCGGGATTCGTGTCCGCTCGGGTCCGGAACGCAAACGGCAGGCTGAGCAACGCGACGTGATAATCGGTGGCCGATGGCGCCGACTCCAAACTCGCGACTTCGATAGTTGGACTGAGGGATTTCATCAGGCGCGTCAGCCCGTCCTGCACCGCCAGGATCACCTTTGCCCCCTCTGCCTCGGCGAGTAGCGCATAGCGGCAGAATTGGATCGTATCGCCTAGCCCTTGCTCGGCATGGATCAGCAAGGTCTTGCCGCGCAGCGGCTCCTCCCCCATCCATTCGGGCTGGGAATATTTCGGATAGACGGTTTGGCCGCGGCGCTTTTTTCGCCACTCATAAAGCGGCCAGCCGTCCGTGAAATTTTGCGTCAACAGAGCGCAAAGCCCCTTGTTCCAATGGGCTTCCGCGCCCTGCGGATCGATCGCGATGGCGCTGTCGAAGCATCGCAGCGCGTCGTCCAGCCGCCCCATGTCCTGAAGCGTCAGGCCCTTGTTGCCATAAGCATCCGCGGCACGCGGGTTGAGCGCGATCGCGCGGTCGAAACTTTGAATGGCTTCCTGCGGGCGCTGGAGATACTGCAGCGCGTTTCCTCTGTTGTTGTACGCCTCCGCATAATCCGGTTTGAGCGCTATGGCGCGGTCGTAGCTCCGCAGGGCGTCCTCTTGGCGCCACAGGTCCTGCAGCACGACGCCTAGATTGTTATAGGCCTCGGCATAGTCCGGCTTGACCGTGACGGCACGCTCGAAGTTCCGCAGAGCTTCGTTCAGCCGTTGCGCGGCGCGCAAGGCGATGCCTCGGTTGTTGTACGCTTCCGCGTAATCCGGCTTCAGTTTGATGGCGCGGTCGTAGCTCTGGATCGCCTCATCGGCCCTGCCGAGCGCCGCCAAGGCGAGGCCGCGATTGGAATAGGCGGGCGCGGCTTTCGGGTTCAACCGGATGACGGAATCGTACAACGCCACGGCCTCGGTGAAGCGTCCAAGACCATGTTGCTCGATCGCCTTGCGGAATTGGGCCGAGGCAATATCGAACCCGCTCATGCGAAGTCCTCAAAAAGCGCCATCATACGGCGGTGCGCCAGGTTGACGGCACCTCAAACGCCGGCGACCTTAGTGACGCATGGGCGGGACGGGCAAGCCCGCCGCGGCCATCGCACTGCGCGGCATCCCGGAGGCCGCTTCCTCGCGCAAAAAAAAACGGGAGTCGTGTTGGGGACACGACTCCCGTCACTACTGACCAAATACCAAATACGCAGGCTTCAGTCAGGCTTGGTCGCGGTCGGGTAATACTGACCGCCGGCCCAAAGCGTCATTCTCCAGTCGTCGGATGTGGGGTCCTTGCGTTCCCACACGGTCCATTCGTTCATCCAGTTGCGCCATTGGGGCACATAGTCGATGCTCCAGCCGCTGCTGCCGCCCGTAGCGTCGGCCCGGATGTCGTTGAGCACGACCACGTCGCGGCTTTTGCCGAGCACGAGCGCCACGGGATTCGCCTTGCCGACGACTTCCGGCGCGCCCGAGGGGTCCGCGATTTTCCCGGCGACATAGTCCTGCCCGGTCTCCAGGACGCCCTCGCTCTTGCGCTCCTTGGTGTAGCCGAGGTCGCCGCGATCGAAGAGCGACCGGTCGCTGAAGATCGTCGGGAAGTTCTTCTGCACGCGGCGGGCCAGGGAATCGTGCCAGACCACGAGCTTCGCGGCCACCTCTTTGCCTTCGGGCGGAAGCGCGTCGAGCGAGGGGTTCATCGGGCCGGGCGGCGGCACCGTCGCCCCGACGAAAGGCGCGCCCTTGCCGTTCACGGTCATGATGTAGCGCAGCAGCTGCCACTCGGTATTCTTCTTGTAGTAGAGCGCGACGTAGGTCTCGCCATTGTCCTTCGGGTGCGTGGTGTCCTGCAGAACGCCCGTGACGATGGCCACGCTCTTGTCGGCGCCGATGATCCAGGCCGAGTGATTGTTCAGGCGGTCCGGATCGATCTCGGGAAATTTCTTGAACACCAGGGTCTTCGGAAAATCCTGGCGGGCGGCCCATTCGAAAAACGCCGCCTTGCCGGTCGCGTCGTGGGGAAGCGTCGTCACGCTGAACGCATAGACGTCATCCGAGATCATGGGCTTCATCCGCGCCCAGTCCTTCTTTTGCCAGGCCTCGACGCGGCGCGTGTCGAGGGCCAGCACTTTGGCCGCGATCTGATCGATCGTTTCGGCGGCCGCGGATGAGGCAAGCATGATGGTGCCGGCGGCAACGCCGATGACGAGCGCCAATCCGGATTTGAAACGCATTATTTTCCTCCCCGATGTGTAGCTAGCCGATGTCGGCGACATCCGCTGCGCGGCGGCGGCGAAAGCGCTGCGATTTGCGCGCATGCTCCCCCCTCCCTCGATTGCGGTTCTTCATTCGAACCCTTTGGAGGAAGGAGGGGCGGGATCGGGATTTCCGTGAAGCACCGGCGAGGAATTTATTTCTTCGCTTCGCGGCTGCGGACGCGCGATTCACGTTTGCCGCCGGCGGTCTTTTCACTAGCGTCTCGTGTCACGCGACCGATCCGTCCGGGCCGCCAACACGCTTGAAGGACGGAAGGTCGCGGCTCGCCGGGTTGCGCAAGAAAAAAGGCGGCACGATACGCCCGCAGGAGGACGCATTATGACCCTGATCGAGAGGATGGCGCCCGCAAGGCGCGGGTTCCTCGGAGGCGTCGGCGCGTTGACCGGCATCTTGATGCTCCGCAGCGCGAGAGCCGGCACGGATTTGGCCGGCGAACAGCCGGCGGCGCTCCTCACGGAGGAAATGGATACGCTTGTGGCCGCGCTGGGCCGGTTGCTTCCGGGGGATGCGTCTAGCGGTGGTGCCGTCGAGGCGCGCGCACAGGTTTACATCGATCGCGCGCTTGCCGGCGCCTATGCCAAAGACCTGCCCGTCTATCGCGCGGGTCTGGCTGCCATCGCCGTTTTGGCGAAGCGTGCCGGGGCGGACAAGCCTGGCGCCTTGCCTCCAGCGGCACTCGACGCAATTCTCACACGCCTCGACGAAGGCGCCGTCTTGGAACTCCTCGGCGTCGTGACATTGGCCGACGGCGGAAAGCATTTCTTCAGGCTGCTGCACCGGCACATGCTCGAAGGCACGTTCGGCGATCCCGTTCATGGCGGGAACTACGAATTCATCGGTTGGAATCTGATCGGCTATCGCGGGCTGCAGTTCAACTATTCCGAGGCCGAGCAGGAGATCGACGGCGCGAAGCCGGCGGGAAACCGCACGATCGGCAGCTTCGGCCGGAGCCCGGTCTGATGCGGATATTGCCGTCGACCGATGTCGTTATCGTCGGCATGGGCGCCGGCGGGGCCACCGCCGCCGAAATTCTCACCAAGCAGGGCTTGAAGGTCGTCGGGCTGGAGGCTGGTCCCTATCTGACGCCGCAGGACTTCGCGACCGGCCTCGATGAGATCGGCGGCTGCCATGTCCGTAACGATCTCGGCGAGGTCAAATACAACAAGGAAATGCCGACCTGGCGCTATAACGAGTCCGTCGCCGCGACCGACGCGCCTGCCTTCCACAACACAAGGATGATGAACGGCGTGGGCGGCAGCACGGTCCACTACGGCGCCTTAAGCTGGCGCTTCACGCCTGGTGATTTCCGCGTGCGAAGCGACACGGTCAAGCGCTATGGCGAGAGCGCCCTTCCGCCCGGCTCGAGCATTGCCGATTGGCCGGTCAGCTACGACGATCTCGAACCCTATTACGACCATGTCGAATATGCCGTCGGCGTGTCGGGGAAGGGTGGCGTCAATCCGTTCGAGGGACCGCGGTCGCGCGACTATCCGATGCCGCCGATGCGGGCCGCCGGCTTCACCAAGCTCGCGGAAAAGACGATGCGCGCGCTCGGCTACCATCCGTTTCCGCGGCCGGCGGCGGTCAACAGCGTCAATTACGACGGACGCGCGGCCTGCTCTTATTGCGGATTCTGCAGCGGCTTTGCCTGCTGGAACGATTCGAAGTCGAGCATGCTGGTCACGGCGATCCGGCGGGCCGAAAGGACCGGCCTGCTGGAGATTCGCCCCGACAGCGTCGTGACGCGGATTTCCGTGGATCGCGCGAACCGGGCCAGCGGCGTGCAGTACCGTACGCTATCGGGCGAGATGGTCGAACAGCCGGCGAGGTTCGTCGTCCTGTCGACTTATGTGTACGAAAACGTCCGCCGCCTCCTGCTGTCCAAGTCCGAGGCGTTTCCGAACGGATTGTCCAACAATCACGGCCAGGTCGGGAAGAACTACATCACGCATACCTATCTTTCGCTGCACGGGCTGTTCCCGGGGCGCGATCTCAACCTGTTCAGCGGCATGTTCGGCCAGGAGATGGGTTTCGACGATCTCTACGGCGACAATTTCGATCACACGGGTCTGGGGTTCATCCGCGGCGTGACGGTTTTTTCCGATTTCCAGAATCTGCCCATCGCGTCGGCAGGGGAAGTCCCGCCCGACGTGCCGAAGTGGGGCCAAGCCTACAAGGACTGGCTGAAGACAAACATCAATTCGGTCGGCACGCTGAGCGCGACGGTGGAGACGTTGCCTTACGAGAGCAACTATCTCGATCTCGATCCCGGACCAAAGACCGACCCGTTTGGAGATCCCGTCATTCGGGTGACCTATGACGTTCATGACAACGAAAAGCGCATGGGTGCGTTCGCGGTCGGTCACCTGGATAAAATTCTGCGCGCCATGGGCGCGACCAAGACTTGGCCGGGCAACCGGCCCGTCGCGATCCCGCTCAGCGGACATGCCTTCGGCGGTACCCGCATGGGAACCGATCCGGCGCATTCGGTGGTCGACGGCTACAGCATCAGCCACGAAGTCCGCAATCTGGCGATCTTCGGCGGCTCAACCTTTCCGACCGTGTCGAGCTACAACCCGACGCAGACGATTCAGGCGCTGAGCTGGCGCTCGTCGGAATATATCGCGGCGAATTTCGGCCGCCTCACAAGCTAGCGCGAGAACAAGATGACGGGCATTTTGGGTCGCGGCGCCTTATCGCTGCTTTTGTGGAGCGCCGTCGCAGCGCCTGGCCAGGCGGCCGATGCGGATGGGATCGCGCCCGATCCGGATCTGGCGGTCTACACCAATTGCGCCGTGTGCCACGGAGCCTCCGGCGAGGGCCGCTTCGGACCGGCGTTCAAGGGCAATGCGGACTTGGCCGAAGCCGGCTTTGTCGTCGGGATGATCTTGCGCGGCACGGAGCACATGCCGTCGTTCCGTTCGCAACTCAGCGACGAGGACATTGCGAGCGTCGCCACCTATATCCGCTCGCACTGGGGCAACAATTGGAGCGCTGTGACGCCTGCGGACGTCAAGCGCCAACGAGCGGAGGACGCAGCCTCCGAGGGGAGCGGCCACTGAGGCCGTCGCCTCGCGGCCGCGAAACAGAGCGCCAGAGAATTTTCTCGCGAGCGCTTCACGGAAAGGGTGGCTTCAACCCTCTCTAATCAAGACCGGTTCTGAAGCCGGGCTCAAGAAATTGGGAGGCGTGGGGCGCGCGCAAGCGATTTCGCTTGGAAGTGCCGCGAACGACGGATGTTGCGCCAAGCGATGGATGCTGGCGCCCGGATCGGCGGCGAAACAGGGAACTCAGGGCAGAGAAACAGACGTCTGCATCGATGCAAGTGCAGGCCGGGGGAGGAATTATTATATGTACCGGACAAATCAATCAGCCGGATTGCGTTGTAATGCCAGCAATGGCGCATTGGCGGGGATTCGCAGGCGTGCACTGACCGGCGTGAGTGCCGGCGCCGTGGGCCTGGCGCTTCAGCTTGCTGTCGGCGGCGCCTATGCGCAGACCGAGCCCGGAGCCCAGCCGCCAGGCGGCATCGAGCAGGTGACGGTCACGGGCAGTCGCATTCAGAACTCGAACTATGCGGCGCCGACACCGCTGGCCGTGGTCAGCAGCGACGTGATCCAGCAGAACGCCATCACGTCGACGGTGGGCGTGCTGGCCCTGCTGCCGCAGCAATTGAACTCCATCAACGCCACCAATGCCGGCAACAACATCCAGGGTTCCGGTCTGGCGGGTGCCAATCTTCGGGCGCTGGGCGGCAGCCGGACGCTGGTGCTGGTGAACGGCCAGCGCTTCATGCCGACCTCGATCGGCACGAACGTGGCGGCGCCGGCCGGCACGGTCGACCTGAACGAGATCCCGGCCTCGCTGATCAAGCGGGTGGAGGTGATCACCGGCGGCGCCTCGGCCAGCTGGGGCTCCGATGCCGTGGCCGGCGTGGTCAACATCATCCTGGACAACGAGTTCACCGGCACCAAGGCGCAGGCGCAGTACTCGGTCACGCAATATGGCGATGGCGGCGAGCAGCAGCTCTCCTTCACCCATGGCGAGGACTTCGCCGACGGCCGCGGCCATTTCACCATCGCCGCCGAGTTCCTCAACAACCAGGGCGCCGGCTCCTGCTTCAGCAATTTCTCCCGCGACTGGTGCAGCGCCGCGTCGGGCTACAATCTCATCTCCAATCCCACGCCCGGGGTGAACGGCTATCCCGCCCGCCTCTACGTGCCGCGCGGCGTCGACTACCGCTCCATCATCCCCAACTCGCCCTATCCCACGCTGGTGATCGGCGGCATCGTGCCCTCCGGTCCGCTGACCGGCTATTCCTTCGACGCCAACTCCAATCCCTACAAGTTCACCGCCGGCACCATCCAGGTGCCGCCCGAGCCCGGCTTCCCGAAGCTCGAGAACCCGGAGATGCACTACACGCTCTACGGGCACGCCACCTACAACGTGTTCGACGACCTGCAGGCCAGCCTCGACGTGACCTATGCCGACGTCCGCACCAAGGCCATCCCCGCGGCCGCGGGCTGGAGCGGCGCCACGGTGAGCGGCCCGCTCGCCACCCAGATGCACATCTGCGACAACCCCGGTCCGGCCACGGCCGACGGCTATTGCGCGGCGGGCGAGGTCAATCCCTATCTGACCCCCGCCACCCTCGCGCTGATGGCGACCAACCACCTGACCAGCCTGCCGCTCGACTTCAACGGCCCGCAGTTCGGCTATTCGAACTACGTCACCGACCGCGACCTGATCCGCGTCGTTCCGGGCATCAGCGGCAGCTACAGGCTGTTCGGCCAGGACTGGACGTGGAACGCCTATGACGAGTACGCCCATTCCTTCTACACGGTGCGCGGCTACAACTCCTACAACACCGCCAACTTCAACCTGGCCTCCCATGCGGTGACCGTCACCCCCGCCAATGTCGGAAGCTCGGGCCTGGCCATCGGCTCCGTCGCCTGCCTGTCGACCCTGACCAACCCGTCCAATGGCTGCCAGCCCGTCAACTACATGGGCAACGTCACCCCCTCGCAGGCGGCGCATGACTACATCACCGGCACGCTGACCGCCGACATCACCACCACCCAGAACCTCGCCTCGGTCAGCACCTCAGGCACCTTGTTCGACCTGCCGGCCGGCCCGGTGTCGATGGCCATCGGCGGCGAGTATCGCCTCGACCAGGTCCGCACCGTCGAAGACCCGATCACCTTCGCCTCCGGCTTCGCCTCCGTCGCCCAGACCGCCGCCACCGGCGGGGTCAACGTGAAGGAAGGCTTCCTGGAGACCGAGATCCCCATCGTCAAGGACCTGCCCTTCACCAAGCTCTTGACCGCCCAGCTCGCCGGCCGCGTCACCGACTACTCGACCAGCGGAACCGTCGAGACCTGGAAGCTCGGCGCCGTCGACGACATCAACGATTGGCTGCGCCTGCGCGGCACCTTCTCCAGCGACATCCGCGCCCCCAGCCTGTGGGAGCTCTTCTCCACCGAGGGCACCTTCAACACCACCGTCTCCGATCCCGTCACCCACAACTCCAGCGCCTATGTCATCCAGTACATCGGCGGCAATCCCCACCTGAAGCCCGAAGTCGCCAGCACCATCACCGCAGGCTTCGTCGTCACCGCCCCAGAAGACTCCATCTTCGCAGGCCTCACAACGTCCCTCGACTACTACAAAATCGATATCAAAAACGCCATTACCGCGGGCCTCGGGTCCCAGGTCACGGTCAATCAGTGCTATGCCGGCTTTGCGCTGGCCTGCAGCCTGGTCGTGCGCAACCCCGACAACACCATCGCCTACATCTACAACAACTACGTCAATGCCTTTAACCAGGTGACTGCCGGCTACGATCTCTCCGTCAACTACTCCCGTCCGCTGTTCGACGGCGTCGCCGACGTCTCCATCGCGGTCAATCACGTGACCGAGGACTATTACACCTCCAATCTGAGCGGCCAAACGATCAAGACGCTGGGCTTCGTCGGCAGCGCCTCCACCGTCGGCGGCCAGCGCGAGTGGAACCTGTCGGGCAGCCTCACCTATGCGCTGGAACACTCCAGCGTGACGCTGCGCGGGGTCTACATCTCCTCCGGCATCCTCAACAACGCGCTGATCGGGCCCGGCCAGGTCGGCTACAGCCCCTATCTGCCCAACAGCACCCAGTTCAATCTCGCGCCCGACGCCTACTACCTCTATCTGAGCGGCACGAGGGATATCTGGACCCGCGGCGACGACCAGGTGCTGCAGCTCTACGGCTCGATCGACAACCTGCTCAACAAGCATCCGCCGCTCGATACCGTGGCCCAGACCGGCACCAATGGCGGGCCGCCCAACAACTACACCAACTACGCTGTCTACGATCAGCTCGGGCGGACGTTCAGGATCGGATTGCGGCTGAAAATGTAAGAGGCGCCGGCGCAATCGCGCCGTCATTTGGGATTATGCTTGAAGGTGCCGCTGGAGCTTCGTTCCAGCGGCACAGGAGTTAGCTAGGAGGTACTCAATGAGCCTGCGCAAAGCACTATACGCCGTCGGCGTCGTCGCCATGATCGTGGCCGGCGCGGTCCACGCCCAACCGCTCGGCATCGGCAAACCGGCGCCGGATTTCACCGTTACCGATGTCAACGGCAAGACCGTGTCGCTGAAGGATCTTCGCGGAAAGATCGTCGTCATGGATTGGGTGAACCCGGAATGCGACTACGACGACGGCAAGCACTACCTGTCGGGCAATATTCCAACGATGCAAAGAGACTTCCACAAGGAAGGCATCGTATGGCTTTCTTTCAATTCGGCGGCGCCGGGAAAGCAGGGCGAATACAGCGGAGCCAAGCTCGATGCCTGGCTCAAGAAGGTGAAATGGAATGGCGACCATTACACCCGCGATCTCGACGGACATGTCGGTCACATGTATCACGCCACCGCGACGCCCGACTTCTACATCATCGATAAGGACGGCAATCTCGTCTACGCGGGCGCCATCGATAACATTCCATCGACCGACGTCGCCGACATCCCGCACGCGACAAATTATGTGCGAAAGGCGCTCGCCGAAGTGATGGCAGGCAAGCCCGTCACGACGCCCGTGACGCGCCCCTATGGCTGCACCGTGAAATACGGCGACGAGAGCTGATCGATCGCGGCCGAAGCCGGGCGCCGCGCCCGGCCCTGGCCGGGTTCGCGCATTCGCTTGGAATCTTAAAGGGACACACACATGAAAATCTCGACGCGCTTTGCCGTGGCGGCGCTGGCGACTCTTCTGTCGGTCGCAGCCACGCCTATCGCCGTTGCGAAGAGCACTGCGACCGGCGTCGATATTCCCGATCCAGCGCACGTGCAGAAGAACATGGAAGACATTCTGGCGCTGGATAAGGCGCGTTTCGAGGCCTGGAAAGCCGGCGACTTCGACAAGTTCGCGGAGGCCGTCGGCCCCGATTTCATCGGCATCGACGGCAACGGCGCGCCCGGCGCGCAGCGGCTGGAGCACGATGCGTTCCTGGCCTATGCCAAGGCGGCCCGCCCGGCCTCCACCGTGACCTTGGAGCAGACCGCGCGTGTGATGGGTTTCGAGCAGGACGTCGCCATCGTCCAAGGCACCCTGAAAGATAGCGCCGGCGGCAAGGGCAAAGGCGCCGGCAGCGGTACCGGTGCGATCTATTCCGCCGTCTATGCGCGGGTGCTCGATGACTGGCAGCTCGTTCGCTTCATCATCTCGCCGCTGACGCCGTCCGATCCGCCGCCGGCGCCGCCGCCGGGTCCGGCATGGTCGATCAACGACTTCTCACCCACCCAGGCGCATCAGATCGAGGTGATGCGCGACTCGTTTCAGGAACTCGCCGTCCACGACACGGCCGGCATGGAGAACACGCTCGACGACACCTATGTCGACATTCACGGCAACGGGCTGAAGGATTACGGCAAGGCGGCCTACATCCAGGCTCGGATTCCGGTGCCGAAGCAGACGCCGGGGCTTATCGGCCTGGAAAAGCCGAACGTCGAATCCTTCGGCAATTACGGCGACGTCGTGGTGATCGACGGCATTCGGCGTGACGCAACGGCGGGCGTGATCTATGGCGCCGATTTCACGCCGCCCTGGCGCAATGTCGTCTACTACATCGCGGTCGTCCGGCGGCTGGGCCACCACATCAACGACTGGCGTTTGACGCTCTACCACGCCACCTACGTCCATACGCCGGACGAAGCCAAGGCTTCCGGCGCGGCACCGCACTGACGCGCGGCATTCTAGAGGATCTGTCATGCAGTATTGGAAGCCGGTGATCAGTCGCCTGTTCGGTCGGATCTGTTTGGGCATCGCCGCCGCCGGCTTCGCCCTCGCGGCCCAGGCCGCTCCGCTCACGATAGGGCACGTCAAGATCGAGCTCGTCACGGAGAGCTCTTCCGTCCAGCCCGGCACGGCTTTCACTGTCGGTACGCATTTCCTGGTCGATCCGCATTGGCATATCTATTGGATCAATCCCGGAGACGCCGGTGCGCCCACGACGATCGGCTGGACCTTGCCCCAGGGCTTCCAGGCAGGCCCGATCCAGTGGCCGCATCCCGTGCGCCTGCCGGTGCCGGGCGCGCTGAACTTCGGCTACGAAGACGAGGTGACGTTCCTGAACACCTTGACGCCGCCGGCGGATTTGAAGGCGGGAACGAACGTTCCGATCAAGGAGCACGTCACCTGGCTCGTCTGCAACCTGTCGAACTGCATTCCCGGCAAGATCGATCTTACGGCCAACCCGACCGTTACCACCACTGCGCCGACTCCGGATCCGCAGGTGGCCGCGATCTTCAAGGCCGCGCGCAGCGACCTGCCGCAGGCAATCGCCGACTGGAAATTCAGCGCTGAAGCGACCAGCGACGGCGGCTACCGCCTGATCGCGGAACCGACACGCACGGGCGTGACGCTGCCGTCCGGCGATAAGCCGTTCTACTTCAACATCGCCGACAGCACGGTTGAGAACTCGGCGCCTCAGCCGATCAAGATGGAAGGCGACAAGGTCGTCGCCACGCTGACCAGGGCGACATTCGCGTCCGACTTGGCGAAGCGCCTCACCGGCGTGTGGGTTTCCCCCTTGGGTTGGGGTGCCGGCGGTCCGACCGCGGCGGAGATCGACGTCCCGGTGGGTCCCGTCGTGGCGGCCGGGGGGGCCGCGGCGACGCAAAGGGCGGTTGCCGGAGCCGATGCCACGTCGTCGGCCTCCCTTCTCGGATTGTTGGGCGCAGTGGCCTTGGGGCTGCTGGGGGGCCTCATCCTCAACCTGATGCCCTGCGTGTTCCCGGTGCTGGGCCTGAAGGTCATGGGCTTCGTTGAGCAGGCGGGCGCGGACCACAAAAAAGTCGTGATGCATGGCCTCGTGTTCACGGCCGGCGTGCTCATCTCCTTTTGGGCATTGGCGGGACTTCTTGCGGTCCTGCGCGCCGGTGGCGAGCAGCTCGGCTGGGGGTTCCAATTGCAGTCGCCCGCCTTCGTGTTCGCGCTGGCGGCCGTGATGCTGGTCTTCGCCATAAATCTGAGCGGCGTCTTTGAAATCGGAATATCGGCGACCGCCACCGGGTCCGATCTTCAGAGCAAGTCCGGCCTTATCGGCACGTTCTTCACCGGTTTTCTGGCCACCGTCGTCGCCACGCCGTGCAGCGCGCCGTTCCTCGCCCCTGCGTTAAGCGCGACCCTGACGCTGCCCGGCATCCAGTCCTTCATCGTCTTCACGGCCATCGGCCTCGGCCTGTCGTTGCCTTATCTGCTGTTATCCCTGTTCCCTTCGGCCGTGCGGATCCTTCCGCGTCCGGGCCGCTGGATGGAGACCTTCAAGCAGATCATGGCGTTTCCGCTCTACGCGACGGTTGCGTGGCTGCTATGGGTTCTCGCCGGCCAATTGTCGCCCGACGGGCTTTTGAACGCGACCTGGGCTCTTGTCGCATTGGCCATGGGTCTGTGGGCGTATGGCCGGTGGGCGGGACCGGGCGCCAAGCGGTCGAGTGTTCGGCTGGCGGTCGCCTCCCTGGTGATCATGGTTGGCCTCGGTTTCTGGCTGGGATGGCCGCGCGGCGACAACCTGGCGTCGAGCACCACGCAGGTGGCGTGGGAGGCATGGTCGCCCGAGACGGTGCAAAGGATGCGCGCCGAAAATCGCACCATCTATGTCGACTTCACGGCACGCTGGTGCGCAACCTGTCAGGCCAACAAGAAAATCGTCTTCAGCTCGCAGGACGTCCTGAAGACCTTCGCGGACAAGCGCGTCGCGATGCTGGAGGCGGATTGGACCAATCAGGATCCCAGGATCACCAACGAATTGGCCAAATACCATCGCAACGCGATTCCCTTCGTCATTGTCTATAAGCCTGGGCAGGAAGAGCCGACCATCCTGCCGCAGCTCCTGACGCCCGATATCGTCCTGAACGCCGTTAACTGAACCGGTCCGATGCCATAACGGATCGGCCGAGACCGCGGTCCGGCACGGCCAATACCGGTATAGGTGCTGGATTTTACGACCTCGGGAAATGTCTTCGATCGGTGGTTCACGGAAAGTGTCCGGTCGTGTATCATTATCCCATTAGAGGCAGTGGGAATTGTGGTGTCTCAGGACCAAGACGAACTCGTGGAATGGCTCGGACGGTGCGTGCTGCCGTGTGAAGCCTATGTGCGCGGTTGGCTAAGACGGGCATCCGTTCAACCGGTCGAGATCGATGACATAATCCAGGAGGCTTACAGCCGCATCTCCGAAGTCCGGTTGTTTCGCCGCATCGCCAATCCGCGGGCGTACTTTTTGGAGGTGGCGCGGAACATTCTCTACGAGCAGCTGAGGCGGGCGCGAATAGTGCGCATCGATACGGTTGCCGAACTGGAATCCTTGAACATCGTGGACGACAGGCCGTCTCAGGAGCAGGCGGCGATCACCAGGGAGGATATCGCGCGGCTTAAGCGTCTCATCGATCAACTACCCGATCGATGCCGGAAGATGTTCGTGATGCGGAAAATTCAGGGACTGTCACAAAAACAAATCGCCGAAGCGTTAGGCGTTACCGAGAACACGGTTGAAACCCAGGTAGGACGAGGCTTCAGACTCATTTTGAATGCGTGGGCGGGAGACACGCAGGAAAATTCGGAACGTCGCAATGTGGACCATGAGCGAACAAGACTCCGTCGCAAATCCGATTGATGCTCGGGCGATCGAGTGGGTGACCCAGATCGACAAGGGCGAGATGCCCGCGTCGAGGCGTGCCGAGTTGGATGCTTGGCTCGAAGCGGACTCACGACATAGAGGCGCATTTCTGCGCGCTCAGGCGGCGTGGAAGGTTCTCGACAGGTTGAATATCCTGCCCCACGAGGATTTGGATGTGCCGCCATCGCGGCAAGTCCGGCTTTCGCGGCGTGGAGCGCTGATCGGCGGCGGGGCGGCGATCGTCGGCGCGGCGGCGGCAGTTGGGATCTTCCGGAACGGCCAGGATCAGATCCGTACGGCGATCGGAGAAATCCGCCGCGTGCCCTTGGACGACGGTTCGGTCGCCGCCATCAATACCGATTCGGAACTCAACGTCGCTTTCAAGCCGGATCTGCGGGAAATCACCCTTGCCAAGGGCGAGGCGTGGTTCGACGTCGCCAAGGATCGCCGCCGTCCCTTCGTCGTGGCGGCCGGCGACGTGCGGGTACGCGCGGTCGGTACGGCCTTTTCGGTGCGCCGGCGCGACAGCGGCGCCGATGTCCTGGTCACCGAGGGGGTGGTCGAGACCTGGATGGTTGGCGCCGAGGGGCGCGGGAAGCGCATTGCGGCAGGCGCCAAGATTTTCGTTTCGGATCTGGCCGGTCCCTCGAAGTTGGTTGTCGGACATTCGGGGATCGACCGCACCTTGGCGTGGCGAAGCGGGGAAATCGCGCTGAACGGCGAAACCCTGGGCGACGCGGCGACGGAGTTCAATCGCTACAACACGCGCCGCGTGACCGTGGACCCCTCGTTCTTGGAAAGGCGGCTTGTCGGCTGGTTTCATACCAACGATCCGGAGACCTTTGCGCGTGCCGCTGCGGCAACCCTGGGTGCGAACGTCGTGGCCGGCAATGATGAAATCCATATTGCGCCGAAATCACAACGATAAAAGTTTTCTTCGGCTTCACGGAAATTGGCCTTCCGTTCCTCTCTCCAGTTAGGGCTAGTGTAAGCCCCAAAAAAAGGGCCCCGAAAGGCGGGCCCGAGGGGAGAGGCTATGCGTGCGGGGGGTTTCGCTTGGCTTCGAGCGAAACAGGGAGTTCTGTTGGGAACTTCCGCACTCGTATTGGCGCAGCCGGCGCTTGCCCAAGACGCGATAAGATCCTTCAACGTCGGATCGCAATCGGCCGTGACCGGCATCCCGGAATTTGCCCGCCAAGCCGATGTTCAGATACTCGTTTCGGAGGATTCGGTTCGCGGAAAGCGGATCAATCCGGTGCAGGGCGACTTTGCGGTGCGCGTTGCCCTTGTGCGGCTGCTTGCTGGAACCGGGATTGCGGTCGATTCGGACGACGGCAAGACGATCATACTGACGGTCCGTCCCAAAGATGTCCCGGCCGGGCAGAATATCGGCACGCAAGGCGCCCAAATTGATCGAGCCGCGGCAAGAGGCGACAGCGCGTTAAGCGGCCTTCCAAATCGTTCTGTCCATCCCGATACGAGTGCCTTGGCCAGCGGTCTTGAGCAGGTGACGGTCACCGGGACGCGGATTCAAAACTCGAACTACGCGGCGCCGACACCGGTTGCGGTTGTCGATGGGGAGACGATCGAGCAGAACGCCATCACGTCGACAGCGGGGGTTCTGGCCCTGCTGCCGCAGCAATTGAGCTCCATCAACGCCACCAACACCGGCAACAACATCCAGGGTTCCGGTCTGGCGGGTGCCAATCTTCGGGCGCTGGGCGGCAGCCGGACGCTGGTGCTGGTGAACGGCCAGCGCTTCATGCCGACCTCGATCGGCACGAACGTGGCGGCGCCGGCCGGCACGGTCGACCTGAACGAGATCCCGGCCTCGCTGATCAAGCGGGTGGAGGTGATCACCGGCGGCGCCTCGGCCAGCTGGGGCTCCGATGCCGTGGCCGGCGTGGTCAACATCATCCTGGACAACGAGTTCACCGGCACCAAGGCGCAGGCGCAGTACTCGGTCACGCAATATGGCGATGGCGGCGAGCAGCAGCTCTCCTTCACCCATGGCGAGGACTTCGCCGACGGCCGCGGCCATTTCACCATCGCCGCCGAGTTCCTCAACAACCAGGGCGCCGGCTCCTGCTTCAGCAATTTCTCCCGCGACTGGTGCAGCGCCGCGTCGGGCTACAATCTCATCTCCAATCCCACGCCCGGGGTGAACGGCTATCCCGCCCGCCTCTACGTGCCGCGCGGCGTCGACTACCGCTCCATCATCCCCAACTCGCCCTATCCCACGCTGGTGATCGGCGGCATCGTGCCCTCCGGTCCGCTGACCGGCTATTCCTTCGACGCCAACTCCAATCCCTACAAGTTCACCGCCGGCACCATCCAGGTGCCGCCCGAGCCCGGCTTCCCGAAGCTCGAGAACCCGGAGATGCACTACACGCTCTACGGGCACGCCACCTACAACGTGTTCGACGACCTGCAGGCCAGCCTCGACGTGACCTATGCCGACGTCCGCACCAAGGCCATCCCCGCGGCCGCGGGCTGGAGCGGCGCCACGGTGAGCGGCCCGCTCGCCACCCAGATGCACATCTGCGACAACCCCGGTCCGGCCACGGCCGACGGCTATTGCGCGGCGGGCGAGGTCAATCCCTATCTGACCCCCGCCACCCTCGCGCTGATGGCGACCAACCACCTGACCAGCCTGCCGCTCGACTTCAACGGCCCGCAGTTCGGCTATTCGAACTACGTCACCGACCGCGACCTGATCCGCGTCGTTCCGGGCATCAGCGGCAGCTACAGGCTGTTCGGCCAGGACTGGACGTGGAACGCCTATGACGAGTACGCCCATTCCTTCTACACGGTGCGCGGCTACAACTCCTACAACACCGCCAACTTCAACCTGGCCTCCCATGCGGTGACCGTCACCCCCGCCAATGTCGGAAGCTCGGGCCTGGCCATCGGCTCCGTCGCCTGCCTGTCGACCCTGACCAACCCGTCCAATGGCTGCCAGCCCGTCAACTACATGGGCAACGTCACCCCCTCGCAGGCGGCGCATGACTACATCACCGGCACGCTGACCGCCGACATCACCACCACCCAGAACCTCGCCTCGGTCAGCACCTCGGGTACCTTGTTCGACCTGCCGGCCGGCCCGGTGTCGATGGCCATCGGCGGCGAGTATCGCCTCGACCAGGTCCGCACCGTCGAAGACCCGATCACCTTCGCCTCCGGCTTCGCCTCCGTCGCCCAGACCGCCGCCACCGGCGGGGTCAACGTGAAGGAAGGCTTCCTGGAGACCGAGATCCCCATCGTCAAGGACCTGCCCTTCACCAAGCTCTTGACCGCCCAGCTCGCCGGCCGCGTCACCGACTACTCGACCAGCGGAACCGTCGAGACCTGGAAGCTCGGCGCCGTCGACGACATCAACGATTGGCTGCGCCTGCGCGGCACCTTCTCCAGCGACATCCGCGCCCCCAGCCTGTGGGAGCTCTTCTCCACCGAGGGCACCTTCAACACCACCGTCTCCGATCCCGTCACCCACAACTCCAGCGCCTATGTCATCCAGTACATCGGCGGCAATCCCCACCTGAAGCCCGAAGTCGCCAGCACCATCACCGCAGGCTTCGTCGTCACCGCCCCAGAAGACTCCATCTTCGCAGGCCTCACAACGTCCCTCGACTACTACAAAATCGATATCAAAAATGCCATTACCGCGGGAATTGGATCGCAGGTTCTCGTCAACGAATGTTATGCCGGCTTCCCGTTGGCCTGCAGTCGGATCGTGCGCAACCCCGACAACACCATCGCCTACATCTACAACAATTATCTCAACGCCTTTAACCAGGTGACTGCCGGCTACGATCTCTCCGTCAACTACTCCCGTCCGCTGTTCGACGGCGTCGCCGACGTCTCCATCGCGGTCAATCACGTGACCGAGGATTACTACACCTCCAATCTGAGCGGCGTGACGGTCAAGACGCTGGGCTTCGTCGGCAGCGCCTCCACCGTCGGCGGCCAGCGCGAGTGGAACCTGTCGGGCAGTCTCACCTATGCGCTGGAACACTCCAGCGTGACGCTGCGCGGGGTCTACATCTCCTCCGGCATCCTCAACAACGCGCTGATCGGGCCCGGCCAGGTCGGCTACAGCCCCTATCTGCCCAACAGCACCCAGTTCAATCTCGCGCCCGACGCCTACTATCTCTATCTGAGCGGCACGAGGGACATCTGGACCCGCGGCGACGACCAGGTGCTGCAGCTCTACGGCTCGATCGACAACCTGCTCAACAAGCACCCGCCGCTCGATACCGTCTCCCAGACCGGCACCAATGGCGGGCCGCCCAACAACTACACCAACTACGCCGTCTACGATCAGCTCGGGCGGACGTTCAGGATCGGATTGCGGCTGAAAATGTAAGAGGCGCGATGAGATATGCGTCGCGGTCGAAGCCCGCGGTTCGCGGCGTTCCTCGGCGATATTCGAGAGTGCGTTGACAACGAGTTCACACAGGAGAAAGTCCATGAAATTGAGAATTCCCGCGATTGCCGTGATCGGTGTCGTATTGCTCGCCGTTTCCGGATCCGCGCAGACTCCCGCGGCGCCGCCGCCGAACCCGCTGGACGTCGTTCCGGACAAGATGCCGTTCGACATTCCTTACGGCGCGCCCATCTCGCTCGCCAAGGCGAAGAAGCTCATCGAAGCCGTCGAGGCGGAGACGCGAAAGCGCGGCTGGGCGATGAACGTCGCCGTCGTCGATGCCGGCGGCAACCTCGTCGCCTTCGATCGGATGGATGGCGCCCAGCTCGCCTCCATCACGATCGCGCAGCACAAGGCGCGCGTCGCGGCGAGATTCCGCCGGGAGACCAAGGTGTTCGAAGACGCCGTCCAGAAGGGCACGATCTACATGCTGACGCTCGACGACGTCATTGCCTCGCGTGGCGGGTTTCCCTTGATCGAGAACGGAACGGTCATCGGCGCCATCGGCTGTTCCGGCGGTGCCGCGTCGCAAGACGCCGTGGCATGTGCGGTCGGTGCCGCACTGGTGAAGTGAAATTCGTGCTCCGGCGCAGCCGCGGCCATATCGCCGCAATTCGAATGGGAGAGTAGCTCATGAATCGCATATTCGCTTCGGCCGTTTTCTTCTGCGCCATCGCCACGGCTGCGTGGGCGCAGGCAAATGGACCGGAGGCGCCGACGCCGGCGGAGGCAGCGCCTGCCGCCGGTCCTCCTGCGGCCGCGGCGCCGCCGGCCAGGCTGCCGCCATTGCCGCCCGAGGAAACCATTCCGCTGCCGATGGCGATGAAGGCGGCCCAGGCGGTGCTCGATGCCTGCGCGCCATACGGCGAGCCGGCCGTCGCGGAGATCATGGATATGTACGGAAATCCGAAGGTCGTACTGGCGGCGGACGCGTCACTGGGCAACTCGCCCGAGGCAGCGCGCAAAAAGGCCTACACTGCCATGAAGAAAGGTATGTCGACCGCGGACTTTGCGAAAACGCTCGACCACAAGCCGGTGCGGGGCGAGGTAATCCAGGGCGATCCCAATCTCAATGCCAATGACGGCGGGTTTCCCATCAGACGGGATGGCAAGGTCATCGGCGCGCTGGGCGCATCGAGCCCGGCGGGGAAGCACAGCTCGGGCGCGACCTATGACGAATATTGCGGCGAGGCCGGTCTTGCCGAGATACATTTTTGATTTCGCATCGCCCGAGATCCACCGCACGAACGCAGTGAGATACATATGCCTCCGTCCGACAATTCCATCAACGTCGCTATTCTGGACGACTACCAGAACGTCGCACTGCAGTCGGCGGACTGGTCCCGTCTGGATGGGCGTGCGGCCATCACGGTCTTCAACGATCATCTCGCCGACCCTGCCGACGTGGTCGAACGACTGCGGACCTTCGATGTGATATGTGTGATGCGCGAGCGCACACCATTGCCGCGCGCAATTCTGGAACAGCTTCCCCGACTGCGATTGATTGCCTCCACCGGGGCTCGGAACGCTTCCATCGATGTTGCGGCGGCGGCCGAGCTTGGCATCGAAATCGTGCACACCGGTTACGAATCGAGTCCGACCGTCGAACTGACATGGGCTTTGATCCTGGCGAGCGCGCGAAACATCCTCACCGAAAGCAACTCGCTTCGTTCGGGCGGCTGGCAGCGGACGGTCGGTAGCGGTCTTCGCGGCAAAACCCTGGGCGTCCTCGGTCTCGGCAACATCGGATCGCAGATCGCGCGAATAGGCAGTGCTTTCGGAATGGAGATCATCGCCTGGAGCCAGAACCTCACGGCCGAAAGAGCGCAAGCATGCGGCGCGCGCCTGGTTTCCAAGATTGAACTGCTCCAACAGGCGGACATCGTGACGATCCACCTCATACTCAGCCGCCGGACGCGGCAGCTGATCGTCGGAGCGGAACTCGCGGTCATGAAGTCCACGGCATGGCTCGTGAACACCTCGCGCGGCCCGATCGTGGAGGAGGGTGCGCTTATCGAAGCCCTGCAAAAGCGTGCGATCGCCGGTGCCGCGCTGGACGTCTTCGACACCGAGCCTTTGACGTCAGATCATCCCTTTCGGTCGTTGGACAATGTGCTCGCCACGCCGCACATCGGCTATGTATCTCGGGAGCTTTATGCGACGTTCTACGGCGATGCGGTGACGAATATTGCCGCGTTTCTCGACCGGCGGATTGGGGTTGCTTAACCTCACGGACTGCAAAAGATATTCCGCCCTCATCGGTTCGGCCGCTTCCCGCCGGACACGGCCAGGGCCGGAATAAGCTTTTGGTATGGATTGCGGCCGCGTCACCAACGAGTGAAAGTTGCAAGCCTGAGAACCCCAGGGTCCCTTGTTATGGTGAATGTCGCGATACTCGATGACTATGCCGATGCCGCGTTGAGATTGGCCGACTGGTCGCCTGTCGAACGGCTGGCCTCCGTCCGCGTGTTCAACAGGCATTTGTCCGATGACGAGATCGTGGACGCCCTCCAGCCCTTCGATGTCCTATGCACGGTGCGGGAGCGCGCGCGTCTTTCGAAATCGATTCTCGATCGGCTTCCGAACCTCAAGGCGATCGTCGTGACGGACGCCCATGTGCGGACCATCGATGAAGCCGCCGCGGCGGATCGGGGCGTCGTGGTGATCGATGGGGCCGCGCCCGACGATCTGCCCTCGGCGCCCACATCGACCGCGGAATTTGCCTGGGGCCTGCTTTTGGCCACCGTCCGCAATATTCCGGCGGAGGCGGAGCGCCTGCGGCGCGGAGATTGGCAGCACAGTCTTGGCGTGGCGGTTGCCGGACGAACGCTGGGTCTCGTCGGCCTCGGAAAGATCGGAACCCATATCGCGCGCTATGCGCGGGCTTTCGACCTAAAGGTGCTGGCCTGGAGTTCGAATCTGACCGACGAAGCCGCGCAGGCGGCAGGGGCGGTGCGGGTCGACAAGGATACGCTGTTCAGAACCAGCGACATCGTCAGCATCCATTATGTGCTGAGTGATCGGAGCAGGGGGCTGGTCGGCCGGGCGGAGCTGTCTGCAATGAAGCTGACTGCTTACCTCATCAACACCTCGCGAGGCCCTATCGTCGACGAGGCCGCCTTGGTGGAGGCCTTGCGGGAGAGGCGTATCGCAGGGGCGGGGCTGGACGTGTTCGACGAGGAACCGCTTCCGAAGGACCATCCGCTCCAAGCGCTGGAAAACGTCACCATGACGCCGCATCTGGGCTTCGTGACCGAGCCGACGATGCGCCGCTTCCATGTTGGAGCGGCCCTTGCCGTTGCCGCATATCTGCGCGGCGAGCCGGTCCGCGTGTTGCACCGCCCAGTTTGAAGCATTGGCATCGTCCCATAGGCTTGGCCTGTTGCGACCGATATCCTTGTTGCTTGGCTTCAGGCCGACGGCGGCGGCCTGCTGGTCGGACGATCGCGCGCGGGCCTTCGGTGAGCCTTTACTCTAGTAAAACGATATAGTATTGATTCGATGCTGCTTTCTTGGCGGCGTTTCCTCCCTGGACTTGGCGGGCCTCCGGGCCCGCTTTCGGGGCGGCGTGCGGGTTTGACGGGGGACTACGGGGTGGCCGGCATCGACAGCATCGCGCGCTTGTGGAAGCGCGAATTCGGCGGCTCTGCCGAGTGGCATCTGCGCCGCAAGATTGCGCAATTGCGCGAATGGGGCGATGACGCGGGGGCCGACCTTCATCAGAAAGTGCTTGCGCATTGCGAAGGCCGGACGGCGGCTGCGCCGGTTCGCACCGTGCGCCGCTTCAAATGGCCGGTCGTCGGCTTTCGCCGCGGCAGTCTGCGCGTGTAAGAAGAGTCATTGTTGTTCGAGGGGTATGATGAAAACCAAGCTTGTTGTTGCGTCGCTGACGGTGCTGCTGACATCGAATCTGGCGTTTGCCGATACGCTGCCGACGGCGATCGAGACCGTGACGGTCACGGCCGAAAGGCGGTCGGAATCAGCGCAGAACGTCGGCATCGCCCTGACGGTGCTGTCGGCCGACGACCTCGTGAAGCATAACGTCACGCAGATCAACAACCTGCAATACGCCACGCCCAGTCTTGAAATCGTGCCGGCTTTCGGCAGCGGCCAGCCGCAATTCCGCCTGCGCGGCGTCGGCTTCGATGATTATGGCTCGAACAACAGCTCGACCGTCGGCGTCTATGTCGACGAGGTGGCCTATCCCGTGCCGGCTCAGACCCAGGGCCTGCTGTTCGACATCGGCCGGGTGGAGGTGTTGCGCGGGCCGCAAGGCACGCTCTACGGCCAGAACACCACCGGCGGCGCGGTCAACTTCATCACCAACAAGCCGACGGAGGATTTCACCGCCGGTCTGACGGCAGAGTTCGACAGCCATGACGAATTCCATGCCGAGGGCTATGTCTCGGGCCCGATCTCCGACGATCTGCTCGGGCGCCTCGCCATCGTCACTGACCAGGGCGGCGCCTGGCAGAAGAACCGCGAAACCGGGGAGTCGCTCGGCGACAAGGACACCACCGCGCTGCGCGGCCAGCTGCAGTGGAACGCCTCCAGCACGGTCAATTTCCTGCTCGAAGGCCATTGGGGCTATGACGATTCCGAGCCGACCGGCCTCTACCTTTTCAATCCCATTCCCAACATCTATCTCAGCGGTCAGGTGGTGCCGGCCTTCACCAACAACGCGCAGACCGGCTGGGGCGGATCGCAGACCTTCGCCGATCTGATCGGCAAGCCGGTCGATACCAAGCCGTTCCACGATACGACCAGCGGCGGCGTCAGCCTGCGCGCGAATGCCGATTTCGGATTCGCCACGCTGACCTCGATCTCGTCCTACGAGAATCTCGACCGCAAGGAATACAACGACTGGGACGCGTCTTCGCTGGCCTATGCCGGCACCTATTTCAATACCAACGCGAACGTCTATTCGCAGGAACTGCGTCTGGCCTCGAACGACGCAACCGCGCCGCTCACCTGGCTCGTCGGGTTCTATTTCTCGCACGAGGATCTGAACGAGTTCTTCGATTCCGATTTCTGGCAGTCGCTCGGCTTCATCACCCAGACGACCTACAACCAGCATGTCGAGAGCGAGGCGCTGTTCGGTCAGGTCCAATATCATTTCAACGAGCAATGGTCGCTGATCGGCGGGCTGCGCGGCGAAAGCGAACACCGCGAACAGAAGGATTACGTGACCGCCGGCATCTTCGCGCCGGGCACGCCGCCGACGGCGTTCAGCCCGACCGCGGACAAGACGCTCAACAACACCAACCTCTCCGGCAAGGCGGAGCTGGAATACAAGCCGCTGGAAAACACGCTGCTCTATGTCAGCGTCAGCGAAGGCGTGAAGTCGGGCGGCTTCACCTCCTACAACGTGCCCAGCGCCAGCGCGGTCGGCGCCTTCAAGCCGGAAACGCTCTGGGCGTATGAAGGCGGCTTCAAGACAACGCTCGCCGACGGCACGCTGCAGCTCAACGGTGCCGGCTTCTATTACGACTACCACAATCAGCAGGTGCAATCGGCGATCTGGTCCGACTTCGGGGCCATCGGCGCGATCGTCAACGCCCGCAAATCGCACATCTACGGCTTCGAGTTCGAAGGCAAGTGGCAGCCGATCCCCGAGCTGGAGCTGTCGCAATCGGTCGGCTGGAAGGACGGCCAGTTCGACGAATACGCCAACGATCTCGACATCGCCGCGACCACGGCGCTTTGCGTGCCGGCATCGATCTGCGTGCCTCCGGGCAATGCGCTCAATCCGGTCTTCGTCAACCGGAAGGGCGCGCGTGTCGGCTTCGCGCCGTGGAGCTATGGCGGATCGGCCGCCTATACGTTCCTGCTGCCGGGCTATTCGCTCGAGGCGGAGGCCGACTATGCCTTCCACGACCATTTCGACCCGCTGCTGCTGGGCCCGGTCTATAATGTCCACGCCTATTGGCTCGCCAATGCGAACCTCACGCTCACGCCCGAGGGCCAGCCTTGGTCGGTAGCTTTGTTCGGCCACAATATCTTCAATGCGAATTACGACACCACGCGCAATTTCTTCCTGACGGACATCAACATCGCCCAGCGCGGCGAGCCGGCCACGGTCGGCGTCCGCCTCAGCCTGAAATATTGAGCGCGCCATGCGGTCCGCATTGAAGCTGGTTGGCTGGCTCCTGGTCGCCCTGATCGTCGTGGCGGTCGGCTATTGGTGGTTCGTTCTGCGCGGGCCGGACATCCCCTACGCGGCGCTGGAGGCGAAATATGCCAACGCGCAGTCGCATTTCGCCGATCTGCCGGGCGGCGTGCGGCTGCACTATAGGGACGAGGGGGATCGCAAGGCGCCGGTCCTCCTGCTCGTCCATGGCTTCGGCGATTCCTTCACCAGTTGGGATGGCTGGACGGCCCGGCTGCAAGATCGCTTCCGCATCATCCGCATCGATCTGCCGGGTCACGGGCTGACGCGCGCGCCTTCGGACTATGTTCTGAACGACGATGAGAGCACGGCTCTGATCGATGCGCTGGCGGCGAAATTGAACCTGCCCAAATTCGCCATCGCCGGAAACTCGCTGGGTGGCGGCATCGCCTGGCAGTTCGCGCTGCGTTATCCGGCGCGGTTGCGTGCGCTCATCCTGGTGGACGCCGCCGGCTGGCCGAGCGAGACGCTGAAATCGCCCCCGCTCGCCTTCCGCCTCCTCCAATATAGCTGGGGCCGCGCCTTCCTGAAGAGCATTGACAACACCCCGCTCATCCGCAGCGGCCTGCGTGGCGAGGTCGGCAATCCCGCCGTCATCACCGATGCCTTCATTGCGCGCTGGGCGGAATTCCAGCGTGCACCCGGCCATCGCGACATCCTGATGTCGCTGGCGCCCGGCAAGCTCGGCATCGCGACCAAGGAAGCGCTGTCGCATGTCGCGATCCCCACGCTCGTGCTGTGGGGTGCGGTCGATCCGCTGATCGGCGTGGCAAGCGCGCACAAATTCGCCGATGCCATTCCCGGCGCGAAGCTGGTCGTCTATCCGGGCGTCGGCCATCTGCCGCAGGTCGAAATTCCGGCGCGCTCCGCGGACGATGCCGCGGCGTTTCTTTCGAGCCTTCCGAACTGATCAATAGTCGATCACGCCCGGCGTGCCGCCACCGGCCGCGATCGTCTCGCCGTTGATGGCGACGCTCTTCGGTGACGCCAGGAAGGCCACCAGCCAGGCAATCTCGGTCGCGTCCACGATCCGGCCGATGGTCGCGTTGGCCGCGAATTTGGCCGCCGCTTCGGCGTCGGTCCGTTCGGTTCGCGTCGCGCCCGGATGGATCGCGTTGACATTGATACCTCTCCTGCCGAACTCGTCGGCGAGGTTCTTGGTGATCGCGCTGACCGCCGAATTGCGCACCGAAGCGACGTAATGGCCGGAACGGCGCGCCGCCAGCCCGCCGATATTGATGATGCGCCCCCAGCCGCCTTCCAGCATATGGGGAACGGCGCCGCGCGCCGTCCGCAGATAGCCGCGACCTTGACGTTCACATCTTCCAGCAGGGCCTCCGCCGTGACCTGCTCGAGCCGCGCCGCCGGTGCGGCGCCGCCGGGCTGGGCGGCGTTGTTCACGAGGATGTCGATGCCGCCCAGAGCCTTGGCCGCCGCCGCGATGAAGGCCGCGACCGATGCGTCGTCCGATGTGTCGACCGCAAGCGCGACGATGCGGGCATCGCCGGCCTCGTTCAGTTCGCGCGCAGCGGCGGCGAGCTGCTCCTGGTTTCGCGCGCCGATGGCGACATCGACGCCCTCCGCGGCCAATTCGCGCGCGATGACTTTTCCGATCCCACGGCTTCCGCCGGTGACCACGGCACGCTTGCCCTTCAGTTGCAGACCCAATTCGCACTCCTCTTGCGTTCGCCGGGGCGCCTCGTCTGTAATGTCGCTTCCGTGGGCCGGCGGGCCAATTGAGATAAACTCGATGCCAGGTTGAGAAAAGCTGTCTGGCGGAGCCCGCGCCCATCCCGCACCGTTGCCTTCGGCAATGAATGTGGAGGCCGGTGATGGCGCTGGAAAAGACGGAATCGGTGCGGGATCTGCTCGCGCAACTGCACGCGGAACGCGTCGCGACCTGGAAGCCGGAAGATCTCCAGGTTAACATCGACCAACGGACGCTGCTGGAGCGGACCGCGGACCGGGACGGTTTCGTCAAGCCCGGCGATTTGGTGGCGCCGTTCACCCTGCGCGAAGTCGAAGGCGCCGATCTTTCGCTCGAAGATTTGCTGGCCCGGGGGCCGGCCGTCCTCATCTTCTTCCGCTTCGCCGGATGTCCAGCCTGCAACATCGCGCTCCCTTATTATCAGCGCAATCTCCATCCCGCCCTCGAGCGCCTGGGCGCGACGCTGATCGCGGTCAGCCCGCAGCGCGGCGACAGATTGGTCGAAATCAAGACGCGCCACAATTTTCCGTTCCCCGTCGTCACCGATACCGACAACGCGCTGGGGCGCCGCTTCGGCATTCTCTACAGCTTCGACGAGCCCTCGCGCCGCGCCGCGGTGAAGAAGGGCACGTCGATCGGCGAGGTCACCGGAACCGGAACCTGGGAATTGCCTATGCCGGCCGTGATCGTGATCGGACAGGACCGCGTCGTCGCCTTCGCCGATGTGAGCCCGGACTGGCTGGCGCGGACCGAAGCCGAACCCGTCGTCTCCGCGGTCGAAAAGCTCGTCCACCCGTCACGCTCGATTGCCGCCGAGTAACCGGCGTCAGCGATGGAGCGCGACACCCTGGCATATGAGGCCGATGTCCTGGTGATCGGCGGCGGCCTTGCGGGGACTTGGGCTGCCATTGCGGCCGCGCGCGCCGGCGCGAGCGTGATCCTTGCCGAAAAGGGCTATTGCGGGACGAGCGGCGTCACCGCTTCCGCCGGCCCCGGCCATTGGTGGGTCGCGCCCGGCAAGCGGAGCGAAGCGGTCGCGGCGCGCAACGCCCGTGCCTTCGGTCTCGCCGACGCCGGCTGGATGTCCCGTATCATCGAGAGGACATGGGAAAGCATTCCGCTTCTCGCGGGCTATTACCGCTTTTCGCTGGGTGAGGGTGGGGCGCCGCGCTTTCGCGCCCTGCGCGGGCCCGAATATATGCGTGCCATGCGCCGCTATGCCGAGGACAGCGGCGTCGCCATCCTGGATCAGTCGCCGGCCCTCGAGCTTCTCCTCCATGCCGATGGCTCGGTGGCTGGGGCCGCCGGCTATGCGCGCCAGCAGCAGCGCGCCTGGCAGGTCCGCGCCGGCGCGGTGGTCGTCGCAAGCGGCGGCTGCGCCTTTGCCTCGCATCTCTTAGGGTCGCGCACCAACACCGGCGACGGCCTCTTGATGGCGGCGGAGGCGGGCGCGCGCCTCTCCGGTATGGAATTCACTAGCTATTACACAGTGGCGCCGGCCTGGTCGTCGATGACGCGCTCGATGTCCTTTGCCTTCGCCCGTTATTTCGATGCCGCGGGCCGCGAGTTGGCCATCCCGCTGGGACAGGACGTGGCCCGCACGCTGGCGCCCGCCTTGCTGGACGGCCCGGTGTTCGCGACGCTGGCGCGCATGCCGGCGGAGATCCGTGCGATCCTGCCGAACATATCGCCGAATTTCCTGCTGGTGTTCGACCGCGCCGGCGTCGATCCGTTCACGCAGCGTTTCGAGATCGCGCTCCGCGGCGAAGGCACGGTGCGCGGCATCGGCGGCCTTAGGATCGCCGACCGGTCGTGCCAGACCGATGTGCCCGGCCTCTATGCGGCCGGCGATGCGGCGACCCGGGAATTGATCGCCGGCGCGACCTCCGGCGGCGGCGCGCAGAATTCGTCCTGGGCGCTTTCGTCCGGGCAATGGGCCGGGGAGGGCGCCGCGCAAAGGGCGCGTGCGCTCGGCCGCCGCGCGAACCGGCGGGTCGAACGCACCGGCGGCGCCGGTCTGCGCTCTGGCTCGGCGCCCACCGTCACCGCGCAGGAGACGGCCTCGCTCATTGATCTGATCCGCGACGAGACCCTGGCTTACGATAAGAACCTGTTCCGCAGCGAAAAAAAGCTCACGCGGTCGCTGGCAAAGCTCGATGGCGCCTGGAGCGAGATCCGCGTGCGGAATGCAGAACCGGGCCCGGCATCCCTTCGCTTGCGGGAGGCTGCGGCCATGCTCGCCGCGTCGCGCTGGAGTTCCCGCGCGGCGCTGGCACGCGGAGAAAGCCGCGGCATGCATCAGCGAACGGACCGGCCGGCCACGGATGGCGCCCTGGCGCATCGGCTGCTGGCGTCGGGGCTCGATCGCATCGACGTCGCGGCGGACCTCGCACCCGAGATCAAGGTGGCCTGAGATGATCGAGCTGATCGTGGCCTCGCGCTGCACCGGCTGCAATGCCTGCGTCCGGGTCTGCCCGACCGACGTCTTCGACCTGTCCGGCGATGGGCCGCCGCGGATCGCACGTCCCTCTGCCTGCCAGACCTGCTTCATGTGCGAGCTCTATTGCGACGCCGACGCGGTATATGTCGGCCCCGATTGCGAATCGCGGGGCGCCGTCGGGGAGCACGCCATCCTGGGCGCGCTCGGCCGCTACCGGCGCGATTCCGGCTGGGCGGAATGGTCCTCCGATCCCGGCTACAGCAACGAGCATTGGCGCATGGAAACGGTCTTCGCGCTGGCGCGGACGCTGGAGAGCACGGATACCCCATCGCGCTGAGGGACTTGTTGCGCAGGAGTATCTATAGTAATTCTATAGATATTGGAGGGCATATGGCCACACTCGTCATCCCGCGTCCCGTGTCCGCAAAAGCGGGGCAGATCGCCCAATCGGCGGCGCGCGCCATAAGCCCGCTGCTCATTCTCGTCGCCTGGCAGGCGGCCTCGTCGGCCGGGCTGATCCCCGAGCGCACGCTGGCGTCGCCATTGCACGTGCTCGACACGCTCTGGACGCTCATCGCCGACGGCGAACTGGCCGACAACCTTCTGGTGTCGCTCGGCCGCGCGATGGAGGGTCTGGCGATCGGCGTGAGCCTCGGGACTGTCTTCGCGCTGATCTCCGGCCTGTCGCGCCGCGGCGAGACCGCGATCGACGCGCCGCTCCAGATCCTCCGCGCGATCCCGTTTCTCGCGCTCGTTCCGCTGTTCATTCTCTGGTTCGGCATCGGCGAGACGCCGAAGATCGCGCTGGTCGCGCTCGGCACCGTCTATCCCATCTATCTCAACCTCTATTCGGGCATCCGCGGCATCGACAAGAAGCTGTTGGAAGCCGGCCGCACCTTCGGCCTCAACCAGTGGCAGCTCCTGCGCCATGTCGTTCTGCCGGGGGCCTTGCCGTCCTTTCTCGTCGGCCTTCGCTACGCGATGGGCATTTCGTGGCTGAGCCTCGTCGTCGCCGAGCAGATCAACGCGTCGAGCGGCATCGGCTATCTCATCATGTCGGCGCGCGATTTCATGCGCACGGACATCATCGTGGTCGGCCTGATGGTGTATGGGCTTCTGGGGCTTCTGACCGACGTCATCATCCGCACCCTCGAGCATCGGGCGCTTGCCTGGCGCCCCTCGATCCTGAAAGGCTGACCATGTCGATCCACCAAACGCCTCTGGCGGCCACAGAGGCGGGCGTGGCCGTCCGCGGCCTCAGCCGCCGCTTCGGCGCCGTCACCGTGCTCGACGGCCTCGATTTCGATATCGCGCCCGGCGAGTTCGTGGCGCTGCTCGGCCGCAGCGGCTCGGGCAAGACGACGTTCCTGCGCACGCTGGCCGGCCTCGATCCTGTCACCGAAGGGCAGGTCTCCGTTCCCGCGACGCGCGCGGTGGTGTTTCAGGAGCCGCGGTTGATGCCGTGGAAGAAGGTCTGGCAGAACGTCACCCTCGGACTCAGCGGCCCCGATGTGCGGGCGCGGGCCGTGCAGGCGCTGACCGAGGTCGGGCTGGCGCATCGGCTTGATGCCTGGCCCGCGACATTGTCCGGCGGCGAAGCGCAGCGCGCGGCGCTGGCCCGCGCGCTTGTGCGCGAGCCGAAGCTCCTCTTGCTGGACGAGCCCTTCGCGGCGCTGGACGCGCTCACCCGCATCAAGATGCACCAATTGGTCTCCGCGCTGTGGACCGTGCACAAGCCGAGCGTTCTTCTGGTCACGCACGATGTCGACGAGGCGCTGCTCTTGGCCGATCGCGTCCTGGTGCTCGGCGACGGGCGCATCCAGAAGGAGATTTCGATCTCCGAGCCGCATCCGCGCGATCGCGCGATGGTCGGCTTTTCGCTGATGCGGGCGGAGCTTCTCGCCGCGCTCGGCGTCGAGGTGCATCCGCATGCGCCTCAGGGCGAACAGGCGGTTCAGCCGAAGGCGCCGCCGCCGCGGCGCGGCGGCACGCCCGTCCTCGTGTCCGCGACCGGCTGACGTTTCCCGCTCAGGGGACCAGGATTGCGTTGAACGATTTGTCGAAAGCCGTCGCCACATCCGGCGCGCCGCTGATCGCGCCCGCGGCGCGATAGATGGCGATGCCGTTGGCGAGCGAGCCGATCACCTTCTGGTCGATCGGCACGGTCACATAATTCTGCCGGGCGATCACGGCCTGTGCGACGGCAAGCGGCAGGCCCGTCTCCTTCGACCAGGCGAGGGCGAATTCGCCCTTGTGCGCCACGATCCATTGCCGCGCCTTCGCCAGCCGCTTGAGGAAATCCGCGAGCGCGGCGCGCTTCGTGTTGATAGCGTTCTGGCTCGCCGCCTGGAAGCCATAGCCCGGCAGCAACCCGTTCCCGTTCGCCACCACGCGCGCCTTGTCCTGCGTGACCGCGAGCGCGACATAGGGATCCCAGGTCGCCCAGGCTTCGATCGAACCGCTTTCCAGCGCGGCCTTCGCGCTGCCGGGGTCGAGAAACACGAGCGTCACGTCCTGCGGCGTCAGTCTGGCCTGCGCCAGCGCTTTCAGCAGCAGATAATGCCCGATCGAGCCGCGCGTGGTTCCGACGATATGGCCCTTCAGATCGGCGGCGCGGCGGATCGGCGAGCTCGGCAGCGCCACGATCGCCACGCTGTCATGCACGTCGCCGTGATAGACCGAGACGACCTTGATCGGCGCGCCGGCCGCGAAGGCGAACAGGAACGGCCCGTCCCCGACGCCGCCGGTGTCGATGGCGCCCGCGTTCAGGGCTTCCAGCAGCGGCTGGGCCGCCGCGAACACGTCCCATTCGATGCGATAGGGCAGGTCCTTCAGGACCCCGGCCGCCGCCATCACCGCCTGCGTGCTGCCTTTTTGGTCGCCAACCTTGAGGACGATGCCGCTTTCGGCATGCGCCAGCGCCGGAAGGGCGGCCAGGAAAGCCCATGCCAGGAGAGAAGCGCGGAAGAGCTTTGCCATATCGATCACCATACACTATTAAACCACTAGAGATTAAGATATAAGTCCCCCTCTCGCAAGCGAAGTAAGCCTCATGGTCACCAATCTGCCGACAGAACTTTTGCGGAGCTTCGCCGCCATCGTCGACACCGGCTCGATGGCGAAGGCGACGGAGCGCGTCTTCGTCACGCAGTCGGCGCTCAGCCTGCAGATCAAGCGTCTCGAGGAACTCCTGCAGCGGCCGCTGTTCCTGCGCGAGGGCGCCCGCAAGCTCGTCCTGACGCCGGCGGGCACCGAGTTGCTCGCCTATGCGCGGCAGATCCTCGACATCAACGATCAGGCGGTGGTGTCGCTGCGGGGCGAAGCCGTGCACGGTCCGGTCCGCGTCGGCATGGTGCAGGATTTCGCGGAAGTGCTTCTCTCCGGCGTCCTCCGGCAATTCACCCTGCTTCATCCCGAGGCGCAGCTCGAAGTTCGCGCCGCCGGCACGGCCGAGCTGCAGGAGCATTTGCGGGAGGGCAGGCTCGACGTCGCGTTGTGCGTTTCGCCGATCGAGGAGCGCGAAGTCATCCGGCGTGCCCGGACGCTGTGGATCGGCGATCCCGAGCTCTCCAAGCAGGACGTCCTACCGCTCGCCGTCCTCACCGAACCTTGCGCCTTCCGCAACATCGCATTGAAGACGCTCGAGAAGGCGGACATCCCCTATCGAATCGTGGTGCAGACGCCGCATCTGACCGGCTTGCGCGCGGCCGTCGCGGGCGGTCTCGGCATAACCTGCCGGACCTCGCTCTTCACCGGCGGCGCCGGCCTGGGCGAGATCGAATCCAACCGGCTGCCGTCTCTTCCCGAAATCGCCTATGCCCTCTACGCCCGCAATGCGGAGAGCCCCTCGATCGCACGTCTGGGGGCCTTGGTGCGCAAGGCGGTCGAAGACCTGCCTTAGCCGGCCTTTTTCAGCGCCTCGCGCTCGCGCACCAGCTTGCGCACGACCGGAATGAGGTTCGTGCCGTAATCGACCGCATCGTCATAAGGATCGAAGCCGCGGATGAGGAAGGTGGTGACGCCGAGATCGTAATATTCGAGCAGCGCCTCGGCCACCTGTTCCGGCGTGCCGACCAGCGACGTCGAATTGCCTTGTGCGCCGGTCAGCGCCGCAACGCCCGTCCACAGCCGCTTGTCGAGACGGCTGCCCTGCGAGGCGGCGGCCAAAAGCCGCTTGGAGCCTTCGTTCGCCGGACGGTGGCCCGAGATCGGCAGGCCGCGCGCGGCGCGGATGTCCCTCACCTGTTCGAGGATGCGGTCCGCGCGCGCCCAGGCCGCTTCTTCCGTGGCGGCGAGGATCGGACGCAGCGACAGGCTGAACCGCGGATTGCGGCCATGCGGCGCCGCCGCCGCGCGCACCCGCGCGATGGTCTCGCGCACCTGGGCCTGGGTCTCGCCCCACAGCGCATAGACGTCGGCATGCTTGCCGGCGACCGGGATCGCGGCCTCCGACGAGCCGCCGAAATAGACCGGGATGTGCGGTGTCTGCACATTCTTGACGGACGAGAAGGCGCCTTCGACCTGATAGAACTTGCCGCGATAGTCGAACGGCTTGTCGCTCGTCCATTCCAGCCGCACGATGTCGAGATATTCCGAGGTGCGGGCATAGCGCTCGTCCTTGGTCGTGTGGTCGCCGTCGCGCGCCATCTCCGCATCGTCGCCGCCGGTGATGATGTGCACGGCTGCGCGTCCCTTGCTGAGCTGGTCCAGCGTCGCGAATTGCCGCGCCGCGATGGTCGGCGCGGTGAAGCCGGGGCGGTGTGCGATCATCAGGCCCAGGCGCGAGGTGACCGAGGCGGCGTGGGCGCCGACCAGGATGCTTTCCGGCGACGAGGATCCGAACGCGACCAGGACGCGGTCGAAGCCGCCTTCCTCATGCGCCCGCGCGACCTTCTCGATGTAATCGAGCTGGATTGTCGGGCCGCTCGCCGGCCGTGTTTCGGAGACTTCCTGCGTATTCACGAAGCCGATGAATTCGACGCTCACGGGGCACCTATCTCTAGTGGACAGGTAGAGATTAGCCGTTTGGTCCGCCCCTGGGAACCGAGTTCGGGAAATGTCGCCGATGAGAAAAAGTCAAAGGACGCGGAAACCGTGGGTTCCGTCGCGCCCAAGCTGCTCGACAAGGCCGAATTCCCAGTCGAGATAAGCCTGCATGGCCGCCACCGGGTTGTCCGTTCCCTCATAAGGGCGGCGATAGCGGTCGGTCGGCGCCGACGCCGCCCGCGCGATGCCGCTTTCGACGGCGAGGCCGGCCGCGATCCAGGCGGCGTTGCCGCCATCGAGGACCTGGAATGCGAGCCCTTCCTCCGCCAGATCGCCGGCGGCATAGCGGGTAAGGGCGCCGTCGGCCGAGGTGAGCACCGCGATGGCGCCGCGCGGCGCGGCTTCGAGCGCGTCGCGCAACTGGGCGCGGATCGCGAACCAGGCGCCGGGAATATGCGCCTTGGCGAAGGCGGCGCTGGGCGAAAGGTCGAACAGCGTCGCATGTCCGCCGCGCAGAAGCCCGTCCAGCTCGGCCGGCGTCAGCGTCTTGACCTGCGGCAGCGGCGGACGTCGCGGCTTCCAGGATCCGGTCTCCGTTGCCGACGCGGCGACATCGTCGTCCAGCACGAAGACCTCCCAGTTCATCTGGGCCAGCCACGATGCCGTCATATCGGCGCGCACGCCGGTGTCGTCGCTGAGCACGACGCGCGCCCCGCGCACCGGCGCGAAGGCGTCGGTCTCCTGGACCAATTGCCCGCCGGGCGCGCTGCGAAATCCCGCCAGATGGCCGGCGGCGTATTCCTCCGGCGTGCGCACGTCGAAGCGATAGGTCGTCCGCGCCTGATCGTAGAGCAGGGTGGGCAGTTCGTTCAGCGCAATGCGCTTCACGCCGGCCCGATCGGCCAGCGCGCGCGCCCGGCTCGCGGTGGCGGGATCCCGCGGCGGCTCGGATGCACGGCGGTTGGCGCCATGTTCGAGGTCCTGCCCCGCCAGCGTCCACCCGATCGTGCCGTTGCGCAGGGCAAAGACCCTGTTCGCGACGCCCGCGTTCACCAGCGACTGCGTCCCGATCAGGCTCCGCGTGCGGCCCGCGCAATTGACGATCACCGTCGTGGTGGCGCGCGGCGCCAGCGCGCCGACGCGATAGACGAGCTCGCCGCCCGGCACGCTGACGCTGCCGGGGATGTTCATCGTCTGGTATTCGTCGTACCGGCGCGCATCCAGAATGACGACATCGGCCTGCGCATTGATCAGCGCCTTCACCTCCTGGGCGGACAGGAACGGCGTATGCCGCACGGATTCGACCAGCTCGCCGAAGGCCTTGCTCGGCGTGTTCACGTCGCGGAAGATCTCCCCGCCGGCGGCGCGCCAGCCGTCCAGGCCGCCATCCAAGGCCGACACATCGGTATAGCCGAGCGCGCCCAGCATCGTCGCCGCACGCGCGACGAGGCCCTCGCCGTCATCATACAGAACGACCGGCACATCCTTGCGCGGGATGCGGTCGAGGATCTCGAGTTCGAGCGTGCTCAGCGGCAGCGAGGCGGCGAACAGCGGATGCGCCTCGGCGAAGACGCCCTCCTCGCGCAGATCGACCAGCGTGATTTCGCGGTTCGCCTTCAGGTGCTCGCGGACCCATTCGGTGGTCCGGACGGGGAGTTTCAACGCAGCTGTCCTTCCTTCGATCGGTCCCAGATGTTCGGAAGAGATGCATTGGAATATCCGGAAATGAAAGGCTTTTCCGCGCCGTCCGGCTGGAATGTGGCGCGGCGGACCGCGCCGATATTGGCGCCATAGACATGGATGCTGATCGAGACGCGATCGTCATAGGCGTTTCGCACCCGGTGGATGTCGCCGGTCTGCGGCGAAACGGCATCGATGGCACCGGTTCTCAGCACCGCTTCGTCGCCATCGATATGCAGACCGCCGCCATCGCGCACATAGCGCTGCGCCAATTCGGCACCGCGCAGCACGCCGACCAGGCCCCAGACCGTGTGATTGTGGATGGGCGTGGCTTGCCCGGGTCCCCACACGAAGCTCACCAGCGAGAACCGCTCCTCGGAATCGCAGTGCAGAAGATATTGCCGGTAACGTTCCGGATCGGGCTGCGCGAACGCATCGGGCAGCCAGTCGTCCTTCGCCACCAGATGGGCCAGGATCGCCGATCCTTCGGCGAGGGTCTCCTGCACCGATTTGGACAAGCGGGAGAGACGCGAGAACGCACCCACCACTTGGCGCAGGCGCGCGGTGCCCGACTGTGCTTCGATGGATGAAAGATGCGCTGTCACTAGATTGCTCCGAGCTTGATGCCCACTCTCGTATAATAGAATCCGCCGCTGATGCCGAAGGGCGAGAAATTGCCGTATTCGCCCATGCCCGAATTGGCATCGATCGGTCCGATCTTGTCGGGATAAACGTCGAACAGATCGTCGGCGCCCACGGTGAGCGAGAAGGTATCGGTCAGGTCGTAGGTCAGCGCGAGGTTCGTGATCCATTTGGCACTGTAAGTCCGGTCGCTCGACAGCGCCGGATTGACAGCCGGATCGACCGTGCCGCGCTCGGTGTAGGACCCGTAGCGCGTGACCTGCAGATGGACGTCGAACGGCTCGAGCGACCAGTCGCCCGTCAGGATCACCTTGCTCTTCGGCGTAGCCACGGTCAGGTCGCCTTCGCGCTGATATCCGACCAGCGCGATGCCGTGGCCCTGCAGCACGGACGGCGTGGGGTTGACGCGCGTGATCTCCGTCTCGACCCAGGAATAGGCCGCGCTCAGATTGAGCGCGCCGGCCGCGTCCAGGTCCCATCCGTAATCGCCCACGAAGTCGATGCCGTGCGTGCGGGTCGACACCGCATTGGTGAAATATTGCACGATCGTGTTCGCCGGATAGCCCAGCGGGGTCAGGATCGAATTGACGAAGGCCTCCTGCGCGCTGCCGGGCAGGCCGCCGATATTGCCGCTCAGCAGGATGCGGTTGTGGACGTTGATCTGATAAGCGTCGACCGACAAATTGAGGTTGTCGATCGGCTGCGCGGTGAAGCCGACGCTGTAATCCTGCGAGGTCTCGGGCGTCAGCGGCTGGGCCCCCAAGGCAAGGGCGCCGGCCTTGAACACCGGCAGAACCTGCACGCGATAGATGTCGTTGATGTGCGTGATCGGATTGAACTGGCCGCTGAAGGTCGGCGTGGAGAAGATCTCCTGCGCCAGCGAGGGCGCGCGGAAGCCGTTGCTGATCGTACCGCGGAAGGCATAGCCCGGAAGGAACTCGTATCGTGTGGTGATCTTTCCGCTGGTCGAATCCCCGACTGTGCCGGTGAAGTGCTCGAAGCGGCCCGCCAGGCCGACATACCAATTGTCGGTGATGCTGGTATCGAGATCGACATAGGCGGCATAATTATCGCGGCTGATCGAGCCAGCATCCGCCGGCGTCGCGGCGGCGTAGGACGACAGGCCGGGGATCGGGTTCAATCCCGCATTCGGCTGGCCGGCCGGAATGATGTAATTCCCGATGGCATAGGACAGCGGATCGCCGGCGCCGATCGAGAACCATTCGAAGCGATGTTCGAGACCGAACGAGACATCGAGCGGCTTGGCGAGCCCGATCTCGAACGGACGCGTGACGTCGACCGTGTTGGTCCATTGCTCGAAATCGTGCTTGCTCAGATGGAACGACGTCGGACTCGCCGGTCCGAGCGTCGCGTTGATGGTGTGCCGGGCGTCCAAGTTCGCATAGTCCTGCGCGAAGCTCGAACTCAGATCCCACACCCAGCCGTCGAGATCGCCTTTCGCGCCCCAGGTCGTCTGGTAGTCCCATTCGTTGATGATGCGGTAGGCCTGGAACCCGTTCGGAAAGATCTCCGGCAACGAATTCAGATTGGACGGCAGGAAGCTGCCGGTGTTCTTCTGCGTGTAGCGATGGCTCACCGTCGTATCGGAGTACAGAGTCACGTCGGAGCCAAGCGGCACGCCGGCGTTGTAAGAGAGGCTGTAGAGCTTGTCGTTCGCGCCGCCATAGGGATGTCCGAAAGCCTTGCGATCGATCGTCGCCTCGCGCGGATCGGGAACGCCGCCGGCCAGCAGGTTATAGAGATAGGGGGTTGTCGCCGCCTCGTTGCGGTACCATGGCGCCGAACTGCGGGCATCGGCGGCGAAATGGATGTAGCCTTCGCCGAACAGCGGCAGGCCGTAATCGGCCGCCTCGTGCAGGCTCAGTCCGTCGCCCCCGAAATTGAGACCGGCGGTGGTGTCGGAGACGCCGCCGTCGGTTCCGTCCTTCAGGATGATGTTGATCACGCCGGCGATGGCATCCGAGCCGTATTGCGCCGCGGCGCCGTCGCGCAGCACTTCGACATGGTCGATGGCCGCGACCGGGATGAGGTCCAGGTCCACCGGCACGCCGCCATTGCCGACGCGGGCGAGGTTGTTGATGAGCGCCGTGGTATGGCGCCGCTTGCCGTTGATCAGGTAGAGCACCTGGTCGCCGTTGAGGCCGCGTAAGGTCGTCGCGCGGACGGCCCAGGACGTGCCGCCGCCATTGACGCCCGGCAGGTTGAAGGACGGGATCAGGGTCTGGAACACCTCCTTGAGCGCGCCGCGACCGTTTTCCTGCAATTGCTTGCCGCCGATGACGTCGATCGGAACCGGGCTATCCGCCACCGTGCGGTGCTGCGTACCGCGCACGCCGGTCACCACCACTGTCTCCACGGACGACACATTGTCCGCGGCCGCGTTGCTTGCGAGGACCTGCGCCTGGGCCTGCGCCAGCCCGGCGAGCGATCCGCCGAGAAGCAACACCGTTCGAAACGCTACGCACCTGGCCGACATGAAGAACCCCGCTCTCACCCCAGGGACGCCGCGTCCGCGACGATCCTGAAACTCTATCAAATTAGTATAGTTTGATACCGGCGGGTTCCGAAGCCGTAAATCGAGAGTTTCTCATATCCAGATTGAGCCGGCCGAAACGGCGCGACACTCGACACTTGGGCGAAACTCACGCCCGCGATGAGAACTTCTGATTGGCGCCGGTTTGGGGCCGCACGCTTAATCGGGCGGTATTGCCGTTCCGAAAAGGAGAACCCATGAGTTCGGCCGCCCGCAAAATCGAAACGGCGCACAGTTCGCTCGCCGTCACCAAGCTCAGTCCCGTGATCGGCGCGGAGGTCGGCGGCATCGACCTGCGCGATCCGCTGTCGCCGGAATTGCGCGATGAATTGCGTCGCCTGCTTCTCGAACACAAGGTCCTGTTCTTCCGCGACCAGGACATCGACAACGAACAGCATCTCGCCTTCGCGCGGAACTTCGGCAAGCTCTACGACCATCCGTCGGGCGGGCTCGAAAAGCACCGCACCATCCAGCCGATCGACTCCCGCGAATTCGCCAAGCGCGGCTACAGCGTCCGCGAGACGCATTGGCACACCGATACGAGCTGGCGGATCGATCCGTCCTTCGGCGCCGTCCTGCGCGCGGTGAACATCCCCGATGTCGGCGGCGACACGATCTGGGCGAATGGCGGCGCGATCCTGCGCGGCCTTCCCGACGATCTGCGCGAGAAGATCGATAGCCTCTATGTCATCCACGACTTCCAGTCGGCGCTCAAGGCGGCCGGCGAGCGCTATCCCCTCGTCGCGCATCCGATCATCCGCACCCATCCCGAAACGGGCGAGGATATCTTCTGGGTGAATTGGAGCCTCAAGCCCCGCATCGTCGATCTCGACCGTGCCGAGAGCGATGCGCTGCTGGCGCGTCTCTATGACGAGGTGAAGCGCCCCGAATATCAGGTCCGGTTCCGCTGGCGCAAAGGCTCGGTCGCATTCTGGGATAATCGCGCCGTGCTCCACTACGCGGTGCGCGACTATGGCGATTTCCCGCGCGTGATGGAGCGTGTGCTAATCGCCAGCGACGACATCCCCTATCGCGTCCGCAAGGAATGACCGACAGGAACGGGCAGCCGGGGGTGCCCGTTCCGCCGCCGGCTTGGGATGTGCGCGGCCGCGATGCGTTTGCCAGGCGCGACGGTCCCGGCGCCTATCGGCGATCCATCGTTGTTCCCAGCCCCCAATTCATCAGCCGCGCTATGGCGGCGGGACGTGGCAATGCTCTAATGATAGACGTTAGCATAACGTCGTCCGCGATCGTCGCTTGCCATATATCTATGGCGACCGGCGGCGGATGGATACCGATGTGATTGTACATGACGTCCGCATCCGATCTTAAGATCGTCATTGTCGGTGGCGGGTTCAGCGGCACGCTCTTCGCCCTCAAAGCGCACGCGGCGTTGCCGCGGGCCCGCATCGCGATCGTGGAGAAGTCCGACAGGATTGGAAAAGGGCTCGCCTATGGCCTATGTGCGCCGTCGCATCTGCTGAACGTCCCGGTGAGTCGGATGGAAGTCGGCCTCGAACCGGGATTCCAGGCTTGGCTGGCGGGCGGCGCGGCGAATCTCGCGGCCGCCCTTGCGGAAAGCGGCGGCGATCTGCCTTCGGCGTTCGTGGAGCGCGCGCTGTTCGGCGCCTATTTGCACGAGCGGCTGGAGGCGGCGCTGCGGGACACGGAGCGGCTTGCGGTCGTGAGCGCCGAGGTGGTGGGGATCGAGGAGGTTTCGTCCCGCTCCGTTGTGCTCGGCAACGGCCGCCGCCTCGCCGCCGACATCGTCGTTCTGGCGACCGGCAATCTGACGCCGCGGCCGCTGGGCGTCGCCGTGAGATGGCCCGAGGACATCCCAAGCGATCCCTGGGCGCCGAGCCTTTTCGACGGCATGGATCCAAAGGCTCCGCTCTTGTTGGTAGGGACAGGCCTTACCGCTGTCGATGTCGCTCTCAAACTGACGGACAACGGGCACGCCGGTCGGCTGACTGCTGTCTCCCGCCACGGACTGATCCCGCAAGCGCATGTCGCCGGCGGTCATTGGCCGCCCTTTCTGGATCGCAAATCCCTCTCGCCTCTTGATGCGCTGCGAGCGGTGCGGGCCGCAGCGGCGGATGCCGCGGCGCAGGGTATTGCGTGGCAACGCGTTATCGATGCCGTCCGCCCGTCGGTCGCGGGCATCTGGCATCGCTGGTCGCCGGCCGAGCGCCGGCAGTTCTTGCGCCATGTGCGTCCCCGCTGGGATGTCGTGCGCCATCGCATGGCGCCGCGGATCGCCGCCCGTCTGCACGAATTGATGCGAGGCGGCCGGTTGCACGTGCTCGCAGGACGCATGCGCGCTGCCGTTCCCGGCACGCGCGGCATCGACGTCACGATCGACAAGCGCGGCGGTGGCCGCGAAGATGTCCGCGTGGCGCGGATCGTCAACTGCACCGGCCCACGCAGTGACTATGCCACCATCGACTATCCGTTGTTTGCGGATTTGCGGCGGCGGAAGCTGATCGTTCCGGACCCGCTCGCCCTCGGCATAGAGACCGAGGACTGCGCCGTCGTCGACTCGCGGGGCGGCGCTTCGGATTGGCACTTTGCACTTGGGTCCCTGACTCGGCCGGCGTGGTGGGAGATCACGGCCGTACCGGAGATCAACGTCCAGATCGGGCGCCTCGTCGGGAAGCTTTCCGCGTCCCGGCAGAGCCGCGCCGCGCGGCGCGCGCTCCTTGCCGAGGAATTCGTCGACCTTGGCGCCGGGATTTAAGTTGGGTTCGCATGTCCGTCAGTCTATTGCAGACGGCGCAACGAGCGCCGAAGCTTGGCAGGGCGCGGAACACATCTCATACCGGTGGATTTCCGTAGCGACGGGAATTTCACCTCTGCGCGGCGCACGCGAATGCCATCGTCGGTTATCCGGACTTTCTCTTACGACGCCGCGAAGCGACGCTTGAGGGTCGTGTTCACGACCGGGCGGCGATACGAATACCATAATGTCCCGGCGGAGGTTTTCGAGGCTATGAAGGCGGCCTCCTCCAAGGGGGAATATTTCAACGCCTATATCCGCGATCGCTTCGCCTTCACGCGCGACGCGTGAGGGTCATCAAAACAGCATCCGTTCCGTTTATGCCGACGTCGTGAATATCGGCCGGGAGCGCTCGAAGGCTCGCAAATCGCGATTCCGTGGCCGGCTTTCAAAAAATCGGGAACCAAGGGTTCCGCATCGCGTTGGTTCTGCTGGCGTCGGCAGATTTCGCCAGGGGGCGGCCATGGATACGGACGATGTGAAGGGCGTTGAGGCTTATGCCGACGCCGCGAATTTCTGCTCGCCTGCGGCTCTTCTCTCAGGAGCACCACGATAATGTCTCAAGGTCTGGAGACGGCGCGCCGCTCGAAAAAAGCCAAGGTTTCTCTGACACATAACGGCGCCAACGGCGTGCATGAAGCGGGGCTGCGCGACGTCTCGGCTACGGAGCTGGAGGCTCTCTTGGCTGCGCTTCAGGCCATGCGCCAGGGCGATTTCTCGGTTCGCCTGGACGGGGATCGGGTCGGCCTGGCGGGTAAGATAGCGGACACGTTCAACGACATCGTCGCGGCCAACCAGCGTATGGCCGAACAGCTCGACAAGGTCGGTGGCCTGGTCGGCCGCGACGGCAAGACCCGCCATCGCGTCAAATTCGCGGTCTCCACCGGCGCATGGGGGGAGATGGAAAGCTCGGTCAACTCCCTGATCGACGATCTTCTCTGGCCGACCGCCGAGATGACCCGCGCCATCACCGCGGTGGCGCGCGGCGACCTCCTGCAGACCGTGCATCTCGACGTCGAAGGCCGCCCGCTGAAGGGCGAGTTCCTGCGCTCCGCGACCATCGTGAACGCGATGATCCGCCAGCTCAGCGTCTTCACGTCGGAAGTGACGCGCGTGGCGCGTGAGGTCGGCACCGAAGGCAAGCTCGGCGGCCAGGCGCAGGTCCGCGAGGTGACGGGCGTGTGGAAGGACCTCACCGAGTCCGTGAACTCGATGGCCAACAACCTCACCGCCCAGGTCCGCAACATCGCCGAAGTGACGATTGCCGTGGCCAACGGCGATCTTTCCAAGAAGATTACCGTCGATGTGCGCGGCGAGATTCTCCAGCTCAAGGAAGCCATCAATACGATGGTCGACCAGTTGCGCTCCTTCGCCTCGGAAGTGACGCGCGTGGCGCGCGAGGTCGGCACCGAGGGCAAGCTCGGCGGCCAGGCCCTGGTGCCAGGCGTCGCCGGTACTTGGAAGGACCTCACCGACTCGGTGAATGCCATGTGCGGCAACCTCACCGACCAGGTGCGCAACATCGCCCAGGTGACGACGGCGGTGGCGCGCGGCGATCTCTCCCGCAAGATCACGGTGGAGGTGCGCGGCGAGATTCTCGAGCTCAAGGACACCATCAACACGATGGTGGACCAGCTCAACGGCTTCGCCTCCGAGGTGACGCGCGTGGCGCGCGAGGTCGGCACCGAAGGCAAGCTCGGCGGCCAGGCCGCGGTGCCGGGCGTCGCCGGCACCTGGAAGGACCTCACCGACAACGTGAACTTCATGGCCAACAACCTGACCACCCAGGTGCGCAACATCGCCGAAGTGGCGACCGCCATCGCCGGCGGCGATCTCTCCAAGAAGATCACCGTGAACGTGTCGGGCGAGGTGCTCCAGCTCAAGGAAACCATCAACACGATGGTGGACCAGCTCAATGCCTTCGGCTCGGAGGTGACGCGCGTGGCGCGCGAAGTCGGCACCGAGGGGCGCCTGGGCGGCCAGGCCAATGTGCTCGGCGTTGCGGGCACCTGGAAGGACCTGACCGATTCGGTGAACTCTATGGCCTCGAACCTCACGGCCCAGGTCCGCAACATCGCCGAGGTGTCCACCGCCATCGCCAATGGCGATCTGTCGAAGAAGATCACCGTCGACGTGAAGGGCGAAATCCTCCAGCTCAAGGAGACCATCAACACCACCGTCGATCAGCTCAACGCCTTCGCCTCGGAGGTGACGCGCGTGGCACGCGAAGTCGGCACCGAGGGCAAGCTCGGCGGCCAGGCCGTGGTGCGCGGCGTGGCCGGCACCTGGAACGACCTGACCGACTCCGTGAACTCCATGGCGCGCAACCTAACGGCCCAGGTTCGCAACATCGCGGAAGTCGCGACCGCCGTCGCGCGCGGCGACCTGTCGAAGAAGATCACCGTGAACGTGTCGGGCGAAATCCTTCAGCTCAAGGACACGCTGAACACGATGGTGGATCAGCTCAACGCCTTCGCGTCGGAGGTGACGCGTGTGGCCCGCGAAGTGGGCACCGAAGGCAAGCTCGGCGGCCAGGCGCAGGTGCCCGGCGTCGCCGGCACCTGGAAGGATTTGACCGACAATGTGAACTCGATGGCCGGCAATCTGACGGCCCAGGTCCGCAACATCGCCGAAGTGGCGACCGCCATCGCCAGCGGCGACCTTTCGCGCAAGATCACCGTCGATGTGCGCGGCGAGATCCTTCAACTGAAGGAAACGCTCAATACCATGGTCGACCAGCTCAACCGCTTCGCGGGCGAGGTGACCCGCGTGGCCCGAGAGGTCGGCACCGAGGGCCGTCTCGGCGGCCAGGCCAATGTGCCCGGCGTCGCCGGCACCTGGAAGGACCTGACCGACAATGTGAACCTGCTGGCTGCGAATTTGACGACCCAGGTGCGCAATATCGCCGAGGTGACCACGGCGGTGGCGCGGGGCGATCTCAGCCGCAAGATCACCGTCGACGTGAAGGGCGAAATCCTCGAGCTGAAGAACACGCTCAACACCATGGTGGACCAGCTCAACTCCTTTGCCTCCGAAGTGACGCGTGTGGCGCGCGAGGTCGGCACCGAGGGCAAGCTCGGCGGCCAGGCCCAGGTGCCGGGCGTCGCCGGCACCTGGAAGGACCTGACCGACAACGTGAATTTCATGGCGTCGAACCTGACGGCCCAGGTCCGCAATATCGCCGAGGTCGCGACCGCCATCGCCGGCGGCGATCTCTCCAAGAAGATCACGGTGGATGTGCGCGGCGAGATTCTTCTGCTCAAGGACACGCTGAACACGATGGTGGAGCAGCTCCGCTCCTTCGCCGCCGAAGTGACGCGCGTGGCGCGCGAGGTGGGCACCGAAGGCCGTCTTGGCGGCCAGGCCAATGTGCCGGGCGTCGCCGGCACCTGGAAGGACCTGACCGACAATGTGAACCTCTTGGCCGCAAACCTGACGACCCAGGTGCGGAATATCGCCGAGGTGACCACGGCCGTGGCGCGCGGCGACCTCAGCCGCAAGATCACCGTCGACGTGAAGGGCGAGATTCTCGAGTTGAAGAACACGCTCAACACGATGGTGGACCAGCTCAACTCCTTCGCTTCGGAAGTCACGCGCGTGGCGCGCGAGGTCGGCACCGAAGGTCGGCTTGGCGGCCAGGCGCAGGTGCCCGGCGTCGCCGGCACCTGGAAGGATCTGACCGACACGGTGAACGTCATGGCCGCCAACCTCACCGAACAGGTGCGCGGCATCGTGAAGGTCGTGACCGCGGTGGCGAACGGCGACCTCAAGCAGAACCTCACCGTGCAGTCGAAGGGTGAGGTCGCGGCGCTCGCCGAAACCATCAACAACATGACAGAGACGCTCGCGACCTTCGCCGACCAGGTGACGACGGTGGCGCGCGAGGTCGGCGCCGAAGGCCGCCTCGGCGGCCAGGCCAACGTGCCCGGCGCGGCCGGCACCTGGAAGGACCTCACCGGCAATGTGAACCTCTTGGCGGCCAACCTTACGACCCAGGTGCGCGCCATCGCCGAAGTGGCGACAGCGGTGACGAAGGGCGACCTGACCCGTTCGATCCAGGTGGACGCGCGTGGCGAGCTGTCCGAGCTCAAGGACAACATCAACACGATGATCGGCAATCTGCGCCTGACGACCGAACAGAACACCGAACAGGACTGGCTGAAGACCAATCTCGCCCGCTTCACCAACATGCTCCAGGGCCAGCGCGACTTGGCGACGGTGGGCCGCACGCTGCTCAGCGAACTGGCGCCGCTGGTCGAGGCGCAGCTCGGCGTGATCTATCAAATGGAAGGCGAGGGGGAGACGCTTAGGCTTCTCGCCTCCTATGCCGATGCAGACATCGACGGCCATCCGCGCAGCATCAAGCTCGGCGAGGGACTCGTCGGCCAATGCGCGCGCGACAAGCGCCGGCTCCTCATCACCGGCCTTCACGACATGCCCGCGATCAATTCGGCGCTTCTGAGGGTTATCCCTAAGAACATCCTGGTCCTGCCCGTGGTGTTCGAAAGCCAGATCAAGGCCGTGATCGAGCTTTCGTCGCTCGAGAGCTTCACCGACCTGCAGATCGCGTTTCTCGATCAGCTCACCGGCTCGATCGGCATCGTGCTGAACTCGATCGAGGCTACGATGCAGACCGAAGGCCTGCTCAAGCAGTCGCAGCAATTGGCCGCAGAGCTGCAGACGCAGCAGCGGGAGCTGCAGCAGACCAACGAAAAGCTGGAGCAGAAGGCGCAGCAGCTTGCGGAGCAGAACGTCGAGGTGGAACGCAAGAACCAGGAAATCGAGCAGGCGCGTCTGGCGCTGGAGGAAAAGGCGTCCGAGCTGGCGCTGACCTCGAAATACAAATCCGAATTCCTCGCCAACATGTCGCACGAATTGCGCACACCGCTGAATTCGATCCTGATCCTGGGACAGCAGTTGTCCGACAATCCTGAGCAGAACCTCACCGGCAAGCAGGTGGAGTTCGCCCGCACCATCCATGGCGCCGGCACAGATCTCCTCAACCTGATCTCCGACATCCTGGACCTGTCGAAGATCGAGTCCGGAACGGTGACGGTCGACGCCGAAGAGATCGCGTTCAACAATGTGGTGGAGGCCGTCGCCCGGCCCTTCCGCCACGAAGCCGACACGCGCCACCTGTCGTTCGACGTCGAGATCGATGCGAAGCTCGACCGCTCGCTGTCCACCGACTCCAAACGCTTGCAGCAGGTGTTGAAGAATCTGCTGTCCAACGCGTTCAAGTTCACCGAGCGCGGTGGCGTTCGCCTGTCGGTCATGTCGGTGGGGGCGGGCTGGACTGCGAGCCACCCCGTGCTTAGCCAGGCGGCCGGCGTGGTCGCCTTCGAAGTGTCCGATACCGGCATCGGCATTCCGGCCGAAAAGCAGCGCATCATCTTCGAGGCATTCCAGCAGGCCGATGCATCCACCAGCCGCAAATACGGCGGAACGGGCCTCGGGCTGGCGATCTCGCGCGAGCTTGCCAGCCTGCTCGGCGGAGAAATCCAGCTCCGCTCCATCCCGGGAGTCGGCAGCACCTTCGTTCTGTATCTTCCGGTGCGCTATGCCGGCCCCTCGACGGGCGCACGGCCGCAAGCCCATGCCGCGGCGCCGCCACTGGCGGCGAAGGCTTTGTCCAATGCGCAGACGCCGGCGATCGAACAGATTCCCGACGACCGGAACGATATCGATGCTGACGACACGGTGCTGCTCATCGTCGAAGACGATCCGCACTATGCCCGCATCCTGCTCGATCTGGCGCATGACGAAGGCTTCAAGGTGCTGATCGCGATGCGCGGCGACGACGCGCTGGAGCTGGCGTCGATCTATCAGCCCAGCGCGATCTCGCTCGACGTTTTCCTGCCCGACATGCTCGGCTGGACGGTGCTTAGCCAGCTCAAGCAGAACGTCAAGACGCGCCATATCCCGGTGCAGATCGTGACTCTGGACGAGGACCGCCAGCACGGCCTCGCCCGCGGCGCTTTTTCCTTCGTGTCCAAACCGGTGACGACGGCGGGCGTGCAGGAAGCCCTCGGCCGCATCAAGGAATACGCCAAACCGCGCCGCAAGCAGCTCCTGGTCGTCGAAGACAATCTCGACGAGCAGCTCTCCATCCGCGCCTTGCTCGAGCATGACGACATCGAGATCGTTGCGGCGGAGTCCGGCGGGGAGGCGCTCGCGCTTCTGAAAGACAATCCGTCCGATTGCGTCGTGCTCGATCTACGCCTGCCGGACATGAGCGGCTTTGAGGTTCTGGAACATCTCAAGGCCGACCCCGATCTTCAGGATATCCCGGTGATCGTGTTCACCGGCCGCGAGCTGACGGCGGAGGAGGACGCCCAGCTCCACACCATGGCGCGCAGCATCGTGGTCAAGGGCGTGGAGTCGCCCGAACGCCTGCTGGACGAGACCGCGCTGTTCCTGCATCGCGTGATCACCGACCTGCCGGCGGAAAAGCAGCGGATGCTGGAACAGCTCAACGGCTCGGACCAGGATCTTGTCGGCCGCACGGTGCTCCTGGTCGACGACGACGCGCGCAACATCTTTGCGCTGTCTTCGGTCTTGGAACGACGCGGCATGCATGTGCTGACCGCGACAACCGGCAAGGAAGCGATCACGCTGGCCGAAACCACGCCGGACCTCGCGCTCGTCCTGATGGACATCATGATGCCGGAGATGGACGGCTATGAAACGACAGCCCTCATCCGCGAGAATCCCCTCTTTCGCCGATTACCCATCATCGCCCTGACGGCGAAAGCCATGAAGGGCGACCGGGAGAAGTGCCTGGAGGCCGGCGCTTCGGACTATCTGGCAAAGCCCGTCAACACCGACCAGTTGCTTTCGGCCCTTCGCATGTGGCTTCACCGCTAGGACACCGCAATGAGCAACGTCAACGTCCTTCTCGTCGACGATCAGGCGTCCAAGCTCCTGAGCTACGAGGTGATGCTCAAGGACCTCGACGTGAACCTCATCACGGCGACCTCCGCCAGCGCGGCGCTGGCGGTGCTGCTCAAGACCGATGTCGCGGTCGTGCTCATAGACGTCTGCATGCCCGATCTCGACGGTTTCGAACTGGCGTCGATGATCCGCAACCATCCGCGGTTCCAGGAGACCGCGCTCATCTTCGTCTCGGCGATCAACATCACGGAAAGCGATCATCTGCGCGGCTACGACGCGGGCGCGGTGGACTATGTTTCGGTGCCGGTGATCCCGCAGATCCTGCGCGCCAAGGTGAAAGTGTTCGCCGATCTCTACCGAAAGACGCGTCAACTCGCGGAACTGAACCGCGACCTCGAGCAGCGGGTCGCCGAACGGACCGCGGAGCTGGAAGCGTCCACGCTGGAACTGGTCCAAAGCGAACAGCGCCGTTCGCTGGCCTTGGCCGCCGCCCAAATGGGTTCGTGGGAATATGACGCGTCGACCGCCCGCTGGTCGTGGGACAACGGCCAGGCCAGGATTTTCGGCGTCAGCCAACCCGCCGCAGAATTCAACATCGCGACGCTGAAGCCCGTCGTTCACCCCGAGGATTTCGGGCAGCTGATGGCGCTGGCGGCCTCGATGACGCCCGACTCCGCAACGCGTCATGCGGAAATCCGTATCGTCCGGCCGAGCGGCGAGGAGCGCTGGTGCTTCGTGGTCGCCGCCGCGACGTTCTCCATGGACGGCCGGCTGATGCAGATCGGCGGCGTCACGCTGGACATCACCGAACGCAAAGCGACCGAGCAGCGACAGGAGCTTCTGGCGCGGGAGGTCGACCACCGCGCCCGCAACGCGCTGGCCGTCGTGCAGTCCATCGTGCGCCTGACCAAGGCCGATGACATCGCGGGCTACAGCAAGGCCGTCGAGGGCCGCGTTCGCGCGCTCGCGCACGTCCACGACCTGCTTTCGCAGGCGCGCTGGGAAGGCGCCGATATCCGCAGGTTGATCGCGGAAGAAATGGCGCCATACACGTCGGCGGATGCGTCGCGCGTGACGCTCGACGGCCCATCCATGTTGGTCGATTCCAGCCGCGCACAGACCATCAGCCTGGCGCTGCACGAACTCGCCACCAACGCGGCGAAGTATGGCGCGCTGTCCGAGCCGGAGGGCAAGGTCGCCATCGCCTGGTCGGTCGAAAACGGGGCGCTCGGGATCGCCTGGCGCGAAAGCGACGGGCCCGCGGTCCTGCCGCCCGTACGCAGCGGCTTCGGCAGCAAGATCATCAACGCCTCCGTCGCGGCCCAGCGCGGCGGCGGGGCAAGCTTCGACTGGAAGCCGCAAGGCCTCCGTTGCGCCCTCACCATTCCCCTGTTCTCCGCGGAGGCCCCCGACGCCATGAAACAGCCCGATGCGCCGAAACTCGCGGCGAATGGATCGTCGACGCTTCGTATTCTCGTGCTGGAAGACGAACCGCTGATCGGCATGGCGACCAGCGACCTGATCGAAGAACTCGGACATTCCGTCGTCGGTCCCTACTTCAACCTGTCGGCGACGCGCGATGCGCTGACCGGCAAGCTCGATGCCGCCATTCTCGACGTGAATCTCGGCAAGGACGAGGCCTATCCGATTGCCGAAGAGCTCGCGTGTCGCGGTATCCCGTTCGTGTTCATGACAGGCTATGGGCCCGAAAGCCTCGACAAGCGTTTCCGGAACTATCCGGTTCTGCAAAAGCCCGTCGTTCGCGATGCGCTCGCCGCTGCCATCGAGGGGTTCTCGCAGCTGTCGGAGCCCATCTAAGAGGCCGGCGTTTCGACACTTGTGGCCTGGGCTTCGTCGGCCGCCTCAGGCGGTGACGCCTTGGTAGAGTTGTCCGTAATTTCGCGCTGAATGTCCCCAGCCGAAGCGCTGCGACATCGCACGCTCCCGCATTCGGTTGAGGCGCGTCTTCACACGGAAGGTCGCGAATGCCCGCGAAATTCCCTCGAGCAGGGATTCCGTTGAGGGCTCGGAGAACAGGAAGCCGGTTTCACCGTCGACGATGGTTTCCGAAAGGCCGCCGGTCTGGCGGCCGATGGGCAGCGAGCCGAAACGCTGCGCATACATCTGGCTGAGGCCGCAGGGTTCGAACCGCGACGGCATCAAGGTGAAATCGCTTCCCGCGAAAATCCGCCGGGCCTCGCCGTCATCGAACCGGATGGCGGCGGCGATATTGTCCGGATTGCGCCGCCCGACGTCCTTCAGCGCCGCTTCGAATTTGGCTTCACCCTTGCCGGTGACGATGATCTGACCGCCCGCTTTGACGATCCTCTCGGCTGCCGCGAGGACCAGGTCCACCCCCTTTTGATGAACCAGGCGCGCGACCAGCCCGAAAAGCGGCCCGCGCGACAGCGCCAATCCGAATTCCTTGCGGACGTGATCGGCGTTGGCGTTCTTTCCGTCCCATTCGCCCGGTGCGAAGGGCGGCGCCAGCGCCGCGCAAGTTCGCGGATCCCAGCTCTCGTCGATCCCGTTCAGGATGCCGCTCAGCTGCCGAGCGTCGGCTCGGCGCCGCAACAGGCCTTCCAGGCCGCAGCCATGCTCGGCCGTCGTGATCTCCCGGGCATAGGTCGCGCTAACGGTGGTGAGATGCGAGGCGTAGATCAGGCCCGCTTTCAAGAACGAGGCCTTGCCGTAGAACTCCAGGCCATCGATATGGAAAGCGCTGTCCGGCGCGCCGATCCGACCCAGCGCGCCGCGATCGAACAGTCCCTGATAGGCAAGGTTATGAATGGTCAGGACGGTCGGAACGTCCGCGCCGCTCCAGGCGAGGTAAGCGGGGACGAGCGCCGATTGCCAATCGTTGCAATGGACAACATCCGCGCGCCAGGACGGGTCGAGCAGTCCCGATGCAAGCTGTGCCGCCGCCGAAGCGAAACGGGCAAACCGGATATCGTTGTCCGGCCAATCGCGCTGCTGGGCGTCGCCGTATGGCCCGCCGTCGCGTTCGTACAGTTCAGGACATATCACGACATAGACCGGCAGGCCGTCGCCGGTCCTGGCCAGTCCCAGGACGCAGGCGGGAAGTCTGGCGCTCGCGGCACATGTTGCCACGATCTCCAGCGAGGCAAGACGGCTGAGCACCTCGCGATAGCCGGGAATGATCACGCGAACGTCGCCGAACGGCTTCAAGGCTCGCGGCAGCGCCGCCGACACGGCCGCAAGGCCGCCGACACTCACGAAGTCGTCCATCTCCGGCGTGGCAAACAGAACGCGCATGGTTTTCCGGGAGCCTCGGTTGCGCATTGAAAAACGCGCGGTTCCGCCAACCGTTCACCGTCGCAATCGTGAAACCGTCATCGAAGTATTGAATCGCACCGAGATATTTGCCGCACCCTTGGCGGGACGGTTGTTTTCAGGCGCTACTTTGCCTTCGTTTTGTGCGGCGCGCGGTTGACAAAAGAGGCATTGCCCAGCCCGGTTCCCAGGGTGAGCACCCCCCACTGTTTCACATCCGTCATATTCAAGGTCTCGCTCAGGCCCTGCACGACGGCGTCGTTGTGAAGGGCCACCTGCGTATCGTCCTCCCCGATGTGCGGTATCGCTTCGGCGATGCGCTGAGGAAGATTGAATCGCGCGCTGGCCCAATTGCCCGGCAGGTTTTGCGTGCCGCGGTCGATCGAACCGTCCGGCTCGACGATGCCCGGGCAGCCGATGCCGATGAAGGGCGCCAGTCTGAGTTTGGCCTTTTCGGCGCGCCGGATGACGTCGTTGAGCATGTCCACGAGCGAGCCCACCGCCGCGTCCCGCGTGACGTCGTCCTCGGCGTGGCACCAGATTTCGCGTTCGGCCACGGCGGCGTTGGCAAAGCCCGGCGCTTTCTTCAGGTCGAACGTCACAAGGCCGACACGCATATTGGTGCCGCCGATATCGACCCCGACAAGGGCATCGTGCCCTTTGAAAACCCATTCCGGCGCGAGCTGGACCGTGCCCAGGAGGCCGGCATCGTCCGGATCGCTGGCGATGGGCACGATTTCGACGTCGATCTTCTCGGCCTTGAGCAGCGCGGAGAGCCGGCCGATCGCCAACTCGCCGATGCGGTGACCGCGCATGCCGCCGCCCACGGCGATGCGCTCCACATCCTGCCAACTCTTGTCCTTGAGAAGCCGCCGCACGACGAACGCGAATTCCTGCGAGAATTCCTCTACGACGGTATGGATCAGGCCCGCGGTCTCGGCATCGCCTTTCTCGAGGGCCTTATCGAGTTCTTTTTTTCCGATCTCGGCGCTCGGCCGCTCGCCGAACGGATCGCGGCCTTCCTTGATCAGGGGCTTGCGCACCTTGTCGAGAAGTCCCGCCAAGGCTTTCTTGCTCGCGCGGTCGCCGAGGAAGCCCCCATTGTCCTTGAGTTCGATGTTGTACGAAGCGATGTCGACCTTGGGCAGGCGCAGGCTGCCGTGTCCGCACAACAGAGGCGCCTTCGCGGTTTCGCCCTCGCTCATGGACCGTCAACGAACGCCGTTGGGCCGAGTTCCTTTTGTCCGTCGATGGAGGGCGCCAGCAATGTGTGCAGCCACCGTCTGAAGTCCGCCGGGCTGTCGACCCGATAGGCCGCGCCCGGAAAGGTCCGGCCGACCGAGATGCCGATGCCGCCGAGGCTTTCGAGAACCGCGAAGGCGTAGCCGTCGGTCACGTCGTCGCCGGCGAACAGCGGTATGCGGCCCAAGAACGGCAGCCTGGCCATGAAGGCACGCAATGCGGAGCCCTTGTCGGTGCCGGCGGGCTTGAGCTCCAGGACTTTCTTGCCGTGCAGGAGCGAGAAGCCGGCGGCTGTGGCCTCCGCTTCGACTTCGGCGACCCTCGCCGCCGGCAGCGTGGGTTCTTCAAGAAGGCGATAATGCAGCGCCAGCGTGACCTCCTTGTCCTCGATGAACATGCCGGGCCGATCCGCGAGCGCCGTGAACTTGGCGCGCAATTGCGCCGGAATGGGTCGCGTGAGGTGTCCGCTCGGCACATCGGGATCGGGCCGGACCTGCGTGCCATGCGCGCCTGCGGCGGGAAGCTTGAGCGGCGCGAACAATTTATCGATGCCCTCGAGCGTGCGCCCGCTCACGAGCGCCAGCGCCCCGCCGCAGCGCGTTCGAAGCCGCGCAAGATCGTCCACAAGCTCGAGCGGCACGCGGACGGTATCCGGCGTCAGCGCGATGTCGAGCAACGTGCCGTCGATATCCAGGAACAGCGCAGTGCGATCCAGATCCGGAGCGGGCAGGCAGATCATATGGTCGCGGCCTTGCGCTGCTGCCGCGCGTCGATCTCCACGAGGGCCTGCCGCCGCGCGGTCGGGAGCGCCCAGGGGATTTCCTTCTGCAGATAGGCGATCAACTTCTCGCGCACCTCCGACCGCAAATCGAAGGTCATCGCGGAATTTCCGGCGCTTACCAGCGCGCGCAACTCGATCACATTGTCCCGGGCATCGGTGACCTGCAGGTTGACGACCTGTTTGTCCCACAATTTGGATTCCTTGACGATCTCCTCGAGCTTGCGGCGCACCTGATCGACCGGCACGGTATAGTCGGCATAGATCATCACCGTGCCTATGAGCGAGGCGGAGGTGCGCGTCCAGTTCTGGAACGGCTTGTCGAAGAAATAGCTGAGCGGCACGATCATGCGCCGCCAGTCCCACAGCTTGAGAACGACATAGGTCGAGGTGATTTCCTCGACCGTCCCGTACTCGCCCTCGACGATAAGGACGTCGTCCAGGCGGATCGGCTGGGAGATGGCGAGCTGGACGCCCGCCATGAGGTTCTCCAGAACCGGCCGCGCGGCGAGACCCGCCGCGATCCCGGCGATCCCCGCCGATGCGAACAGGCTGACGCCGAACTCGCGCACGGAGTCGAACGACATCAGCGCGAAGCCGAGCGTGATCACGACCAGAACCGAATCGAGCGCGCGCTTGAGCAGGCGCATCTGGGTCACCGCCTTGCGCGCGAGAAGATTGTCGGAGACGTCGAGCTTGAAGCGGCCGATATAGCGGTCGATCGCCAGATTGACGCCCACAATTACCAGCCAGCCCAGAAACACGACGAAGGCCGCCAGCAGCACGCGATTGGCGCCGTCGGCGACAAGCGGACGCAGCGGCGCCACGGACACCGCCATGCTGAAGGCGATCATGATGAAGGCGAAGCGGCTGATGCCGCGCGTGCGGCCGATGATGTCGTGCAGGAACGGATAGCGGACGTCGAGGAAGCGCCTGAATACGGCCCATAGCAGGGAATGGACGGCGATTGCTGCCGCGATCGCCGCAACCAGCAGCGCTAGCACGATCAGGGGTCGCGGCGCCCAGGGAAACATGTCGAGCAGAAGTCTGTTTTCGGTCATCGATCCGCGTTTCGTTGGTCCCACGCCCAGGCATTAAGCCACAACGCTCCAATGCGTTCCGGGGAACTTTTCGCGCTGCAACCACGTTGCGTTCATGTCGAAATATCTTGCACAGTCAGGGCGTTGCCGATGTCGCCACCGCGGATCTGCGATCTGGGAGCAGCCGCAGCAGGTGCGGCCATCGTGGCGCGCGCCAAGGCGTTGCGCTTCGACCACCTCGCCGTCGACGGTGTGTCGGCGTTGCCGGGCGAAGGACTCCGGCTGCTGGCCAATGTCGACCTGGCGGAATTTCGATCGGACGATACGCTGGTCGAAACCCATCCCGATTGGTTTGCCTTTCGTCCGTCGACGGATTCGACCGGCGTGGCCGATCCGCGGCATCATGTCCGGGCGCAGGGACACGCCATCGCGCGGTTCTACATCGCGTGCGATGGATTCCGTACGCATTGGCATGACCGGCTGGCGCAGCTTGTCGCGCAAGGGGCGTCCGGTTTCAGACTGCGCCGACCGGACCGCGTACCCCCGGCACTCCTGCGCGGATTGATCGCCGATCTTCGGTCGCACGCGCCGCGCACGCGCTTCATAGCCGACATTGCGGGACTGGCGCGCGAGGCGCTCGCCGCGCTCGCTGGTTGCGGTTTCGACTATTGCCTGTCGTCGCTCGCCTGGTGGGATTTCCGCGCCGCCTGGCTGACGGAAGAGTATGAGGCAGCGTCCCGCGTCGCGCCTGTCCTGGCGCGGGTGGGCGCGGACGGCGTTCCGCCTGGCGAGCGGCGCGCGCGCTATGCCGTTGCCGCAGTCGCCGGCTCCGGCATCTGGATGCCGGCGGAGTTCTCGGCCGGCGGCGAAATCGACGGTTGCATCGCTGCGGCGAACGCCCTTGTGGAGTCTGATCCAGTCATCGCCGGTCACGGCGCGCTGGTCCATCGCGGCAACGCCTTGATCCGGACGGCCGAGTCCGATCAGCGCCTTGCGCGGGACGCAGTGATCGCCGTCGTCAATTCCAGCGACATCGTTTGTCCGGCGCCATCTTCGCCTGAAGATTGGGATGTACCTGTGATGACGGCACTGGCGCCGCATGAAGTGTGCCTCCTGCACGCCCGTCGCCGCGACCCGATCCGTTCCGAAGTCCCGCAGCTCGATGCCGCAGAACCGCGGATCGTCATCGCGAACGTCTCCCCCGCCGTCGACGACGGGAAATTTGCTGTCAAGCGCATCGTGGGCGAGACGGTCGCGGTCGAGGCCGACATCTTCGCCGACGGTCATCCGTTGATCGCGGCGGACATTGTCCACGGCGAGCGCCGCGTTCCGATGCGACCCATCGGCAATGACCGCTGGCGCGGGACCTTCGTGCTCGACCGAATCGGCCGGCACGCATTTGCGCTGGAGGCGTGGATCGATCGCTATGGCGGCTTTGCACGCGATCTGGCCAGGAAACAGGAGGCCGGCCACGATATCGCGCTCGATATCCGCGAGGGCGACGCGATGGTCCGCGAGGTCCTTGGCCTGCCCGCTAGCGATTCCGCCATTTTGCTCGCCCCAGAGACCATCGAAGCGATGCATCGCCTGGAGGAGCGGAAATTCCTCGTCCGTAGTCCCGCTTACCCGATCGATGCCGACCGGTCGGGCGCGGGCTTCGCAAGCTGGTACGAGTTGTTTCCGCGTTCACAGACCGACGATCCCACTCGGCACGGCACGTTCCGCGCCGTGATCGCGCGCTTGCCTGTGATCCGAGCTATGGGCTTCGACGTTCTTTACATGCCTCCGATCCATCCGATCGGCCGGACGAACCGCAAGGGCCGCAACAACGCCTTGACCGCCGCGCCCGGCGACCCGGGCAGCGTCTACGCCATCGGCTCGGCAGAAGGCGGCCACGATGCGATTCATCCAGAACTCGGCACGTTCGACGATTTCCGCGCCCTGATCGCAGCAGCGCGTGCGGAGGGTCTGGAGATCGCGCTCGATTTCGCCGTGCAATGCTCTCCCGACCATCCCTGGCTCAAGGAGCATCCCGGCTGGTTTGACTGGCGCGCCGACGGTTCGATCAAGTACGCCGAAAATCCGCCCAAGCTTTACGAAGACATTGTCAATGTCGATTTCTATGCCCAGGACGCGATTCCCGGGCTTTGGAACGCGTTGCGCGACATTGTCCGGTTCTGGGCAAACGAAGGCGTACGCATCTTCCGCGTCGACAATCCGCACACCAAGCCGTTCGCGTTCTGGCAATGGCTGATCGCGAGCGTGCGCGCTAGCGACCCAGACATCATTTTCCTTGCAGAAGCCTTCACGCGGCCGAAGGTCATGGCGCATCTCGCCAAGATCGGCTTCACTCAATCCTATACCTACTTCACCTGGCGCAACACCAAGGACGAGCTCACGGACTATCTGGGCGAGCTGAACGAACCGCCCGCCCGCGATTTCTTCCGGCCGCATTTCTTCGTCAACACGCCGGACATCAATCCGTATTTCCTGCAGACTTCCGGTCGGCCGGGATTTCTTATCCGCGCCGCGCTGGCGGCGACGCTGTCGGGACTGTGGGGCATTTATTCCGGATTCGAACTATGCGAGGCGGCGGCGCTGCCGGGCCGCGAGGAGTACCGCGACTCGGAAAAATATCAGATCAGGCCGCGCGACTGGAACGCGCCGGGTAACATCGCCGCCGAGATCGCGACGCTCAATCGGTTGCGCAAGGCCCATTCTGCACTGCAGACTCATCTCGGCGTCACGTTCTACAACGCGTTCAATCCGAACGTGCTTTATTACGGCAAGCATGTTGCCGGGGAGACGAGCCGTATCCTGGTCGCCGTAAATCTCGACCCGCACGGGCCGCAGGAATGCGATTTCGAAATTCCGCTCTGGGAATGGGGGCTGCCGGATAGCGGCGCGCTGTTCGTCGAAGACCTGCTCGACGGCCATCACTTCGTCTGGCACGGCAAGATTCAGCATCTGCGCCTGGAACCGGATGCGCCTTACCGTCTCTGGCGCGTCTGCCCGGCGGAGGACCAGCGATGAATGTCCGCGAAGACGTCCATCTTCCGCGCGCCGACGAGACGATCCAGCACGAGCGCGCGCATGATCCCCTCTGGTACAAGGACGCTGTCATCTATCAGCTCCACGTCAAGTCGTTCGCCGACGCGAACAATGACGGCGTCGGCGATTTCGCGGGCCTGATCGGCAAGCTCGACTATCTGGCCGAGCTCGGCGTCACCGCGATCTGGCTCCTGCCGTTCTATCCTTCTCCCCGGCGCGACGACGGCTACGACATCGCGGATTATCGCGGCGTTCATCCCGATTACGGTTCGATTGAAGACGTGCGCCGCTTTATCGAGCTGGCGCATGCGAAGGGTATGCGCATCATCACCGAGCTCGTGCTGAACCACACCTCCGATCAGCACCCCTGGTTCCAGCGCGCGCGCAAGGCGCCGCCAGGTTCACCCGACCGCGACTTCTACGTCTGGTCCGACACCGACAAGCGCTATGCCGGTACGCGCATCATTTTCCTCGATACCGAGAAGTCGAACTGGACCTGGGATGAGGAGGCGCAGGCCTATTACTGGCACCGTTTCTACGCGCACCAGCCCGACCTCAATTTCGACAATCCGGCGGTCATGGAGGAGGCGCTGTCGGTGATGCGCTTCTGGCTCGACATGGGCGTCGACGGCCTGCGCCTCGATGCCGTGCCCTATCTGGTCGAGCGCGAAGGCACCAACAACGAGAACCTGCCGGAGACGCACGCCGTCCTGAAGCGCTTCCGCGCGGAAATCGACGCGCATTATCCCGGCCGCATGCTGCTCGCCGAGGCCAACCAGTGGCCGGAGGACGTGCAGGCATATTTCGGCGACGGCGACGAGTGCCACATGCTGTTCCATTTTCCCCTGATGCCGCGCATGTACATGGCGATCGCACAGGAGGACCGCTTCCCCATCATGGACATCATGCGCCAGACGCCGGACGCACCGCCGAACTGCCAATGGGCGACGTTCCTGCGCAATCACGACGAACTGACGCTGGAGATGGTCACCGACAAGGAGCGCGACTATCTCTGGAAGACCTATGCCGCCGACAAGCGGGCGCGTCTCAATCTCGGTATCCGGCGCCGGCTCGCGCCGTTGCTCGAACATGACCGCCGGCGCATCGAGCTGATGAACTCGCTGCTGCTCACCATCATGGGCACGCCTATCCTCTATTACGGCGACGAGATCGGCATGGGCGACAACATCCATCTGGGCGACCGGGACGGCGTGCGCACGCCGATGCAATGGAGCCCGGACCGCAATGGCGGCTTCAGCCGCGCCGATCCGGCGTCGCTGGTGCTGCCGGCGATCATGAACCCGCTCTACGGGTTTGAAGCCGTCAATGTCGAGGCTCAATGGCGCAGCCCCTATTCGCTGCTCAACTGGGTGCGCCGCATGCTGGTGGTGCGCGGCCGCTGGAAGGCGTTCGGGCGCGGCACGATCCGTTTCCTCCGGCCGCAGAACCGCAAGGTCCTCGTCTATCTGCGCGAATTCGATGGCGAGGTCGTGCTTTGCGTCGCCAATGTCTCGCGCACGGCCCAGGCCGTCGAGCTGGACCTGAGCGAGTTCGCCGGCCGTACGCCGGTCGAGCTGTCGGGCGAGGTCGCGTTTCCGAAGATCGGGCAGCTCACCTATCTGCTCACGCTTCAGCCCTTTGGATTCTATTGGTTCGCGCTGAGCGCGGAGACCAGCCAGCCGGCCTGGAGCACCGCCACCGCCGATAACATCGCGGAGTACCACACCTTCATCATCCGGGCCGGCTTGAACGACATCATCGATGGGCGGCAGCGGAACGTCCTGGAGAAGGAGGTGCTGCCGGGATATGTCGCGCAACGGCGCTGGTATCAGGCCAAGAGCACCGGCGTGCCCGCGGTGCGGATCGCGGACACGCAAGACTTTGACAAGGAGCTCCTGTTCGGCGTCCTCGAGGTGAACGGCGAGCACTACGCGCTGCCGCTCGCGATCGCATGGGAGGACGCGCCGTCGCATCCGTTCGAAGCGGCGCTCGCCCTGGCGCGCGTCCGGCGCGGCGCACGGATCGGGCTTCTGACCGACGGCTTCGCCACGGCCAAGTTCGCGCGGGCCTTGTTGCGCGGGCTTGCCGAGGGCTGTGGGCCGGGCGCTTTGACCTGCAGCCGCGCGCCGGCCTTTGCCGGCATCGCGCCGGACGCGGAGATCGAGTGGCCGGGCGCCGAGCAGAGCAACTCGACGTTGATCGTCGGCCGCCGCGCCGTGATCAAGCTGTTTCGTCGCCTGGTCGACGGTATCCATCCAGAGGCAGAGATGGTGCGCGCGTTGACGGAGCGCGGCTTCACCGGCATCGCAGCGCTTATGGGCGAGGTACGCTATAAGAGTGCCGCGGCCGCGGTGGTGCAGCGCTTCGTCGAGAACCAGGGCGATGCGTTCCAATGGTCGCTGGAGCAGGTCGGCCGCCTGATCGACGACAAGGCGGTGACCGATGGCGAGAACGGCAACGACCTCGAAGCCTACCGCAATTTCATCGCGGTTGTCGGCCGCCGGCTGGGCGAAATGCACACCATACTGGCGCAGCCCTCGGACGATCCCGATTTCATGCCGCAGAAGGCGACCGCCGAGACGATAGCGTCCTGGCGCGCGCGCCTGGGCGCACAGCTCGATGCCGCCTTCGCATTGCGCGATCTCGGCGATCGCGCCGCGCTCGACGCTGCGGCGGGCAAGGCCTTGTCCGCGGGGGAGGGGCTGCTCCTCACGCGAATCCACGGCGACCTGCATCTCGGGCAAGTGCTGGTGGCGGCGGGCGACGCGATCATCATCGACTTCGAGGGCGAGCCGGCCAAGCCGCTCGCCGAGCGCCGCGCGAAGAATTCTCCGCTGCGGGATGTGGCCGGCATGTTGCGCTCGTTCGACTATGTCGGCGGCGTTGTGGAGCGCAACGACCGGCTGGTGAACACCAGCCAGAGCGCCGACCGTGCCAGGACGCTGCTCGCGGAGTTCGGCCGTGTCGCGCGCGGCGCGTTCCTGGATGGTTACGCGAAAGGCCGCGGTCGGCCGCTGGACGCGCGCGAGGAAAAGCTCCTTGCCGTCTTCACGCTCGAAAAGGCCGCCTATGAGATCGTCTACGAGGCCAACAACCGCCCGGACTGGATCGACCTTCCCACCGCGGGTTTTTCCGGACTGGCGGCGGCGCTATGAACATGCAGGACACCAACGAGGCCGCCCAAGCGCAGATGGTGGCACAAGGCCGCCATCCCGATCCTTTCGCGTTCCTCGGACCCCACAATGGCATCGTCCGCACATTCCAACCCGCCGCGCAGCGCGTCGACCTCCTGCTTGGCGCGAACGCGGTGTCGCTGACGGCCATCGGCAACACCGGCGTGTTCGTCGGGCGCGGCGAGCCGCCCTACAGACTCCGCATCCATTGGCGCGACACGGTTCAGGAAACCGAGGACCCTTATGCGTTCGCGCCGATCCTGGGCGACGTCGACCTGCATCTTTTCTCCGAAGGCGCGCATTGGAATCTCGCCGGGCGCTTCGGCGCATCGGTCGACCGCATCGAGGACATCGCGGGCGTGCGCTTCGCGGTATGGGCGCCGAATGCGCGGCGCGTCTCGGTGGTCGGCGATTTCAACGGTTGGGATGGCCGGCGCCATCCGATGCGGCTGCGCCACGACGCCGGCGTGTGGGAGATTTTCATCCCGCGGCTTATGGCGGGCGAACGCTACAAATACGAAATCGTCGGTCCGGACGGCACGCTGCTCCCGCTCAAGGCCGATCCTTTGGCGCGCGCGACCGAACATCCGCCCGCGAATGCCTCCGTCGTCCCCGAGCCCTGGCGTTTCCATTGGACCGACGGCGACTGGATGGCCGGGCGCGCCAAGGCCCAGGCGCCGGACGCGCCGATCTCGATCTATGAGGTCCACGCCGCGTCCTGGCTGCGCCCCGAGCACGGCGAGACGATGGATTGGCGCGGTTTGGCCGAGCACCTTATCCCCTATGTCGGCGCGCTCGGCTTCACCCATGTCGAGCTGCTGCCGATCATGGAGCACCCGTTCGGCGGCTCCTGGGGCTACCAGCCCCTGTCGCAATTCGCGCCCAGCGCGCGCTACGGCACGGCGGAAGCCTTCGCCGGCTTCGTCGACGCATGCCACCGCGCCGGCATCGGCGTGATCCTGGACTGGGTGCCGGCGCATTTCCCCTCAGACGCGCATGGCCTCGCGCATTTCGACGGCACGGCGCTCTACGAGCATGCCGATCCGCGCGAAGGGCTCCACAAGGATTGGAACACGCTCATCTACAATCTCGGCCGCCGCGAGGTACAAGGCTTCCTGATCGCCAGCGGGCTGTTCTGGCTGGAGCACTTCCATATCGACGGCCTGCGCGTCGACGCCGTGGCGTCGATGCTTTATCGCGATTATTCGCGCAACGCCGGCGAGTGGATTCCCAACCGCTATGGTGGCCGCGAGAACCTCGAAGCGGTCGACTTTCTCAAGCGCCTGAACGGCTTGGCGCGCGAGCGTCATCCGGGCGCGATCACCATCGCCGAGGAATCGACGGCCTGGCCGGGCGTGACCGCGCCGGAAGGCCTGGGATTTTCCTACAAATGGAACATGGGCTGGATGCACGACACGCTGTCCTATCTCTCTTACGAGCCGGTGCATCGCCGCTGGCATCATAACGACATGACCTTCGGTCTCGTCTACGCCTGGTCGGAGCGCTTCGTCCTGCCGCTGTCCCATGACGAGGTTGTTCACGGCAAGGGTTCGCTCTATGCCCGCATGCCGGGCGACGCCTGGCAGAAGCTCGCGACCCTGCGCGCCTATTTCGCCTTCCTGTGGACCCATCCGGGACGCAAGCTGCTTTTCATGGGCGGCGAGCTCGCAATCCCGCGCGAATGGGACCACGACGGCGAGATCGACTGGGATTTGCTCAAGGATCATGGGCATGCCGGCGTCCAGCAGCTTGTCGGCGACCTGAACCGGCTCTATGCGCGCGAGCCCGCCCTGCACGCCCTGGACGACGATCCGAGCGGCTTCCGCTGGGCGATCGGCGACGACAGCGCGAACAGCGTCTTCGCTTACGAGCGCGTCGCGCCCGACGGACGCTCGCTTCTCGTGGTCGTCAACATGACGCCGGTGCCGCGCTGCGGCTATCGCGTTCCGGTGTCGCGCGATGGCGCCTGGCACGAGTTGCTCAACACGGATTCGCAAATCTATGGCGGCGGCAATATCGGCAATGGCGGGCAGGCCGAAGCCCGCGATGGCGCGTTGATACTTACCCTGCCGCCGCTTGCAACATTGGTTCTTGGATGAAATTGGAAGCTGGACTGCCTTACCCGCTCGGCGCCACGCATGACGGAAATGGCGTGAACTTCGCCGTCTTCTCGGCGCACGCATCGGTGGTCGAGCTTTGCGTCTTCGATCGCGACGGTCATGAAGAGCGTGTAGCGCTGCCCCGCCGCATCGACGAGGTCTGGCACGGCTATCTTGCCGGCGCTGCGCCGGGACTCGTCTATGGCTACCGCGTCCATGGTCCTTACGCGCCCGAAGACGGCCACCGCTTCAATCCAAACAAGCTGCTCCTCGATCCCTACGCCAAGGCGATTTCGGGCGCGGTGAAATGGGACGATGCACTGCTAGGCTACACGCCCGGGGGCGAAGACGCCGATCTTACTTTCGACAAACGCGACAGCGCGGCCTTCATGCCCAAGGCCGTGGTGACGAAGGACACGTTCGACTGGGGCGACGACCGTCCGCCGCGCGTCGGTTGGGCTGATACGGTGATCTACGAAGCCCATGTCAAGGGCATGACCAAGCTGCTTGGCGCCGTGCCGAATGATATCCGCGGGACATATGCGGCGCTGGGAAGTGCGTCGGTGATCGATCATCTGCGCCGGATCGGCATCACGGCGGTCGAACTCCTGCCCGTGCACGCTTTCGCGCAGGATCGCGGGCTGGTCGAAAAGGGCCTGAGCAATTACTGGGGTTACAACACGCTCTCCTTCTTCACGCCGGAGCCGCGCTACGGCACGGCGGACGAATTGCGCGCCGCGATCCGCGCGCTGCACAAGGCCGGCATCGAGGTCATCCTCGACGTCGTCTACAACCACACCTGCGAAGGCAGCGAGCTCGGCCCGACGCTGTCGTGGCGCGGGTTCGATCATGCGAGCTACTACCGCCTGCCCGACGACGACCGCCGCCATACGGTGAACGACACCGGCACCGGCAACACCGTCAATATGTCCCACGCCCGCGTGCTGCAGATGGCGATGGACTCGCTGCGCTATTTCACGCAGTCGTTGCATGTCGACGGCTTCCGCTTCGATCTCGGCGCGACGCTCGGCCGCGAGCGTTCCGGCTTCGACCCCGACAGCGGCTTTTTCGACGCGCTCCGCCAGGATCCGGTGCTCGCCCGCGTCAAGCTGATCTCCGAGCCGTGGGACATCGGACCCGGCGGCTATCAGCTCGGCAACCATCCGCCCGGCTTCTCCGAATGGAACGACCGATATCGCGACACAGTGCGTCGGTACTGGCGCGGCGATGCCGGCCAGCGCCCGGAGCTGGCGGAGCGGCTGTCCGGCTCCTCCGATCTTTTTTCGCTGCGCCGCCCGTCCGCCTCGATCAACTACATCGCCAGCCATGACGGTGCGACGCTGGCCGATCTCACCCTGTACGAAGGCAAGCATAACGAGGCCAATGGCGAGGAGAACCGCGACGGCATATCGGACAACCTCGCGCGCAATTGGGGCGTGGAAGGGCCGAGCGACGACATGAAGATCGGCGCGATGCGCGCGCGCATGCGCCGTTCCCTGCTTGCCACGCTGTTCTGGGCGCGCGGCGTGCCGATGCTGCTGGCCGGCGACGAGTTCGGCCGCACGCAGAAGGGCAACAACAACGCCTATTGCCAGGACAACGAGATCTCCTGGCTCGACTGGTCCGCGGCCGACGATACGCTGATCGCCTGGACGGCGCGGCTGACGGCGCTGCGCTGCGAATTCGCCGGCCTGCACGAGGACAGGTTTCGGCACGGACAGGAGGTCGTTCAGGGTTTTCGCGATCTTGATTGGCTGGACGAGCGCGGTGAAATCCTCTCTGACAAGGATTGGCAGAACGCGGAAGGCCGCGCGTTGGCCATGCGCCGCACGTCGCGTCGCGCCGACGGAAAGGTCGAAATCATCGCACTGCTGATGAACAGTGCCGAGGATGCGCTCGATTTCGCGCTGCCCGGAGCGCCGGATTGGCGGCTGATCTTCGACAGCGCGGCCCCCGAACGAAAGCCCGGCGCGCTCGGCGGAACGTCCTGCAAGGTTGAAAGCCACGCCTGCGTGATGGTTGCCGCTCTCCTGAAGGCACCGGCATGACACATTTCCGGCTCTGGGCGCCGGCCCACCCGCGCGTCGATCTCGAGCTGAGCGGCAGGATCGTGCCGATGCGACCGGCGTCGGACGGCTGGCATGCGGCCGACGTGCCGGCGCCCGCGGGCGCACGCTACCGCTTCCGGATCGGCGACGTTGCGGTGCCCGATCCGGCGTCGCGCCGGCAGGACGATGAATGGTCCGTCGTCACCGACCCGGACGCCTATCGCTGGCAGGATGCCGCCTGGCGCGGCCGCCCCTGGGAGGAGACCGTCCTGTACGAGCTTCATGCCGGCCTAATGGGCGGGTTCGAGGGTATCGAGGATCGCCTGCCGGCGCTCGCTGAGCTCGGCGTCACCGCGGTCGAGCTGATGCCGATCGCGCAGTTTCCGGGCAACCGCAATTGGGGCTACGACGGCGCGCTGCCTTACGCGCCCGCGGCGGTCTACGGCACGCCGGACGATCTGAAGCGTCTGGTCGACCGGGCCCATGGCCTCGAGCTGATGGTGTTCCTCGACGTCGTCTACAACCACTTCGGGCCGGACGGCAATTATTTGCCGCTCTACGCGCCGGGCTTCTTCCGCGAAGATCGTCACACGCCCTGGGGCGCCGGCATTGATTTCCGCAAGGAGCAGGTGCGGCGCTTCTTCATCGACAATGCGCTGTACTGGGTACGCGAGTTTCACATCGACGGTCTTCGGCTCGACGCTGTGCATGCCATCGGCGATGACGGGTTCGTCGCCGATCTGGCGCATGCGGTGCGCGACGGCGCGGCCGGACGGCAGGTGCATCTCGTGATCGAGAACGAGCACAACGATGCCAGGCTCCTGGCCGAAGGCGGGTTCGCGCAATGGAATGACGATTTCCATCACGCCGTCCATGTGCTGCTGACCGGCGAAAGCGAGGGCTACTATGGCCCCTATGCGGACGCGCCCGCGCGAGGCTTGGCGACCTCGCTCGCCGGCGGGTTCATCTGCGACCGCAGCGGGCCGGGTCCGCGGCTTTCCCCCACCGCTTTCGTGAATTTCCTGCAGAACCACGACCATGTCGGCAACCGTGCCTTCGGCGAGCGCCTGACGGTGCTGGCGGACGAGACGGCGCTGCAAGCCGCCATCGGCCTGCTCCTGCTCGCTCCGCCGATCCCGCTGATCTTTTTCGGTGAGGAGGCGGGTGCGCGCGAATCGTTCCTCTACTTCTGCGACCATGCCGATGACAAGCTCGCGGACGCCGTGCGCGAAGGCCGCCGCAACGAGTTCGCCAAATTTTCCGAATTCCGCGATCCCGCGCAGCGCGCGCGGATTCCGGATCCCAACGCGCCGGAGACCTTCGCGCGCTCGCGCCCGCGCCTCGACGGCGGCGCCGAATGGCGGGCTCTTTATAAGGAGCTATTGGCTCTGCGCCGCGCGCATATCGTGCCGCGGCTCAAGGACTGCATTGCGGAAGGCGCGGACGTCGTAGGGCCGAAGGCCGTGCTTGCGTCCTGGCGCCTGGGCGACGGCACGCGCCTGACCATCCTGGCCAATCTCGGCCGCGAAGACGTGTCCTGTTCGCTTCCGGAGGCTACGCCCATCTGGGATCGCGCCGGGACCCGTTGCTGGATCGAGACATGATGAGCGAGGCCGCCCTGTATGACCGCGCGCGCAAGGCCGGCCTTGCGCCGGATTGGATTGATGCGGCGGGGCATTCCAAGACCGTCTCTCCCGATACGTTACGTGCGGTACTCGCTGCCTTGAGCGGCTACGAAGCCGGCGAGGCGCAGGCGGGCGAGATCGGAACGTGTTTTTCGGTCGGCGAAGCCGCGCCGGGGCGACGCGTGGCCGGCCTGGCCGTCCAGCTTTATGCCCTTCGTGGCAGCGACGGTTTCGGCGATCTCGGCGCGCTGTCGCGGTTTGCCTGCGAGGCAGCGCCGCTCGGTATCGATGCGATTGCGGTCAGCCCGATCCATGCGCCGTTTCTGGCCGCCGTGGACGAGATCAGTCCTTACGCGCCGTCGAGCCGCCTGTTTCTCAACCCGCTCTATGCGACGGAAGACGTGCCTGACGACGGGCGCGACGGCCTTGTCGATTGGCCGGCAGCGTCGCGCGCCAAGCTCGCAAGGCTGCGCGCGGCTCACGCGCAGGCGCCGCTCACGCCAGCGGACGGCCGGCTTCGCGACCACGCGCGGTTCGACGCGCTCGACGCACATTTCCGCGATCAGCGTCTCTATCGCTGGCAGGACTGGCCGGTTGCCTATCGCGATCCGCGCAGCGACGCGGTTGAGGCGTTCGCGCGCGATCACCAGAATGAAATAGACTTCTACGTCTTCCTGCAAAGACGGACCGACGACAGCTTGGCCGCGGCGCAGGCGGCGGCGCGCGATGCCGGCATGGCGATCGGCCTGATCGCCGACATCGCCGTGGGCATGAGTCCGCATGGCAGCCACGCCTGGAGCGCGCCGGACGATGTGTTGCGCGGGCTCACCGTCGGCGCGCCGCCCGACATCTTCAATCCGCAAGGGCAGAGCTGGGGCCTCACCGCACTGTCGCCGGCGGCGCCGCGCGCGGCTTTCGTCGACACCTGGGACGCCGCGATGCGCCATGCCGGCGGCGTCAGGATCGATCACGCAATGGGGCTCTACCGTCTCTGGGTGATTCCGGACGGCGCGGGTTCGCAGGACGGCGTCTATCTGCATTATCCGATGCGGGCGCTGATGGGGCTGCTCGCCGAACGGTCCCGGCACCATCGCGCCATCGTCATCGGTGAAGACCTGGGAACGGTGCCCGAAGGTTTTCGTGAAGCGATGCGCTGCGCCGGCATGCTCGGCATGGAGGTGCTCTGGTTCCAGCGCGACGGCCGGCACTTCCGTCCTTCGGAACGCTGGTCGGCGCGCGCCGCGGCGCTCACCACGACACACGATCTTCCCACCGTCGCGGGCTGGTGGCGCGGCCGCGACATCGATTGGTTGGAGAAGCTCGGTCGCAAATCCGAGTATGGCGACATCGCGGCCGAGCGCTGGGCGCGGGGCGAGGATCGTTCGCATCTGTGGTCGGCGATCGGCCACGGTTCGGAACCTTCGCCGGAGGACGCAGGCCGGATCGTCGAGGCCGCCCTGGCCTTCGTCGGTCGTACGCCCTGCGAGATCGCGATTGTGCCCGTCGAGGACGTGTTGGGCTTGGTCGAGCAGCCCAACATCCCCGGCACCATCGACGAGCACCCCAATTGGCGCCGGCGCCTGCCGCCGAGCGACGCTTTCGCAAGTCCCGCTGCGCGCACCCATCTCGCGGCGCTCACGCGCGAACGGTCGCGCTCATGACGCCGCGCGCCACCTATCGCATGCAATTCCACAAGGGCTTCACCTTCGCGGACGCGGCGGCGCTCGCGCCCTATCTGGCCTCGTTGGGCATCAGCCATCTCTATTCCTCGCCGATTCTCGCCGCGCGCGCCGGCTCGACGCACGGCTACGACGTGATCGACCACGCGCGCGTCAACCCGGAGCTCGGTGCCGAGGATGGATTCCGCGCGCTGGCGGCGGCCCTGCGGGCGCACGAGATCGGCATCGTGCTCGATATCGTGCCGAATCATATGGCGGTCGGCGGCGCCGACAATCCCTGCTGGCTCGACCTTCTAGAGAAGGGTCGCGACAGCGTCTTCGCCAACATGTTCGACATCGACTGGGAACCGGCGCAACCCAATCTGCGCGACAAGGTGCTGGTGCCGCTCCTGGGCGCAAAGCCGCGCGACGTGATCGCAGCAGGCGAAATCTCGCTCATCAAGGACGAACGCCTCGGCAAATACGCCTTCGCCTATGGCGAGCATCGTTTTCCGCTGCGCAAGGAGGATTATGAAGAGGTCGAAACCGATCTCGCCGCGGCCAACAAGCCCGAGCGGCTGGGCGCCCTGCTTGAACGGCAGAACTTCCGTCTCGCCTTCTGGCGCGACGCCGGCGAGCGCATCAACTGGCGGCGCTTCTTCGACATCACCGAGCTCGCGGCGTTGCGTGTCGAAGACGACGGCGTGTTCGAGATTATCCACGGCACCGTTTTCCGGCTCTATGCCGAGGGCCTGATCGACGGCGTGCGCGTCGACCACGTCGACGGCCTCGCCGATCCCAAGGCCTATTGCCAGCGCCTGCGCGCGCGCCTCGAAGCGCTCAACGCGCAGCGCGAGCGCAAGGATGCGCCTTATATCGTGGTCGAGAAGATACTAGCCTCGAACGAAACCCTGCCCGAGGACTGGGGAATCGACGGCACGACGGGCTACGATTTCATGGACCAGGTCTCGGCGCTGCAGCATGACGATGCGAATGCCGCGCGCTTCGGGGCGCTATGGGCCGAGATCAGCGGACGTTCGCCCGACTTCGCGCCGGAGGAACGCGCCGCGCGCCGCGAGGTGATGGAGAACGCCTTTGCCAACCAGCTGCGCGCTACGGCCGCGGCCTTCCAGGCGTTCGCGCCCGATACCGGCCGAGGCGATTTCGAAACCGCGCTCGCATGTCTGCTGGAAAGTTTCCACGCCTATCGCACCTATGCCGGCACGCCCAGCCCGTCCTTCGATGCCGCTTACGAAGATGCGCGGCCTGTGGCGCCGCGGCGCGCGCTCGATGCGATCGCGCGGGCCCTGCGCTCGGGCGACGAGGCAGCGCGCGACGCGGCGCGGCGTTTCAACCAGCTCGCCGCGCCGGTGGCGGCCAAGGCCGTCGAGGACACCGCCTTCTATCGCTACGGCCGGCTGCTCTCGCGCAACGATGTCGGTTTCGCGCCGGATTGTTTCGGGTGGTCTCCGGAGATCTTCCTCGCCAAAGCGCAGGAACGCCAGCGGGCGTTTCCGAGGGCGATGCTCGCGACGGCGACTCACGACCACAAGCGCGGCGAGGACGTGCGCGCGCGACTGGCGGCGCTCAGCGAGATTCCCGACATGTGGGAGAACGAGGCGCGCGCCTGGTTCGCGATGAACGCAGCCCTGCGACCGCCGAAGGTGATGCCGGGCGACGAATACCAGCTCTATCAGACGCTCGTCGGCGCATGGCCTATCGAGGCCGGTCGCGTGCTCGCTTGGCGCGAGAAGTCCTTGCGCGAAGCCAAGCTCGAGACCTCATGGTTCGCGCCCGATGCAGCGTTCGAAGAGCAGAACGCCGCGTTCGTGCGGGCTATCCTCGATCCCGGCCACGGCTTCACCCAAAGGATCGATGGCTTCGTCGCCAAGCTTGCGCCGGCGGGCATCTGCAACAGCCTGGTGCAATGCGCGCTGCGCTATACGTTGCCGGGCGTCCCCGATCTTTACCAAGGCTCCGAGCTTTGGGATTTCAGCCTGGTCGATCCCGACAACCGCCGGCCCGTCGACTACGGGCTGCGCAACGAGATGCTGCCCCGTACGATGTCGTTGGACGGCTGGAAATCCGGCGCTTCGAAGCTGGCCTTGATCCGACGGCTGCTGGCATTGCGCAAGGAACGGCCGGATGCGTTCGAAGCGGACATCGAGCCCGTGCCGGCACCCAGCCGCGTCTTGGCGTTTCGACGCGGCCCGCTCCTTGTGGCCGTTCCGCTTCTGTCGGCGCAAGCCTGCATGGAACGCGGCATCCCGTTGCCGGCGGCGTCCGGCGCCCTTCGGGCCGAAGGACGCTGGCACAACGCGCTCGATTCCGCCCTGCCACGCGTGGGCGCGCTCGATTGCGCCGAACTGTTCTCCGACTTCCCCGTCGCGGTGCTGGTGGCGTGACGGTGCGCGTCGGCATCTCCGGCTGGCGCTATGCGCGATGGCGCGGCGTATTCTATCCCAAGGGTCTGCGCCAGAAGGACGAGTTGGCTTTCGCGGCGCGCACCTTTCCGACCATTGAGATCAACGGTACGTTCTATTCGCTGCAGAGCCCGGCGCTCTTCGGCCGCTGGGCGGAAGAGACGCCGGACGATTTCGTCTTTGCGCTCAAGGGCCCGCGCTACGTCACGCATATGCTCAAGCTGAAGGATACGAAGCCCGCGCTCGCCAATTTCTTCGCCTCGGGCTTGCTCCGGCTGGAACGGAAGCTCGGACCTATCCTCTGGCAGCTTCCTCCCACTCTGGCATTCGATGCGGAACGGCTCGCCGCCTTCTTTGCTCTCCTGCCGCGCGACACCGATGCCGCTGCCCGGTTGGCACGGGCCCACAACGACAAACTCAAAGCCAAGGCCTGGCTGCGGACGCGCGAGAACCGCAGGCTCCGGCACGCGCTCGAAGTGCGGCACGAGAGCTTCAAGACGCGCGCCTTCATCGGGCTGCTGCGCAAGTATGACATCGCGCTGGTCTGCGCCGACACAGTGGAATGGCCGCTCCTCATGGATGTCACGTCCGACTTCGTCTATTGCCGCCTGCACGGATCGGAAGAGCTATACGCCAGCGGATACAACGATAACGCATTGGCGATCTGGGCGAATCGGATCGGAGCTTGGGCCGGCGGCGGCGACGCGGAGGGTCCGCACGCCGGCAAGGGCCGGGCGCCACGTCGCAAATCCAGAGACGTCTATGTCTATTTCGACAACGACGCCATGGTACGGGCGCCGTTCGATGCGGGGAATCTCATCCAGAAGCTGGAACCGCCTTCGCGTCCCAGACCTGCTCGGCGTATTGGCGCACAAGACGATCCATCGAGAACGGACTCATCCGCGCGACGTTGAGGATCGCCTTCGTCGTCCATGCCGTCTTGTCGCGCCAGGCTTCGTCGACCGTCGCCTGCGCCCGTACATAGGCGTCGTAATCGGCCAGCACCATGAAAGGATCGCCGCCGGCCAGGAGTGCGCCGACGACTGGCACGAACAGGCCGCGGTCATGGGGCGTGAAATAGCCGTCGCGGATCATGTCGAGACTCTCGCGGACTTCGGCGTTGTCGCGATAGATCGCTCTCGGATCGTAGCCCGCGGCGTGCAGTGCCTGAAGTTCTTCGAAGCTATGGCCGAACATCCAGATGTTCTCGGGTCCGACCGCGTCGCGGATTTCGGTGTTCGCGCCGTCCAGGGTGGCGATGGAGAGCGCGCCGTTCAGCGCAAGCTTCATGTTGCCGGTTCCCGACGCCTCGGTGCCCGCGGCCGATATCTGCTCGGACAGATCGCCCGCGCTCACGAGCTGCTCGGCGATCTGGACGCCGTAATTCGGTACGAACACGATCTTCAGAAGGCCGCGCGTCCTGGGATCGTGGTTCACGATGTCGGCGACTGCGTTGATCAGATGGATGATCCGCTTGGCCATGACATAGCCGGGCGCGGCCTTGCCGGCGAAGATCACGGTGCGTGGAACCTCGTCGGCGCCGGCGCGGATGCGATTGTAGCGGCCGATCACCTGCAGGATGTTGAGAAGCTGCCGCTTGTATTCGTGGATGCGCTTGACGTGAAGGTCGAACAGCGATGCCGGATCGATCGCGATCCCATGCCGCGCGCCGAGCATCTGCGCGACTCTCGTTTTGTTCGTTCGTTTCACGGACGCGAAGTCCGCGCGGAAGGCCTCGTCGCCGGCGCAGGGCTCAAGCTCGCGCAGCCGGTCGAAATTGGTGAGCCATTCGCCCTCGATGCGGGTTCCGATCAGCGCCGTCAGCGCGGGATTGGCATCGGCCAGCCAGCGCCGCTGGGAGATGCCGTTGGTCAGGCTGATGATCCGTCCCGGCCAGAGCCGGTCGAAGTCGCGGAACAGCGTCTGCCGCATGATGCTGGTATGGGTATGCGACACCCCATTCACCCGATGACTGCCGATGATCGCCAGATGGGCCATGCGCACGCTCTTGGGGCCGTTCTCGTCGATGATCGACATCCGGCGCAACAGGTCCGTATCGCCCGGATTGCGATGCATCACGTCGCGCAGGAACCGCGCGTTGATCTCATAGATGATCTGCAGGTGCCGCGGCAGCAGGGTTTCGAACAGCGGCACCGGCCAGAGCTCCAGCGCCTCGGAGAGCAATGTGTGATTGGTGAAGGCGAAAACGGCGCCGGTGATGGTCCAGGCCTTGTCCCAGACAACGCGATGAACGTCGACCAACAGACGCATCAGCTCGGCGATCGCAAGTACGGGATGGGTGTCGTTTAGCTGGATGGCGACGTGATCGGCGAGATCCTCGATCGCCATGCCGCGCCGCAGATGCCGGTGCAGGATGTCCTGAAGCGAGGCGCAGACGAGGAAGAATTCCTGCTTCAGCCGCAGCTCGCGGCCGATATTGATCGAATCGTTGGGATAGAGGACGCGCGACAACGTCTCCGACTGGGCCTTCTCCTCGACCGCCTCGGCGTAGTCGCCGCGATTGAACCACGCGAAGTTGAAGTCCGACGTCGCCTTTGCCGACCACAGCCGGACCATGCCGGTCGTCTCAGCGTCCGCCCCGATGACAGGCATGTCGTAGGCCATGGCGTTGACGGTATCCGTCTCGCTCCAATGGACGTCGAGTTCGCCCTTCCAATTGGTCACCTGCGTCACGCGGCCATGGAACGGAACCGCATAGGTGAAATCGGGCCGCGGGAATTCCCACGGATTGATCTCCTTCAGCCAGTTCTCCGGATGCTCGACCTGCTCGCCGTTCTCGATCTCCTGGCGGAACATGCCGTATTCGTAGCGGATGCAATAGCCGAGCCCCGCATAGCCGAGCGCCGCCATCGACTCGAGCAGGCACGCGGCCAGCCGGCCGAGGCCACCATTGCCGAGCGCCGGCTCGACCTCGATCTCCCACAACGTGTCGAGATCGACGCCGCAATCGCCGAGCGCGCCGCGGCAGAGTTCCAGAAGACCCTGACTATTCAGGCATGTGCGCAGGAGCTTCCCGGGTAGGAGCTCCATCGACAGGTAGTACGTCCACTTCGTGCTATGCTCGAAGTTGCGGCGCCACGTTTCCACGCGCGCCATGCTGAGGCGTCCGCGCAGATAATAGGCGAGCGCATAAAACCAGTCCTTCTTCGTCGCGGTGTCCGGATCGCGTCCCAGGAGCTGAACGACATTGGCGAGCAGCGCGTCTCGGATGTCCGTTTGCGTGGGTATGGATGGCTCGGCCAGGGACGTCATCGCTACGGCTTCAATACAAAGTACAGCCTAAATATGCTTTTGTGGAGCGACAACCATGTTTCGGTGAGTGCCGGGTCCTCAGCGCTAACGCACAACGACACGTTTTGCTGCAATCCAATCGGGGTTTTTGGTCGCAGTCCAGGCCAGAGACCGCGCCGATAGTTAAGTTCGTGATTTGAAAACTCTTCGACACGCGGTTCGTTGCCCTTGCGCGTTAGTGCTTGCACGGGAGAGCGGTTATGCTGGAAAGCGTCAAGAGCGTCGCGGAACGGATCACCGGACTGGGGCGTCCGGCGCGCGCGGATCTCGCCGCGTTGGTGACGCCGCGCAAGGCGAACACGTTCCGCCTGCGGGATGACGGCGAGACGCCGAACAACCGGAAATTTCCCCTGGTGCTCTACCGCTCCCCCGTGAAGTTCGCCGGGGGCTACGATCCCGCCGCCATCTTCGAAGCTCTGTTCGAATCGAACGGCTCGGGCGATGGCTGGCGCGACGGCATGTATGACTGGCTACACTGGCACACCGGAACGCATGAAGTGCTCGGCATCGCGCGCGGCTGGCTCAAGGTACGGTTCGGCGGCGCTCGCGGCCGAGCGCTCCAGGTAAAGGCCGGCGATGTGCTCGTCCTGCCCGCCGGCATCGGCCACCGCCGCCTGTTGAAAAGCAGGGACCTTCTCGTCGTCGGCGCCTATCCGTCCGGCGGCACCTATGACGAGAAGACGCCGCGAGACGACGCGCATGACGCAAGCGTGCGTGCGATCGCCCTGGTGCGCGCACCCAAACAGGATCCCGTCTATGGCCGCCGTGGCCCGCTTCCGCGGCTGTGGCACTGAATGTTCTAGGCGGGCGGAAAGTCGGGCGCGTTCAGCACGCGATGGGTGCAGATGAGCACGCCGATCAAGATGATCGCATAGTGCTTCGCGAAAGCTTCGCTCAGGAGCGGCGTGATTGAGTCGATCCCGTTTGTGTTGTGGATGTATCCCCCCGCCTGCTGCAATTCGCGCATCAGGGAGAGGATGTGGCCGCGCGAGGTGTGCAGCCTCGTCGCGAGAAGGGCGAGGTTGGGCTGCAGCGTCCCCGGTGCCGGAAAGGCTCCGCCTTTGTCGGCTGCCTGATGCAGACAATAGAGAAGGAGCATGCCGCTGCGCCTTGCGGCGGTCTTCTGGATGATCGCCAGCTCGGCGCGGGTGCGCGGCGCGGCGCCCATCAGGATATCGCCGGTCGTGGCGCACACCAGGCGAAAGACCTCCGGCTCGTCGAACCGGGCCAGCAGGCGCCCGACCTCGGGCTCGATCTTCGACGCCGCGTCGAATTCTATGCGCAGGCGCGCCTTGAACGCGGCAAGCATCGTCCTGGTCGGCACGTAGCGCCGCACCGGTCCGCTTTGCTGCACATCGGCCGGTTCGACATAGCCGATGACGCGCAGATGCATCAGGATCGCCGTGGCGCGTCCAGAACTCAACGACCCGGCGGCGCTGCTCAGATCCCTCAGGCGGCGATGGGTGAGGCCGCCGGTCGCGTCGAGATAGAGCGCGAGCACCCCCAGCACGAATCGGCCGGAGTCGTCGAACAGCCGATGTTGGGTCGGGTTGCGATCCAGCAGCGAGAGTGCCTCACCGGCGACGAAGCGCATCGCCTCGCTGAAGCGCGGGCCGGCCCGCAACTCGGCGATCATGTCCTCGCTAACGTCGTCACCCGCCTGAATCTCCCACCGGGCCAGGCCAGATGGAACCAAGACCGAATCGGCCATCGAACGCCTTATACCAACGGCCTCAGTGGTTGACACATTTGGCCCATGATCTTTGGGTTATCGAGGCGATATTGTCTGGGTTTCTGAGGAAGCTTCGCCAAGCGTCGCAACAAGCATCGAGGATGGCGTCGTAGTCTTTGAAGACGCGGTTTGCGAGATGGTTCTGGCGCAGGAACTGCCAGACATTCTCGACCGGGTTGAGTTCGGGGGCGTATGCCGGCAACGTCAGCAGCGAGATGTTGGACGGCAGGTGGGTGATGGCTTTCTCGTGATAGCCAGCGCCGTCCATGACCAGGACAGCATGGGCGCCTGGCCTGACGGCCCGGCTGATCTCCTTGAGGTGCGCCGTCATCGCCCTGGTATTGGCGCAAGGAAGAACCAGACCGGCGGCACAGGCGCGCTCGGGACAGACCGCGCCGAAGAGGTAGGCCCACTTGTAGCGCTGATCGCGCGGCGCGGTGGGGCGTGTCCCGCGCCGCGCCCACATTCTGGTCAAGCTTCCCTTCTGGCCGATCCGGGCTTCATCCTGGAACCAGATCTCGACCGGCTTGGTTTTGGCGGCATCCGGCAAGGCGCGATCGACAAGCTGCGCGAAGTTTTTTTGAACGCCTCTTGGGCATCGGCGTCTGCTTTGGGATGGCGCGGGCGAACCGACATATGGCTGAAGTTGAGACGATCCAGCACCTTGCCCACGGTGCGCTCGTGAAGCGCAACGCCAAAGCGCGCGGCGATCACGTCGCGAAGATCGACGCGGCGCCAGCGCACCATACCGTCGTTCGCAAGATCGGGACCTTGCTCCACAATCTGGACAAGTTCAGCCTCCTGCTGCTCCGTCAGCCGGGGCGTTGGGCCTGGAGCCTTGCGGTCGACAAGACCATCGATGCCTGACGCATTATAGCGATGCACCCAGTCGCGCAGCGTCTGGCGATCCATGCCGCACGCCGTTGCCGCGTCCGTGCGAGACGTGCCTTCCAGCACCAGTGCCAGCGCCAGCAACCGGCGAGCCTGATCGGCGTGCCGCGTCTTGGCCGCCTCCCGCCGCAAATCCGAAGCACTGTGTTCCGAACGCAAAATCTTGATCGCCATCGCCGATCCCCTTCGCGAATCACCTCGCAAAGCGAATCACAGACAGCGGCCGCGTTGAATCCTCACGAGTCAGAAACTAAGGCCGTTGGTATTACACGTATTGACGGTGCCGATATTCGGTACTGCGCGCCATTCGTCAACGTGTACGGATTTTCACGATCCGCAGGCCAGAAGGCCCGCTTGGTATGCTCAGGTCTCGGCCTCGCGGGCGAGGGCGCGTTCACCTGCGAATCGCGAGTCGGCGGATCGCGCGCGCCCCTGGATCGGCAATTGGCATTTCTGTCTATGACGGCATGCCGTCGAATCCAGAGCGCTATTTCCGCTTTTACGACAACCGCCAGAAATATCTGATGTTCGTCAACACGTGCAGCGAGAAGCGCGAGATCGCGAACCGCGTGACGCTCGAGCTGGCGAACATCCATCCGCGGCCGCCGGCCGTACGGATGTTCGACGCCGGGGTCGGCGACGGCACGTGCTCGCCCGCGTGCTGCGCAGCATGCATCGGCGCTTCGAGCATATGCCGCTCTACGTCGTCGGCAAGGAGATCAGTCTCGAAGATGTGCGCCTGGCGCTGGAGAAGATGCCCGACCGTTTCCACGAGCATTCCGCGACGGTGCTGATCCTGACCAATCTCTATTATTCGGGGGCGCCTTCTCTGCTCCCGTCGTCGGTCACCGCCGCGACAAGCCTGGTGTGGCATGAATTGCCGCTGCGCGGCAGCACGGCGGCCGAGTTCGAGGAACAAATCAGCGATCTCGAGCCCTTCCTGGCGCAGAACTGGCGCGCCGCCGTCAGCAAGAAGAGCGGCAGTCCGGTCTACGAGAAGCCCGTCGTCCTGGTGATCTATCTGGAAGACTGCCGCTTCCTGCTGGATCAGGTGATCCCGCGCCGCGGCTCGATCCATGCCGACTACGATCTGGTGATCGCGTCCCAGCCCTATCGGGCGCGGGCCACCGCGGAGTTCAAGGCCAGGAAGGTGATCGCGCCGCTCGCGCAGAGTCTGGCACCCGGTGGCCGGCTCATTGGCATCCATTCGGCCGGCGCCGATCCCGGCATGGAGATCATCCAGAAGGTCTGGCCGGACGAGCAGTCCTTTACCACAACCCGTCACGACATCCTGCGTGAAACCAAGGCCGCGCTGGGGAGCAGGGCGCGGCACTTCAACTTCAACGCCTTGCCGGACGACCGCTCGCACTTCCAGTACGAGATGTACACGCTGCCGAACGAGATCGACGCCGAGGCGACCTCGATCGGCACTTCGACCCTGTTCGCGGCCTGGAACGACGCGGCCTATGTCGCGCAAATCGAGGACGACCGGCTGACCCAGGCGATGCGCGACTCGCGCTATCTCGATGCCACCCGCGACGTCCTCAAGACGCGTAACGGCCTGTGGTTCCGCGACGAATCCTACGTCATCTCGCGCAAGCGCGAGATGTGATTCCAGGACTGTCATGGCCCGCGAAAGCGGGCCATCCAGTTGGATCGAGCCGAGTGCCACAAGCGAAGAGAAGCATCACCTGGATGGCCCGCCGTTGCAGGCCATGACAGGTTTTGGCGCGTGACACGCGGTCCAAACGACCGCCGCTTACCGTCCCGCCACGATCACGCCGGTGAACTTGCCCGTCGCATCCTCGCCGGCGAAGGTGTCGCCGATCTTGTAGTCCTTGATCGGGAAGCAGGCCGGCTTGGTGCCCGCCGGCTGCGGCGGATCGGTGGTCGTGAAGCAGCTGCCGCCGTCGCCGTCCGCCCAGATGCCCTTCAGCGTGCTGCCGTTCGGCAGGGTGATCGAATAGGTGTGGTCGGGATTCACGTAGACCTTAACCACGCTGCCATCGGCATAGGTCGAAACGATCGTCCCGCTATAGGCGCCGGTCCAGGTGTCGCCCGCTAGCGCGGGCGTGGCAACCGCGGCGCAGAGCGCGGCGGAAATCAGAAGCTTTGTCGCGAAACCCATGTCGTTCCCCCCGTTTTGCGTTCAATCCAGCTTGATCGGTTGTCCCAGAAGATCCTCGGCGCGGTCTACCTTGATCAGCACCGCCCAGCCTTTTTTTTCCTTGTCCCAGTCCTTCTCCGGCGCGATCAGCCGCTCCCAGACCTTTTCGTAGACGGGACCCGACTTGTGCACCGTGGCGGTGCCATAAAGCCGTACGATGCCGCCGATCGGCAGCACGTCGCGCGCCCCGAGATTGAAATAGAACACCGTGACCTTGGTGCCGTCGCCCAGGAGCGCCGTCGTCGTGCCGCGGCCGCGCTCCCAGAGCGAGATGTGGTCGTCGTCATAGACCTGCGTCGAACCGCGGGGCGTGATCTGGGCGAAGCCGCTGTCGAGCACCGTGCCGATCAGGCAGACATTCTGCGGGAACGCGCCGTCGATCAGCGGCTGGACTTTCTTCGGAATGGCCCCCATCAATGGTGCTCCGCGCGGTAGGTATTGTTGGTGGTGTGGTCGCCGGCAAGCCATTTGCGCAGCTCTTCGTGCGCCTTGGCGCGGCGCTCGGCGTTGATCTCGTCGGCTTTCGGCGCGTCCAGCGTGAATTCCACGGTCAACCCGTTCGGATCCGTCACGTAGACCGACCGGCAATAGCCGTGTTCGAGGACATAGGTCTGCGGTTCTTTGTAGCCCGCCGCCTTGATGCGCTCCTCGATTCCTTTTTGGGTCTCGGCGTCGACATTGAGCGCGATGTGGTGGAACGGGGAGAACGGCATCTTAGGGCCGAACTCCTTCTGGTCCTCCGGCCGCGCGAACTGGAAGAAGGCGAGCGCGCCGCCGTCGCCAAGCGCGAAAAAGCAGTGGCAATAGGTCCGAAGCGCGCCGAACAGTTCGTCGGCTTCGCTCCAGGTCGCGACCAGCGGCAGGCCGATCACGTCCTCGTAGAACTTGCGTGTGGCCTCCATGTCGTTGGTGACATAGGCGTTGTGGTGAAGACGGCTGGGAAGCGTTGCTTGCTTGGCCATGGCTTTGCCTTTCGTTTCCTTCGGTCCCTTGATCACCAGAACTGTCTTGACGCGATGCGCGCGCCTTCCGCGAGCGCGGCAAGCTTCAGCCAGACGACGTCGGGATCGACGCCGCCCTGTCCGACATGGATCGAGAAGCCGCAATCGACGCCCGCCATCACATTCTCGCGCCCCACGAGATTTGCGTAACGGGCGATGCGCTGGGCGACCAGCTCGGGATGCTCGATATAGTTCGACTGGCATTCGATGACGCCCGGGACCAGGACCTTGCCCTCAGGCGGCTTGATACTCTCGAACATCTTCCACTCATGCGCGTGACGCGGGTTGGCCGCCTCGAACAGGATGGCGGTCGGCTTGGCGTAAGTAAGTACGTCGATGATGTCCGCAAAGGGCACGTCGCAATGATGCGGGCCCGGATAATTGCCCCAGCACATGTGCATGCGAAGCTGCTCGGCCGGGATATTGCGTACCGCGTGGTTCAGCGCCTCAATATGCAGGCGCATCCGCTTGCGGAACTCTTCCAGGCTGAGATCTGCATATTGCACATGCCTGCCCATCGCGAGGTCGGGGCAGTCGAGCTGCAGCGTCATCCCCGCATTGGCGATGGTCTCGTATTCGTAGCGCATCGCTTCGGCGATGGCGTAGAGGTATTCCTCGTGGCTCTTGTAGTAGTCGTTGCGGAAGAACAGCGAAATTACGCCGGGCGACGCCGCACTCGAAAACAGCCCCTCGATCTTCGCGCCTTTCGCGTACGTCGTCAGATTTTCGACATCCACCTTCGGCGACTTCAGATCGCGCACCGAGATCGGCCCGTTGCAGCCCGGCGTCTTGCGGGTTTTGCGCCCCGGATCGCCGAACACGCGCGCCTGGCTCTTGGGAAAGCCGACGAGGTCCTGGAACACGAAGCTGTTGCTGGTGCCGTCGAACCCGTTCAGCCGGTCCTTCACATAGGTCGCGTAGCTCGGCTTCGACATTTCGCCGTCGTTTACAATGTCGATTCCGGCCTCGCTCTGGCGGCGCACCATCTCGCCGATGGCGCCGGTGACGCGCGCGTCCAGCGCCGCGGCATCCACCGGAATGCCTTCCTCGCGGGCGACCATCATCGCGATGAGATCGTCCGGGCGGGGCAGACTTCCCGTATGGGTCGTCAGGAAGCGTTCGGTGCTGCGGAGCATGGGATGTTTTCGGATATCGAAAAGTTCTTCGATTTTACGCTATCGCGGCTCAGGCGAAATTGCAAAACACGATCGTACGCTATTTGGATTTTACACCGTCATAGGTGATCGCGTCGGCCGCCGCATTCGACATGATGAAGCCGATCGGCCGCTGCGCCTCTTCCTGAAGATGGGCGAGCAGGCCCGCTGTCCGCGCCAGGATCGAGATGCTCTTGAGCGCCGTCAGTGGAAACCCAATCTCCAGCAGGATGGCCGGGATGACGCCGTTGATGTTGATGGGAAGGGGGCGGCCCAGCGCCTCCGGCAGAACGGCCTTCACCGTCTGCAGCATATCGAGATAGGGGCCTGTCAATCCGCGCTGCTTTGCAAGCGCAAGCAGCACATTGGCGCGCGGATCGCCCTCGGAATGCTGCGGATGGCCGAAACCGGGAATCGGGGATTTCGTCTTGCGCATCGCCCGGATGCGCTCGGCCGCGACCTCGGCGGCGTTGCCGCCCTTCGACGCCTCGACCAGATCGTTCAGGAAATAGCCCGCCGTTTCGGCGCTGCCGAGCACCACCGAACCCGAGCCAAGCAGGCCGGCGGCGACCGCGCCCTGGATCGCTTCCGGCGCCGCGGCGAAGGTCATGCGCGCCGCCTGCACGCTGGGCACCAGCCCGTGCTCGGCAATCGATACCAGCAGGGCATTCACGAAGAAGCGCTGGTCGGCGTTCGGCTCCTTGCCCATCAGGAGCAGGAAGAAATAGTCGATGAAGTCGATCTTGCCGATCAACTCCCTGCACAGGTCCTTGCCGCGGATGGTGATGGAAGCGGTGTCCGCCGTGGAGATGGCCGTGAAGGGGGCGTCCTGTTTGCCGATACGCATGATATGACTCCGTTTCTCGCTGAACCGTTCCGGCGCCGCCGCAACTTACCAAATATCGAAATTGACTTCGACATGCGGAAATCCATAGTCTATCGCCGTCTTTCCCGATAGCGGCTGCGCCGGCCGCGCCAGTCGCCCGGAGTGGCCATGACCAAGGTTCTCGAAGATGTCCGCGTCCTGGAAATGGGCACGTTCATCACCGGCCCCGCGGCCGGCATGATCCTCGCCGACATGGGCGCCGATGTCATCAAGCTCGAGCGGCCCAAGACGGGCGATCCCTTCCGCGCCTTCAAGGGCGGCCTCTACAGCCCGCATTTCCAGACCTACAACCGCAACAAGCGCAGCCTGACCGTCGACACCAAGAACCCCGCCGATCTCAAGCTGCTGGACGAGCTGGTCGCCAATGCCGATGTGTTCATCCAGAATTTCCGCCCCGGCGTCGCGGACGAGCTGAATGTCGGCTGCGAGCGCCTGCAGGAGATCAATCCGGCGCTGATCTATTGCGGCATCTCCGGTTTCGGCCATGACGGGCCGGATGCCGAGCGGCCGGCCTATGACACCGTCGCGCAGGCGGCCAGCGGCTGGCTGAGGCTGCTGATCAATCCCGGCAATCCGCGCGTCGTCGGCCCGGCCATCGCGGACGCGGTGACGGGTTTCTATGCGGCGTTCGGCATCCTGGGCGCGCTGCACGAGCGCGACCGGACGGGAAAAGGCCGTCGCATCGACATTTCAATGCTCGAAGCCATGTGCCATTTCAATCTCGACGACTTCACGCACTACTTCTCGCAGGGCGAGATCATGGGCCCGTTCAGCCGGCCCAGCGTGTCGCAGTCCTATGTCTTCGAATGCGCCGACGGCAAATGGGTCGCGATGCACATGTCCTCGCCCGAGAAGTTCTGGCAGGGCTTGGCGAACGCGATCGAGCGGCCCAGGCTGTTCGAGGATCCGCGCTTCGCTGACCGCCCCGCGCGCATCAAGCACCAGGACGACCTGATCGCGCTGATGACGCCCATTTTCAAGACCAAGACCCGCGCCGAATGGTGCGCCCGCCTCGACGGCGAGGGTGTGCCGTTCTCGCCGGTCTACGATTCGAGCGAGGCGCTGCAGGATCGCCAGGCGAAGTATCTCGGCATCGAGGTCGAGGGGCAGCATCCCACCATGGGCCGTTTCCGCACGGTTCGTTTTCCGGTGAATTTCGACGGACGTCATGCCACCGCGGTGGTCCCGCCACCTACGCTGGGCGAGCACGACGAGGCCATTCGCGGCCTCGCCGGCCAGATGTGGCGCCGCCATCCGACCTCGGATGCTGCCGAATAGCATCACTACCAGGCAAAGCGTCGTAAATTCGAATAGCGAAATTGACTTCGCAAAACGAAATACCTAGCCTTTTGTACTGAGGAGGAATCCGCGCGCATCCGAAGCCCGAACTGACGGGCATCGCCCCGAGCCTAAAGGGCCTCGGCGAAAGGCTGTGTGAGGATCGAATTGGCCGGCGGCGCGCCGCGGCCAAAAAGCGGGGAAGGCACATGACTAGGATTCATCGCCGTCGTTCGGCCAACTATGCCAAGGCGCTCGCGTGCAGCACGGCGCTCGCCGCGGTGTTCGTCGGCGTGGCACCGGCTTTCGCGGACGACGCCATCGAGACCGTCGTCGTCACCGCGCGCCAGCGCTCGGAAGACATCCACGACCTGCCGGCGCAGGACACGGCGTTCACAGCCGGCGATATCCTCGCCCGGGGCATCACGTCCCCGGCCGACTTCCTAAGCGCGGTCCCGAACGTAACCTTCATTCCGACGCAGAACGCCGGAACGAGTTTTATCGTCATGCGCGGCATCTCCCAGGCGCGCAACAGCGAGCCCTCCGCCGCGATCGTGGTCGACGGCGTGGAGATGACCCAGCCGGCGCAGTTCAACCAGGAACTGCTCGACATCCAGCAGATCGAGGTTCTGAAGGGCCCGCAGGGCGCGCTCTACGGCCGCAACGCCATCGGCGGCGCGATCATCATCACCACCGCGCAGCCGACCGATACCTGGGAGGAGCGCTTCACGGCCGGCTATGAGAGCGGCCCCGGCTTCAAGCTGCAGGGCGTCGTCAGCGGCCCGCTCACCGATACGCTGAAGATCCGCGTCGCTGCCTCCTATTTCAACACTGACGGCCATCTGCGGAACATCGACACGGTCGACCCATCGGCGCGCCGCGACGCCGATCCGGTCAAGGACTTCAACGGCCGCGTCGCGCTCCTCTACACGCCGACCGACAACTTCACGGCCGATCTGCGATTCTCGACCGATATCCTGAACACGCGCGGCCTCTACTACGTCGTGCCGGCCTTCGGCTCGCCGGACTTCAACAATCCGAATTTTACGGCCCAGCCGATCGATCTGAACAATTCGGGCTTCGACGACCGCCAGATCTACGATACGTCGTTGAAGATGACCTACGACACCGGCGGCGGCGAGATTTCTTCGATCACCGGCTACAACACGACGCGCGAAATCCTCACCGGCGACGGCTACCCCTTCAATCCGTTCGGGCACTCGATGGTCGGCTTCGACTATGGCCAGTCCCAGCTCCTGAACGAAAAGACCTTCTCGCAGGAATTGCGCTTCACGTCGCCGTCCACCGGCCGCTTCCGCTACATGGGCGGCGGACAGATCTTCGCGACCCAGCGCTTCATCTCGACCGGCAATACGTTTGACGGTCCGACCGATTCCGGCGTGCAGCCGATCTACCGCATACCGAATCCGCAATTCGGCCTGTCGTCTTTCGCCCCGCAATCGCAGGTCAGCTTCCTCGCCGACAGCCAGAACCAGTTCGCCTGGGCTTTCTATTTCGACACCTCGACGGAGATCACGGACGATCTCGAATTGTCGCTGAACGCGCGCTACGACAGCGACCACCGGAAGAACACGACGCTCACGCCGCAGGAATTCCTCGACGCCAACCCGATCACCGGTCGCGCTGCGATCGCGGCGACGACGGGCCAGAAGCGCTCCCATACCTGGGATGCGTTCCAGCCCCAGGCGATCCTGCGCTACACGGTCGACGACAACGTGAACGTCTACGCCAGCTATGGCCGCGGTTTTCGCAGCGGCGGCTTCAACCAGACGGGCGTCGCCACGGCAGCCGCGCTGGCGGGCTTCGACAATGTCGGCGACATGTTCAACGCCGAAACCGCCACCACCTACGAAGTCGGCGCCAAGACCCGCTGGTTCGACAACCGGCTGAGCGTCAACGGCGCCGTCTACAGGACGCAGGACCATAACGACTATTATTTCGTGTTCCTGGCCTCCAACTCGACGCAGAATCTCGGCAACATCTCGGGCGTGCGCTTCACCGGCGTCGATCTCGACGCCACGGCACAGATCACCGACGAGTTCAGCGCCAATGTCGGCTTCGGCTATACCGACAGCGACATCACGAAATTCCCCGGCGCGTCGAGCGCCCTGGTCGTGGGCTCGAAGGCGCCGCTGGTGTCAGACTACACCCTCAATGTCGGGCTGCAATATGAGCATCCCCTGTGGGAAGGCGTGAAGGGCATGATCCGCTTCGACGACAACCTGGTCGGTCCGACCACCTTCGTCATCCCGGTGCCGGCGGCGGGCGAGCCGACGCCGGTCGCGCGCGATCCGCTCAACCTCGCCAGCCTGCGCATCGGGATCGAGGCCGAGGATTGGCGCGTCACAGCCTGGTCCAAGAACCTGTTCGACAAGCGCTACAACACCGAATACTCGACCGGCGGCTTCCTCTTCAAAGGCCAGCCGTTGACCTGGGGTATCGATTTTACGAAGAAATTCTGATCGCGGCGGGGGCGGTGGCCAAGCCGCCCCGCTCAATCGGGATGGACCGAACGCAACAGATAGGGCTGGCGGCGGATCGCCGTCTCGATCGTGCGCGCGGCGCTCTGCAGGATCGGCAGCCGCGTCCGGATCAGCTCCTCGAGCGCCACGCGCGATGTCGAGGTCGAGCAGTTGATCGCCGCGAGCGAGCGGCCGGCGGCATCCAGGATCGGCACGGCGATCGAGATCAGCCCGTAGTCGAGTTCGTCCTGTGTCGCGGAATAGCCGCTCCGCCGCACCTCCGCGAACAGCTTGCGGAGTTCGGCCCGCGACGTGACCGTGTGCTCGGTGAAAGGCGTGAACGTGCCGGTGTCCAGATAGTGATTGCGGACGTCCTCATGCTCAAAGGCCAGCATCGCGCGTCCCAGGGACGTCGCATAGGCGGGATAGCGCGTGCCGATCCCGGCGGCCAGCCGGACCATGCGATTGGTCGACACATGCACCAGATAGAGGATGTCGGACCCGCTGAGCACCGCCAGGGAAGAACTGTCGCCCGTCTCGTCGCGCACCGCCTGGAGGTGCGGGCGCACCAACTCGCCCAGGCTCATCGAATCCAGATAGGCGGAGGCAAAGCTCATCACCTCGGGCCGGAGCAGGAAATGGCGGTGGTGCTTGGCGACATAGCCGAGCTTGACCAGGGTGTTGAGGCAGCGCCGCGCCGCTGCCGGCGACAGCTTGGTGATTTCCGCCACCTCGCTCAGGGTCATCTGCGGATTGTCGCGCCCGAACGCGCGCAGGACGGACAAGCCTCTCTCCAGCGTCGAGAGATATTCGGTGTCGGTATGGGGTTCTGTGTCGGAATCCATCGTCGCATTGAAAAGGCGTCGGGCGCGCCCACTAGAAGCCGGTGCACCGTTTTTGTCCATGACGGGCGGTCGCGCCGTTTTTCGCACTTCGAAAATTCCACCGACTATAGAAAATGTGTAAGCTCCCATGCCTTCCCGGGCAAGCCACCAAGCAAAAAGGGCCGCAGTCATGCTTCCGCTTTTCCCGACGAGCCTTGTCGGTTCCTACGCACAGCCGGACTGGCTGCTGGACCGCTCCAAGCTGGCCAAGCGTTTTCCGCCGCGCGTGCGCGCCGGCGAGTTGTGGCGGATCGATCCGCAATGGCTCGAAGAGGCGCAGGACGACGCGACGCGGCTCGCGATCCTGGACCAGGAGCGTGCCGGCCTCGACATCATCACCGACGGCGAAATCCGCCGCGAGAGCTATTCCAACCGTTTCGCGACCGAGCTTGACGGCGTCGATCTGGACAATCCGGGCACCGCGCTGGACCGAAGCGGCCATCCCAATCCGGTTCCGCGCGTCGTCGGCAAGATCCGCCGCCGCGGCCCGGTCGAGGTGCGGGATCTGAAATTCCTCAAATCGCAGACCGCCAAACCGGTGAAGATGACCGTGCCCGGCCCCTTCACGATGGCGCAGCAGGCGCAGAACGATTTCTACAAGAGCGAGGAGGAGATGGCGCTGGACTACGCCGCCGCCGTGAACGAGGAGATCAAGGACCTCTTCGCCGCCGGCGCCGATGTGGTGCAGATCGACGAGCCCTATATGCAGGCGCGGCCCGACAAGGCGCGGCAGTTCGGCGTTGCGGCGCTGAACCGCGCGCTCGACGGCGTGACGGGCACGACGGCGGTGCACATCTGCTTCGGCTATGCCGCGATCATCCATGAGCGGCCGACCGGCTATTCCTTCCTGCCCGAGTTCGAGCACACCACGGCCAAGCAGATCTCCGTCGAGACCGCGCAATCCCATCTCGACTGTTCCGTGCTGAAGACCCTGCCCGACAAGACGATCATCCTGGGCACGCTCGACCTGTCGACGCACGAGATCGAGACGCCCGAGATCGTGGCCGAACGCATCGAGCGCGCTCTGCCTTACGTCGATGCGAAGCGCATTGTGGTCGCGCCGGATTGCGGTCTCAAATACCTGCCGCGCGCGGTCGCGTTCGGCAAGATGAAGGCGATGGCGGACGGCGCTCGGATCGTCCGGCAGAAGATCGCGGGATAGTCGCACCGATCCCGTCGATGAAACCGGACCTCCTGCTATTGCCGGGGATGCTGAGCGACGCGGCGTTCTGGGGCGCCCAGACGGCCGCGCTCGCCGAGATCCGCGTGACGCGTGTGCCTCACTACGGCCTCGCCGACACCATCGAGACGATGGCCGAGGGGGTCCTGCGCGACGCGCCGGATATCTTCGACCTCGCCGGTCATTCGATGGGCGGACGGGTGGCGCAGGAGATCGTACGCCGCGCGCCCGGCCGGGTGCGGCGCCTGGCGCTCTTCGCCACCGACTATCGCGGTCCTGCCGACGCCCCGGCGCGCGACGCCGAGGCCGCGCAGCACGACGCCATGCTCGCGCGGGCCCGCGCAATCGGGATCGCGGCCTGGGCGGCCGAATGGGCGAGAGGCATGGTCGCGCCCCAACGCCTCGGCGATGCGCCGCTGCTGTCCGCCGTGGCGGCGATGATCGCGCGCCATTCGCTGGATCAGCTCGCCGCGCATGTCCGGGCTGGCCTTACGCGTCCGGACTTCTCCGGCCTGCTGCCCCGCATCGGATGTCCGACGCTGGTCTGCGCCGGCCGCGAGGACAGCCTGCGTACCGTCGACACGCATCGCGCCATGGCGGCGCTCATCCCGGGTGCACGGCTAGTCGTTCTCGAACGCTGCGGCCACATGGTCGCGATGGAGCAGCCGGACGCCGTGACGGCCGCCCTGCGCGAATGGCTGTCGCATTAGAACGTGCCGCGCGCGACCTACTGCTTCCCCGCCACGAGGGTCGCCGTGCACGTTCCGCCGAACGGATCGGTCACCGACCAGGAATCGCCGACAGCCCTCGGCTGCGAGGAATTGCAGACCGGCTTCATGTTCGCGTCGGGCGCGGGGTCGGTTTGCGTGTAGCAGATCGTCGATCCGTCGTCCTTCCAGGTCCCCGTGCTTTGCGGATGACCGGTCGGAGTCACGCTGAACGTGCCGTCCTGGGCGACATAGATTTTCGTCACGTCGCCATCGGCGTATTTGCAGGACACGGTGTTGCCGAAATAGCCGGAGAGGTCTCCAGCCTGCGCGCCGGATGCCAATGCGAGAAATGCGGCAGCCGCCAGCGCCAATGTCGTTTTCATGTTTCCCTCCCTGATGACGGCCGCTCGACGGACCGCCGAAGCCAAATCTTACCGCCTCGCCTTTTACCTTTTAATACGGCGCCCGGCGGTTTCGCGGGCGCACCGACTCTGTGCTGCCGGAGATATCGCGACGGCTCCGCGTTTGGTGCATCGCACAAGAATCGCCAAGTCGAACGCCGCGAATTCATCCCAAGAGACAGGAATACTGGTATTATTTCTACTAGTTACTGGACATCCTGAAACATAGCGCTCCCAATTGCGGGGACCGGCCGTGCTTCGCGGAAAGGCTGCGAAGAAATTCACGCTGTTGCGTTCTGCCGATTGTATGCAGTCCAAATTAATTGCTATCCTGCCGCAAAATAAAAATCATATCGGGAGGTCTTGCGTGCTCACATACTCGACGCATGGTTTGCCGTCGCCGGCGAAGGTTTCCTACTGGAACGACATCATCAGCGACGTCTTCGCGCCGCTGGAAACCCGCCCCGCGGTCGGCAGCGAGTTCGACGCCGAAGTGCATTGCGCGAATTTCGGACGCCTGAGACTGGCCAACGCGACGTCGCGCGCCGCTACGGTGCGCCGGTCCAGGGGACAGGCGGCGAAGCTCGACGAGCATCGCTACTTTCTCCACGTCCAGATGCGCGGCCGGCTGATGATCCGGCAGGACGGCCACGACGCGTCGCTGGACGAGGGCGATCTGGTGCTCAGCGACAGCACGCTGCCCTATACGCTCACCTATGACGACGATTGCAGCACGCTGGTCTTGATCGTCGACGAGGACGAATTGAAGCGCCATCTTCCGACGCCCGAGGCGATGGTCGGCGTGAAGCTGTCGGGCAGCCAGGGCCTCTCGCGCACCACCTCGCTCATGCTGCGCAGCGTCTGGGACCAGGTTCAGGAAGGCATTCCGGACGAGCTCGGCTCGCGCATCGCCGACAGCCTGCTCGACATGTTCGCGACGTCCTGCGCGCAGATCAAGGGCGGCGCGGTCGCCGAGGCGGCCGTCATCGGCGCCCGCCGCGTCCAGATCAAGCGCTATATCGAGGCCAATCTGCGCAATCCGGAGCTCAGCGTGCGCTCCGTCGCGGCCGCGTTCGGCATCTCGCCGCGCTACCTGCACATCATGTTCTCCCGCGACGTCGAGACCGTGTCCGACTATGTCCTGCGCCGCCGCCTCGAAGAGTGCGGCCGCCAGCTCGCCGATGTCCTGTGGCGCCAGCGTACCATCACCGAGATCGCTTTCGGATGGGGCTTCAACAACGCCACCCACTTCGCGCGCGTGTTTCGCAACCACTACGGCACCAACCCGCGCGACTATCGCAACAGCCGCATCCGATCCGATGCGAGCCACACCGACCGGTCGCCGCGGCTCGTTGAGGCCTGATCGGCAAGCATCATGCGTGTATATGAAGTCGCTCACGGGGCGAAGGATCTGTCGGGCCTGACCCTGGTCGAGAGGGCCGATCCCGTGCCCGGGCCGCGTCAGGTTCTGGTGCGCATTCGCGCGGCGTCGCTGAATTTCCGCGACCTTGCCGTGGTCCAGGGCGTCTACCCCGGCCCGCCCGCCGCCAAGCCCGTCATTCCCTTGTCCGACGGGGCCGGCGAGGTCCTGGCGGTAGGAGAGGGCGTCACCCGCTTCAAGCCCGGCGACCGCGTCGCGCCGACCTTTTTCCAGGTCTGGATCGAGGGCAAGCCGCGGCCCAGCCGCGCGCTCGGCGCCGCGCCGGTCGACGGCGTGCTGGCGGAGCAGATCGTGCTGCACGAGGACGGCCTCGTCGCGCTGCCGTCCTGGATGAGCTTCGAGGAAGGTGCGTCGCTCGCCTGCGCCGCGGTGACGGCGTGGCACGGCCTGATGGTCGCCGGCAATCCGATCCGGCCGGGCGACAGCGTGCTGGTGCTCGGCACGGGCGGCGTGTCGATGTTCGCGCTGCAATTCGCCCGCGCCGCCGGGGCTCGGGTCATCGCAACCTCTTCGCATGACGAGAAGCTCGAGCGTGCCAGGGCCCATGGCGCCTCCGACGTCATCAACTACAAGACCCATCCCGACTGGGACAGGGAAGTGATGCGGCTCACCGGCGGCAAAGGCGTCGATTGCGTGATCGAGGTCGGCGGCAACGGCACGCTGGCGCGCTCGATGGCAAGCATCGGCTATGGCGGCAAGGTCTCGCTGATCGGCGTGCTGACGAACGCGCAGGGCGGCGACACGTCGCCGCACGGCTTGATGTTCCGCGGCGCCAGCCTGCACGGCATCTTCGTCGGCAACCGCGTGATGTTCGAGGACATGCTGGCCGCGATGACGGTGAACGCGATCAAGCCGATCATCGACAAGACTTTCGCCTTCGAGGACGCGGATTCGGCCTACAAATACCAGATGGAAGCCAGGCATTTCGGCAAGGTCGTGATCCGGGTCTGAACCATTCGAAGCCGAAAGGCGGTTCGAATCGCGCGGAAGGAGCCGAAGTCATTGAACGGCCGTGCAAATGCGCGTGGACAGGCGCTTCTCCGGCGGCGGAGCGTTGCGATCCGGATACAGGTGTCGGGATTTGCGTGATTTGGTGCGTAGACCGACTCGGTTCAAGGGGCGGCCGCGAATAAATCCGTAGACGGAGTTATCCTCCATCGACGCGCGCCAAGGATTTGACATGTAAGTCTTTTGTCAGTCCCGAGTGGGGATGGGCGCAGGGGTGGCCGTGCTGTATTACCGCGAACGATACTCTGTTGCGTAAGATTTATTTGAATCCTCCTCTCCGGTTCGGGGCGCCGTTGGCGAACGGGGAGTGGCTAGTGGATCCTGCGTTGCCGACAAGAGATGCAGTTGCAGCCTGACCCAACTGGCGCATAGTGAAGAAGTCCATGAATGACCCCTCCAACGGCATCGAATTTTGGGGCAAGGATATCGATGTATGTCGCGTCACCCTTTTCGAAGTAGCGGCGAAGCGCATATGCCACCAAATCTGAAAATTGGATCATCCGCGATGCGCGCGAATCGACAAATAACGGGACTTCAGACAAATTGTGAAGCTTGCCCCAGCGATGTCCGGCTTTTCTGAAGCCCAGGGCCAGGGCTTGAAGGGAGGTTTCGTATGACGACTTGTCCAAAACGAGCAGCCCGCGCTGAATATCTCCTGCCCTAAACAGCCGAGTTAGGGACAAATCGAACCTATTGCAGATTTGTTCGAACGCGTATTCCATCGGATCATTTGGCGAGATTGCGGCCTTATGAATAGCCGCCCCGAAGAGCCTCACGTGTGCAGAACGGGCGAGAAGATTTAAGGCTTCGATATAGATTTCGCGCCGACGGTCCTTCTTGAGATCGCGCCACTGTTTGCGACCTGCAAATATGTCGACCCCGCGAAATTCCACATTTTCATATTCAGAAGGAAACACATCTTTTGCGAGATTTTCGAGCGCGCGCGAGAGCCAATGAGGCATACGCTCAAAGACGCTAACGCCGGCGAGGATAATGTGTCTGTCGTCGGGGTTCTTTACTGACCCGGAATCGTCGAGATAAAGGATGTGCATGGGGCTGTCATGAAAAAGAAAAGGCGGCCGGGTGAAACACGAGGTTTCAACGAGTTGCTACGGCAGCTCTCCCAACCGCACTTGCTATATAACGGCTAACTATTAAAAAAGCAACCGTGCTCGCATTAAGCCATTGATAATCCAGACGTTTGTGCTGACGGCAACGTCAAGCCCTTGAAAATTCATAGCCAATGGACCTTTCGATCTTGCGTTAACGCTATCCAAATCATCACAGCGGGGACCTGACCATTGCCTCCCGCTGTGCGGGAAAGGTTATCCCAGCCAGTATGCCACCGCCCGCATCTCGATGCTCGCGCGCGGCTCGACGCCGTTCGGGCAGGAGGGATCGTCGAACGCCGAATGCGGGACGTGATGCGGCGCGGCCGGGTCGCCGTCATTGGTCTTGAAGATCAGAGCCTCGTCGCGCGTCATGCCGGCGAAATAGCACCAGCGATGGCGCGGATTGTGCCGCACCAGCAATCCTTCGAACGACCATTCCGGCGCGCCGCCCGGCGCGTCGAACACCGCATCGGCCGCGACGAGATCGTCCGGCGACAGGCTGCGCGGGTCGCACAGCGCCAGCGGCACGTCCTGCGGCGGCGGGGTGATCGCCCGCCACACATTGTAATGCGCGAAGCGGCGAACGCGTGCACCCGCCGGCCGCGAGCGCTCGGCGAATTCGCGCGCCGTCGGATCGCTGACGTCGATATGGATGAACCGCGCCGGCCGGGAATTGAACAGCTTGCCCGACAACGGCGAGCGCTCGCCGAAGCGCAGGATGCCCCTGCCGGTGACGACCACATGGTCCGCGCCGGTCTCGCGCCGCAGCAGGTCTTCGATCTCCGCGCCGTGGAGGCGCGCCACCGCCGCCTCGTCGCGGAAATCGGCGACGGCGCTGCGATGCGGCACGAGCGCGAAGCCTTCCGATGCCAGCGACGCGCCGGTGCCGCGCAAATCCTCGATCGCGACCTCGCGCGGATCGAGAACGAGATTGTCGCGGGCATGATCCTGCGCGTGATAGCGCGGCCGCTCCGCCATCGCGGCCAGGTAGTTGATGCGCGCGCGCACCGTTCGCGGCATCACGCCGTCCTTGCCAGCTCTCGCTTCAGGAACGCGTCGATCCGCGCATTGGCCTCGGTGGCGATCGTGTAGGGGAACATGTTGAAGCCGTGGATGCCGCCGGGATAGACCGCCAGCTCCGCTTCGTTCCCCGCCGCGATCCAGCGCGCATAGACGAACAGCGAATCGTCCAGGAAGGCGTCCAGCGTGCCGACGGTGAAGAGGGCCGGCGGCAGGGTCTTGAGGTTGGCGTAGAGCGCCGACATGTCGGGGTCGCGCCGCACGGCGGGATTGGGCGCGTAGCGCTCGGTGCAGAACTGGATGTCCCTGGTCTGCAGGAAGAAGCTTTCCTCGCCGATCCATTTCTGGCTCGGCGTCATGGTGGTGTCGTAATTGCCGTAGGACAGGTTGGCCGCCTTGAAGCCGGTGAAGCCGTGCTTGTCGCGCATCCGCACCAGGGTCGGCACGGCGAGCGTCGCGCCGGCCGACTCGCCGCCGATCGACAGCCAGTCCGAGCCGAACTCGGCCTTGGCATGCCTGGCAAGCCACAGCGCCGCGGTCTCGCAATCGTCCCAACCTTCCGGATAGGGATGCACCGGCGCCAGCCGGTACTCGACGCTGACGCAGGCGAGCCCCGTCGCGGTCATGATCCGCTCCAGCATCGGGTCCTGGTCGGCGGCCGATCCCATGATCAGCCCGCCGCCATGCAGGTGCATATAGACGCCCTTGGGATTGTCCGGCGCCACGACGTGCAGCGACACCGGCGCCCGGCCCTTTATCTCCGCGGTCAGCGTCCGGGCGCGGGGCGAAACCGGAGACGCGAACATCCGCTCGGGCGGCTTGCCGTCCGGCGCCGGCGGGCGCTCCCACGGCTTGGGCTGGCCCTTCATCTGCGCCGCGAGCGTCTCGTTGAAGGCGCGCGTCTCGGCGGAGACGGCGTCGGGCCTGAACAAGGCGGGGTCGAAGGGGTTCACGCGCATAACTCGCTCCTGTTTTTCCTCCCCCGCGTTTACGGGGGAGGGGGACCGCGAAGCGGTGGAGGGGGCACGACGGGGCGGGCCCCCTCCGCTTCGTTCGCTTCGCTCACTCAGCACCTCCCCCGCAACAGCGGGGGAGGAAATCCCCGTAACAGCGGGGGAGGGACTGCGAAGCGGTGGAGGGGGCACGACGGGGCGGGCCCCCTCCGCTTCGTTCGCTTCGCTCACTCAGCACCTCCCCCGCAACAGCGGGGGAGGAAATCCCGCAAGAGCGGGGGGACGAAATCCCCGCAACAGCGGGGGAGGAAAGCTGGAATTTACGCCGCCCTCGACAGCGGCTCGCCGATGGTGAGCGGCTCCGCGGTCCAGCTTTTCAGTTCGGGCAGGCAATGCCGGGCGAAAGTGGTGAGGTTTCCCGCTACCTCCTCATACGTCATGCCCCCGGTCCACAGATGCGGGAAGAAGCCCTGCGGCTTGCGCTGCGCCTTCACCTCCTCCAGCCGGCTCAGCACGTCCTTCGGCGTGCCATAGACCGATTGCTGGATGACGCCTTCCACCGCGCCCTCGATATCCTCCGGCTTCAGGCGCAGCGCCTTGTACGCCTCATAACCCTTGACCGAGCCGTGATGCTCCGACGCCATCTCGTAATGCTCGATCGCCGAGCGGAAGGTGTTCGCGGCATAGACCCGCGCCATCTCGTAAGCCTTGTCCCTGCTCTCATCGACGAAGACGAGGTTGGAGACGAACGGCCCCGGCGGCGGCACGTCCGGATGGAATTCCTTCCACGCCTTCAGCCACGGGTCCTCCGCCTGGTCGGCCTGCACCGGCACATGGCCCGCCTGGATCTTGCCGCCGCCGAAGGGCGGGCGGTTGGTGTTCGTCGTCATCGGCTGGTTCAGGAACAGCCGCGGCAGGCCGAGCTTGGCCGTGGCGCGCAGCGAATCCGGCGTGCCGCCCGCGACGAAGGCGCGGCCCTTGAGCGAGCGCAAAGGCCGCGGCCTGATCTCGCGGCGGGGCTGCTTGAAGATCTCGCCGCCCTCGATGAAGCCGGTCTCCAGCGCGTTGATGACCAGCGAGACGATCTCGTCGAACAGCTCGCGTGCTTTCGATTGGTCGATGCGCAGGCCCTCATATTCCAGCCGCGCCAGGCCGCGGCCGAGGCCGACCACCAGCCGCCCGCCGGAGAGATGGTCGAGCCAGGAAAGCTGCTCCGCGAGCCGCACCGGATCGTGCCACGGCGCCACGATCACCGCGGTGCCCAGCCGCATATGCCTGGTCTTGGCGGCCAGCCAGGACAGCGTCATCAAGGGCGCCGGGCTGACCGAATAGTCGTCGAAATGATGCTCGGTCATCCAGATCGAATCATAGCCGAGCTCCTCGCCCAGCAGGATCTGCCGAAGCTCGTCCTGCATGAACTGGCGATCGTCGATTTTCCGGTAATTCGCAAAGCCGGTGCAAAGTCCGACGTGCATGAAATCTTCCTCCTGGTCAGTCCGCCACGCCGAGGCCCCAGCCGCCGTCGATGACGATCTGCTGCCCGGTGATGTATTCGCAGGCCGGCGACGACAGAAACAGCGCCAGCCCCGCCATGTCCTTCGGCCAGCCGACGCGGTGCATCGGCACCCGCGCGGAGACCGTCTTCTGCGTCTCGGGATTGTGCGCGTGGCCGCCGCCGATATTGGTGACGAAGAAGCCCGGGGCGATGGCGTTGACGCAGATGCCATAGGCCGCCAGCTCCAGCGCCAGGTTGCGCATGAAATGCGCCGCGCCGGCCTTCGCCGCCATATAGGCGCTGCCGATCACCGCCTCCTGCGTCAGCCCCGCCAGCGAGGTCGTGACGATGATGCGGCCCGAACGCTGCGGCCGCATATGGCGCGCCGCGGCGCGGCAGGTGGCGAACACGCCGTTCAGATTGATGTTTATCGTGCGTTCCCAGCGCTCGTCGGTGTAGTTCTCGATGGCGCCCGCTTCGACGCGGCCTCTGCTGTCGCCGACCCAGGAATCCAGATAACCGATGCCGGAATCGATTCCGGCATTGGCGAACACCACGTCGATCTTGCCGTATGCTTTCGCCGCGTTGTCGAAGGCCTCGTCCAGCCGCTTGTGGTCGGTGACGTCGACCACCTCGCCGCGCACGTCATAGCCGAGCTCTTTCAGCCGCCGCACCTCGGACGCGATGCGCGCCGCGTCGATGTCGAGCAGCGTCACGCGCGCGCCGTTCTCGGCCAGCGCCTCCGCGAAACCGAGGCCGAGCCCGCTGGCGCCGCCGGTGATGACGACGCCATAGCCCTCGACCTTGAACAGATCGGCAATCTTCACCCGGCGCCTCCCGTCGTTTTGCCGAGCCTGACTCAGGACGCGGGAACGAACGCGCTTGTCAGCGCACTGCGATAAGCCCATCCGCGAACAGCATAATTCGCCGCCTTGCCAGCGCTGCCGCGCCGCTCCAACATCGCGAAAACATCCTGGGAGACGCCCGTGAAAAAGACTCGCTTCGGCATTTTCATGCCGCCGTTCAACGCGCCGGCGACGCAGAACGCGACCTCGTCGCTGCAGCGGAACGTCGACACGATCCGCCTGCTCGACGACCTCGGCTATGACGAGGCGTGGATCGGCGAGCATCATTCGGGCGGCGCCGAGATCATCGCCGAGCCGATCCAGTTCCTGTCCTATGTCGGTGCGCTGACCAAGCACATCAAGCTGGGGCCGGGCGTGGTGTCGCTGCCCTATCACAATCCGCTCTGGGTCGCCGACCGCATCATCCTCGCCGATCACCTTCTGCGCGGCCGCGTGATGCTGGGCTTCGGACCCGGCTCGCTGCCGACCGACGCCACGATGATCGGGCTGGAGCCCAAGCAGCTGCGTCCGGCGCTGGATCACGATGTCGGCGTCGTGCTCGATCTGCTCAAGGGCAAGACGGTGACGGTGAAGACCGACCGCTACAATCTGGTCGACGCGCAGTGCCAGCTCGCGCCCTATTCGGATTTCGACATCTGCGTCGCCGCCTCGACCTCGCCGGCCGGCTCGATGCTGGCGGGCCGCCACGGCCTCGGCATCCTCTCACTGGGCGCGCTGATGCGCGAGGACCTGAACCTGATGCGCCATCACTGGGACCGCGCCGAGGCGGAAGCCGCCAAGCACAACCAGACGGTCGACCAGAACCAGTGGCGCCTCGTCGGCTTCATGCACATCGCCGAGACCCGCAAGCAGGCCATCGAGGACGTCAAATACGGCCTGCATCATTTCGTGCGCTACACCCAGGAAGTCCTCGCGCTGCCGACGCTCAGGGTCAGCGGCAAGACCTTCGAGGAACAGCTTGCCTGGTTCACCGAGGGCGGCGTGGCGATCATCGGCACGCCCGACGACGCGATTGCCCATATCAAGCGGCTGCAGGAACAGTCCGGCGGCTTCGGCTCCTATCTGATGGTGGCGAACGATTTCGCGAGCTGGGAAGCGACGCGCAAGCACTACGAGCTGTTCGCGCGCTATGTCATGCCGGCCTTCCAGCCGTCGCAGGGCCGCCTGCTGGCCTCGGAGCGCTATGCGATCAGCCGGCACACCGAGCTCGACGCCGCCAATGGCGCGGCCATCCAGGCCTGGACCGACCAGAACGCCGTCAGTCCGGCCAAGCCCGGCACCGGCCCTTTGGGCGAGCGCTGAGTCCAAAAAAAGCGCCGTCCGGAGTGCTCCGGACGGCGCGGGCCGCTACATGACCCAGGGGAAATCCGCCCCGTTCTTAAACCGCCGGCCTCGGGTTCGTGCTGTGCTCACGCTGAAGGGTGAGTGCGCTAAATCGGAAGATCGGACCGAAGTCCGCGACGCCCCGCCACGATAGTGTGCGAGACATACGAATTGCTCCCGGTATACTGTGTCCCGCCCGCCCGCGATCCGGCGCAAGGAGACCAGGATGAGTTTTGACCGTGTCGAAATCCCCTATGGCGCCTATTGGTCGTCGCCCTTCGCCAAATGGCAGGGTGCGCTGCAGCATCTGCATTCCATGAAATTCGCCGCCCATGTCGCGAAGGCCGAGCTCAAGAAGCGCGACATCGCGCCGGAGGTGTTCGACTTCGGCGTCCTCGGCATGACCCTGCCGCAGTTCCAGTCCTTCTACGGCGCGCCCTGGCCGCTTTACGAGATCGGGCTCAAGCATGTCGTCGGCCCGACCATGACCCAGGTGTGCTCGACCGGGGCGCGCGTCGTCCTGGCCGGCGCGTCCGAGGTCCAGGTCGGCCTTGCGTCGGTCGCGCTGGTGCTCGCCACCGACCGCACCTCGAACGGCGCCCATGTCTACTATCCCGCGCCCAAGGCGCCGGGCGGCACCGGCCAGACCGAAGACCCGATGCTCTACAATTTCTCCAACGACGCCATCGGCGGCCACTCCATGCTGGAGACGGCGGAGAACGTGGCGCAGAAATACCAGATCTCGACCGAGGAGCAGCACGACGTCGTGCTGCGCCGCTACGCGCAATACCAGGACGCGCTGGCCAACGACCGCGCCTTCCACAAGAGGTTCATGACGCTGCCCTTCGCCGTGCCGAAACCGAACTTCAAGGGCGAGGACGCGGTGATGGAAGGCGACGAGGGCATCTTCCCGACCTCGGCTGAAGGTCTTGCCAAGCTCAAGCCGTCGACGCCGGGCGGCACCGTGACCTTCGGCGGCCAGACCCATCCGGCCGACGGCACCTGCGCCATGATCGTCACCTCGGCCGACAAGGCGCAGGAGTTCAGCAAGGACCCCAATATCCGCATCCGCTTCGCCGGCTTCGGCCAGGGGCGGGTGGACATGACCTGGATGCCGCTGGCGCCGGTCGCCGCGACCAAGCAGGTACTCAAGAACGCCGATCTCAAGATCGCCGACATGAAGGCGGTGAAATCGCACAATCCCTTCGCGGTCAACGACATCGCCTTCGCGCGGGAGACGGGGTACGACCTCGCCAAGATGAACAATTACGGCTGCTCGCTGATCTGGGGCCATCCCCAGGGCGCCACCGCGATGCGGCTCATCATCGAGCTGATCGAGGAGCTGGTGGAGAAGGGCGGCGGCTATGGGCTGTTCCAAGGCTGCGCCGCGGGCGATTCCTCGCTCGCCACCATCATCGAAGTATCGGATCGCAAACGCGCCGCATAGGCGGACAAGGGAGGAACGGACATGGCGGACACGTACACGCACACCATCGACGGCAAGGCCGAGAGCAGCGAGCAGAGCTTCGACGTCATCAATCCGGCGACCGGCGAGCCTTTCGCCAAATGCCCCGATGCGTCGCGCGAACAGCTCGACCGCGCCGTCGCCTCCGCCCGCACGGCGTTCGGCCCGTGGGCAGCCAAAAGCTTCGCCGAGCGGCGCGAGGCGATCGCGGCTTTCGCGCACGGGCTCGCGGCGCGGATCGACGAGATCGGCCCCGTCCTGACGCGCGAGCAGGGCAAGCCGCTCGGCCAGGCAAAATGGGAGATCGGCGGCGCCGCCCATGAGCTCGAAGCGATGTGCAAGCTCGAGATCAAGCCCGAGATCATCCGCAACGACGGCAAGCACCGGGTCGAGCTGGTCTATCACCCGCTCGGCGTCGTCGCGGCGATCACGCCGTGGAATTTCCCGATCATCCTGGCGGCGCACAAGATCGCGCACGGCCTCTATGCCGGCAACACGATGGTCCTGAAGCCCTCGCCCTACACGCCGCTGGCGACCCTTCTGATGGGCGAGGTGGCGCGCACCACCCTGCCGCCCGGCGTGCTCAACACGGTGGCCGGCGGCAATGCGCTGGGCGGCTGGATGACGGAGCATCCCGGCGTCGACCGCGTCTCCTTCACCGGCTCGGTCGCGACCGGCAAGCGGGTGATGGCGAGCGCCTCCGGCACGCTGAAGCGCGTCACGCTGGAGCTCGGCGGCAACGATCCGGCGATCGTGCTGGACGACGCCAATATCGAGGAGATCACGCCCAACCTGTTCCGCGGCGCCTTCCTCAACGCCGGCCAGATCTGCATGGCGGTCAAGCGCATCTACGCGCCCGACCATCTGTACGAGCCGCTGGTCGAGGGCATCACAAGGCTCGCCCGCGCCCACCGGGTCGGCGACGGCATGGACCCGGAGTCCGAGATGGGCCCGCTGCAGAACAAGATGCAGTTCGACAAGGTGATGGACGTCATCGAGGACACGCGGCGCGACAAGCGCGCCCGCATCACCACCGGCGGCCATCAGCTCAACCGTCCCGGCTATTTCATCGCGCCGACCGTGGTCGCCGACGCGACCGACGACATGCGGATCGTGGCCGAGGAGCAGTTCGGCCCCGTCCTGCCGATCCTGAAATACAGCGACGTGGACGACGCGGTGCGCCGCGCCAACGACACGCGCTTCGGCCTGGCCGCCTCGGTCTGGACCAGCGACTATGAGCGCGGCGCGCAGATCGCCCGGCGCATCGAGGCCGGCACGGTCTGGATCAACCACCATGTCGGCAGCGAGGCGGACATGCCCTTCGGCGGCTTCAAGGAATCGGGCCTCGGCCGCGAGATCGGCACGCTGGGCCTCGCCTCCTACATGGAGCCGCAGGTCATCAAGGTCCCGCTGCGGGCCTGACCGTTCTTCGGCTTTGCGAAAGCCTCCGCCCGGTCGAAGGGCGGGGGCTTTTTCATGAATCGTTTGATTGTCATGCCCGCGCAGGCGGACATCCAGGGGACCGGGCGCGGTGCCGCTTGCCCTGGATTCCCGCTTGCGCGGAAATGACAGTCTGGAAGCCGGCGATTCAAACCCAGCCGATTTTGCCCAGCCGATTTTGTCCAACCGGTTTTGCTCCGGCCGCTCCAGGGTCAGCCGCGAGCGAAAATAGTTGACAAGGAAACTGATGCCCCTTACTTTCCTAGGAAACCAATGGAGCCGCCATGGCGCGCGGAACGCGGATCAGCCTGCTCGATACCCATCTGGGCTATTGGCTGCGGATGGTGTCCAACCATGTCTCCCACGCCTTCGGCCAGAAAGTGGCGGCGGCGGACGTCACGGTGGCCGAATGGGTCGTGCTGCGCACGCTCTATCCGGCGGACAGCGCCACGCCCAGCCGCGTCGCCGACGAGCTCAAGATGACGCGGGGCGCCATCTCCAAGCTGGTGGACCGCCTCGTCGCCAAGGATCTCGTCTCGCGGACCGTCGCCAGGCAGGACCGCCGCTGGCAGGACGTCGCGCTCACGCCGAAGGGGCGTGCCTTGGTCCCACGCCTCGCCGCGCTGGCGGACGAGAACGACGGCGAATTCTTCGGCGCGCTCTCGCCCGCGGAGCGCGCCACGCTCGAACGCATCCTCAGGAAGATCGTTCGGCAGCGCGAGATCGAAAGCGTGCCGGTCGACTGACCGGCCAAACATGGAAGGAGACTGCAATGGACGGCGAAATCGCACGGCTGGTCGAGGACTGCACCGAAATGTCTCGGGGCGCGACGGGCAAGTTTCCCGAGATCGTCGGACGCCTGACGGACGCCGGCATCGAGCGCTACCGTGCCGACCTCAGGCGGGGCGAAAAGACCTACTACCTGCCGAACGGCGATTCGCACGTCACGAAAGCGGAGGCGGTGGAAGGACCGTTCGCGGACGCGTTCGATCCGGCGGCGGTGGCCGCCGCGGTGCGGGCGAGCCAGGCCAACAGGATCGACTATGCGCAATTCCTTGCCCGCATCGCGGCCGCGGGGTGCGTCGAATATACCGTCTCCATCGCCGGACGGCGGGCGCTTTACAGCGGCCGCGCGGCCGACCACTACACGGAATACTTTCCGCCGCCGGCGTGACGGCGAAACGCCCGAACAAAAACGCCGGCGGTGCGAACCGCCGGCGTCTTCGTTTGTGCCCTCAAGGAAACGCCCGCTCTTACATCTTGATGTCGAGGCGCGCGTACCACTCCGCCGGCGGGCTGTAGGTGCCGTCCACGAAGCCGGCCGCGTAGTTCACGCTGCCCACCGTGATGTACCGCTTGTCGGTGAGGTTCGTGCCGCCCACCGCGACCGCGTACTTGCCGTCGGCGAAGCTGAACCGCACCGATGCGTCGAGCAGGTCCAGCGACGGACGCTTCAGCAGCGGGGTGTTCAAGCTGTCGTTGAACATCGACGAGGTGTGGGTATAGGAGAGCTGGACCTGGATCGACTGTCCGTTGCCCAGATCGTGATCCCATTCCGGATTGATGTTGATCTTCCACATCGGCGTCTTGGGCAGCTTCGATTGCAGCGTGATGTCGCTGAAGGGATCGGGCGTGGCGGGATGCACGCTCGGATCGAGGTGGTAGTAATAGGCGTCGATATAGCCGACGCCGGCATGGGCGGAGAAGCCGTAGTCGAAGATCGCCTGCGCCTCGAGTTCGCCGCCGAGGATGTTGGCGTCGCCGAGGTTCTTGAGCACCGGCGAGGCGCCGACCTGCTCATTGAGCTGGATGTTCTGATAGTCGGTGTAGAACAACGCGGCGTTGGTCTGCAGCGTCGAATCGAACCATTCCGCCTTGACGCCGAGCTCGTAGGTCTGGGCCTTTTCGGGCTTGAACCGGGCGAGCGCCGGATCGTCGATGGGATCCGACAGACGGGTCGTCCAGCCGCCGGACTTGAAGCCCTTCGACCAGGACGCATAGGCCATCACGTCTTCGTTCACGTGATACTGGATGCCCGCGGTCGGGGTGAACTCGTCGAATTCCTGCTGGTCGCCGCCGGCCGGGAAGTACTTGAACGGATGGGCCGGGTCCGGGAAGCCCAGCACCTGCTGGCAGGTCAGGAAGGCCGGCGCGCCCAGATTGTTGGGCATGTCCGGCGGATAGCAGCCCGACGCCTTGTAGGACAGGCCGTTCAGATCCTGCTGCCCGCCGACGAAATGCTTGTTCTCGATGGAGTAGCGGGCGCCGAAGGTGAGGCCGATCTCGTCGGTGAGCTTGTAGTCCAGGTGGCCGTAGATCGCCTCGCTCGACGTGCGCATGAGATTGAGGCCGCTGTCCTCGACCGCGAGCAGGCCGCCGTCGAACGGCACCCAATCGTGCACGAAGCCGTCCTCGTAGAAGTAATAGAGGCCGGCGACATAGCTCAGCCGCTGGTCGAACGCCGTGCCGACGAGCTGGAGCTCCTGGGTGAACTGCTGCTGCTGCTGCTTGTCGCTGACTTCGAGCAGGTCGCCATGGTCGGCCGAACCGTCGAGGTCTTCGCCGATGTTCCACGTGATGTGGCGATAGCCGGTGATCGACTTCAGCGTCATGTCGTTGCCGAGATCGTAGGCCAGGGTGATGCCGGCGCCCTCGGAATCATATTTCGCGTAGTTGATGCCGTTGGCGTAGGTCGTGTCGATGCTGCCGGTCGCGAGCTGCGCCATCGTCGTTTCCGGATTGATCGGCACCAGGTTCGGCACGGTGTTGAGCGCCGGCAGGCCCGGTCCGGGCGGGAAGCCGTTGGCGCGCGGCAGATTGCAGAGCTGGCCGATCGTGGCGCCGGCAAGGCAGGCCGTGTAGAGGCCGGCGATGCTGCCGGCCGCGTTCGGCGTGAAGGGGAAGACCTGGAGCACGGTGTTCGGGATCGACGACTGGTCCTGATGGGTCCAATCGGCGGTCATCGTCGCGGTGAAGTTCGAATTGATGTCCCATACCACCTTGCCGCGGATGGTCTGGTGGTTCTGGCCGCCGAGACGGTTGTTGAACTCGAAGGGCGTCGCGACGTCCGGCGAGATCGGATCGAAGATGTAATTGTGCACGTTGTTGTAGGGGACCACGCGCTGATAGCCGTCGCGCTGGACCGACTGGAAGGTGATCGAGGTGCGCACGCTGTCCGAGATCGGGATATCCGCCGTCAGCGCGATGTCGCGCCGGTTGAACGAGCCGGTGGTCGCCTGCGCCTGGATCGTGAACTTGTCGCCGGGATCGCGCGTCACGATGGAGATCGCGCCGCCGATCGTGTTTCGGCCGAACAGCGTGCCCTGCGGCCCCTTCAGCACCTCGATGCGCTCCACGTCGAGCAGGTCGACATTGGCGCCGATGGTGCGGGCGAGATAGACGCCGTCGACATAGACGCCGACGCCGGGATCGAGGTTGAACGCGAAATCGTCCTGGCCGATGCCGCGGATCGAGGCCGAGAGGACCGAACTGTCGCCGGAGAACGGCGCGCCCGAGTCGAGGTTGACGTTCGGGGTCAGGTTGGAAAGGCCGTGCAGGTCGCCGATGCCCTTTTCCTGGATGGCGGAGCCGCTGAACGCGGTGATCGCGATGGGCACGTTCTGGACGTTCTCGGACCGCTTCTCGGCGGTCACGATGACGGTTTCGATCTGCTGGGCTTGCGCGGCGTCGGCCCAAAGACCGATTCCGATGACGGCCGACGACAGCAATATGGCTTTCAAACGACGCGTATGACGAAGTGCATGGTGATCAGACATTCGCGAACCCTCCCGCTCGTGTCGCGCCTAAGGTGATGCTTGGCGCGATTTGTATGAATTGCTAACTAATTAGCAGAAATCGCCTGCCGCACACATGCTTTGCTGCGGTGGGCATGAAATGGGACAGGAAGTTTCGCGCCATTGTAGCATCCCTGCCACATCGACCGCCGGCGTTGACCGCTGGTGTTTCTCCTACCTGCCAATTCTGGAATGGCTCCGCTCGCATGACAACACCGACACGCCGGACTGTTCGCTTAAAGAATGGCGATATTTCCTTTTTAGAATGGCAAGCGTCGGCCGGCGCACCGGTTTTGGTTTTCGCACATGCGAACGGATTCAACGCGGCGACTTATATGAGTCTGCTCGAACCGCTCGCCGGCGAATTCCGGGTGATCGCCTTGGATATGCGCGGCCATGGCGAGACGACTCTGCCGAGCGATTCGCGGCTCGCGGCGGGCTGGCGCGTGTTTCGCGACGACCTTCTGGGCTTCCTGGACGCGGCATCGGTCCGGCCCGACGTCCTGGCCGGCCATTCGCTCGGCGCGAGCACGGCTTTGATGGCGGCGGCGGCGCGCAAGGACATCGCCAAGGCGCTCGTTCTTGCCGAACCGGTCATGGCGAGCGACCGGGTCGCGCTCCGCGCGGTGCTGGCGCGGCTTCGGGGCCGGCCCGAGAAGGCCAATCCGCTCTACGCCATGGCCCTCAAGCGCAGGGCGCAATTCAAGTCGCGCGCGGACGCGATCAAGAGTTTCACCGGCCGCGGCGCGTTCCGGACCTGGCCGGCGGAGATGGTGGCCGACTATGTGGCCGGCGGGCTGCTTGCCGAGGGCGATGCGTTCCGCCTTGCCTGCGATCCCAAATGGGAGGCGGCGAGCTACGCGACCTATCCCTTTCGCATCGCGGCGCTCGGAAGCCGGATCGAGAGTCCCGTCACCATCCTGTCGGGCACGGTGGGCTCCGCGACGACGCCATACGTCCTCGAGGAATTCGCGCGCCGCCAGGCCAAGACGCGGGCGGTCGCGATCGAGGGCGCCAGTCATTTCCTGCCGATGGAGCATCCGGACCGGCTGCGCGACGAGATCCGCCGCGCCGTCTCAGCGTGAATGCGCGCGCCACAGATCGAGCACGGCGCCGATATTCTCCGCCACGTGATGGGCGCGCCGGGGCTTCGGCATGGCGGCGTAGTCGGCTTCTTTGGCGACGCCGGTGGTGACGCCGATGGCGAGCGCGCCGTCGCGGGCCGCCATCAAGGTCTCCAGATGGGGATCGTCGCCGATCACGCAGATGTCCTTCGCCGCGGCGCCCAGGCGCTGCGCCGCGGCGCGCATCGCTTCCTTCGCCGGCTTGCCCAGAGCGCGCGTGCGCGAACCGGTGATCTTGTCGATGGCGCCGGCGATGGCGGCGGAGGTGCCGAGCGTGCGTCCCTCGGCCGAGGCGAAATAGGGCACCAGCGAGGCGGCGAACGGTTTGGCGCCGCGCCACACCGCCTCGCAGGCCGCTTCGATATCCGCCATGCCGAACTCGCGGAACCAGCCGGCATAGACCGCGTCGATGTTCTCGCGCTCCGGCGGACGGACGATCTCGAGGCCGGCGTCGGCGAGCGGGCCGCTCACGCCCTCGCCGCCCAGCACCAGGATCCGCTTGTAGCCCTTGGCGAGGAAATACCGCGCCGCCACGGTGGACGGCGTCATGATGCGCGCGGCCGCCACGTCGAAGCCGGCATGCTTCAATTCGCCGACATAGGCGGCGGGCGGCCGCACCGTGCCGTTGGTGAACAGCATATAGGGCGTGCCGCGTGCTTCCAGATGGGCGATGAAATCCACCGCGCCGGGCAGGGCGCGAAGGCCCTTGTTGCGCTTGTCGCCGAGCACCAGCGTGCCGTCCATGTCGAGCACGAAGCCCCTGGTGCGCGTCAGGCGCGCCGCGATCCGCGCGCCATTGCTCTTGCTCTCAGCCATGCGCCGCCACCGGTCTTTGCGCGCGCAGCGATATCTTGAGGCCGGGCTTCTCGACGTCGAGCTCGGAGACGTCGCTTCTGGCGGCGACGTCGCGCAGCAGCTCCATGAGCCCGCGCGTATCGGGATTGTAGCCCAGCTTCGCAGGTCCCCTGGCCAGCATCGCATCGACCTGGTCCTCGGGCATCACGGCGCGCAAGAGCAGCTCCTCGTCCGTCATGCGCGGGCCGAACCGCTTGCGCAACTCCTTCGGGTTGAGCGCCGGCGCCTCGGCCATCAATTCCTTCGCCCGCGGCTTGCTCAGGATCGCGTCGAGGACGTTGGCGTCCACCGGCGCGGTCGGCCGCCCGAACTTGCCGAGCACGTAGCGGATCACCTGGTCGGACACATTGGCATAGCGCCCGGCGCCGATGACGTTGAACAGCGCCTGGGTGCTGACGATCTGCGGGAAGGGCGTCACCATGATCGGATAGCCGAGCTCGGCGCGCACCCGCGGCACCTCTTCGATGACGGCCGCGAGACGGTCCTCCTGGCCCAGCTCCTGGAGCTGGCGCGCGAGCGTGGTGAGCGCCCCGCCCGGCATCTGGTGGCGCAGATAGGCCGCGTCGAATTCCTGCGGCGCGCCCTTGGGCAGGCCCTCGGCGTCCGCGAGGCGCGTGAAATAGCTCTCGACCAGCGCCAGCGAGCGGTCGTCGATGTCGACGCTGTGGCCCATCTCGCGCAGATTGCCCGCCATGCGCGACGCCGAGGGCAGCGAGGTGCCGTTCGCCAGCGCGCCGGCGCCGGTATGCACCGCGTCGACGCCCAGCTCGGCGGCCACCATGTAAGCGAGCGGCGCCAGCCCGATCGTGCAATGCGCGTGGATTTCGAGCGGCTTGTCGCCCATCACCGCCTTGACCGCCGGCACCAGCGTCCGCGCCCGGTCCGGCATCAGGATGCCCGCCGGGTCCTTGATATAGACGCGGTCGACATACGGACACTCCGCCGCCGCGCGCGCGATGCCGGCATAGAACGCGTCGTCATGCACCGCGCTCACCGTATAGGTCAGCGCCGCCATGACGTCGGCGACGCCTTCCTCCTTCGCCATCTGCGCCGAGGTGAGCAGCCCGCCCAGATCGTGCATCGGATCGAGCACGATGACGCGCCCGACCCCGGCCCTGGCGATGGAGCGGTAGACCAGCCGCATGAAATCCGGATCGGCGGTCTCCCAGGAGATGAAGCGGAAGCCCGTCGTGATGTATTGCAGCGGCGTGTTCGGCGCCGCGGCGTGGGTGAGGCGGATGAGGTCCCAGGGGTTCTCCTGCTTGTAGCGGACCGCCATCGCCATATGGGTGGACGAGTTGAAATCGAGGGCGCGGAAGCCGACCCGGTCCATCACCGGCGCGATCTGCACGATCTGCGCGGTGTTCAGCCCGGTGGCGCCCCACAGGCTCTGATTGCCGTCGCGGATCGAGATGTCGACGAGATCGATCTTCGCCATATGTCTAATCCAATATCGTCACGATGCCGCGGTTGCCGTCGACGCGCAGGCGCTGCCCGGTGACGATCCGCTTCGTCGCCCGGCCCGTCCCCACCACGGCGGGCATGCCGTATTCGCGCGCCACGATGGCGGCGTGGCTCATCGTGCCGCCGATATCGGAGACCGCCGCCTTGATCTTGCCGAACACCGGCCCCCAGCTCGGGCTGGTCACCGGACAGACCAGGATGTCGCCCTCGCGCACCTGGCCGATCTCGCCGGCGGTCTTCAGCACCCGCGCGATGCCCTCGACGACGCCCGGCGAGGCCGCGAAGCCGGCGATCTCGTTCTTGCGCTCCTCGTCCACCGGCGCGGACCAGCGTTCCAGGCTTTCGCTGGTGATGCCCCACAGCATCTGCACCGCCGGGTCCTCGACGGAGTCGGGCAGGGGCCCCAGCGCCATCGGCGCGTTCCAGTCCTTGAGCTTCTCGTGGATCGCGCGCCGCCGCTCCACCAGCGGCTTGAAGTGCCGGCCGCCCTGGCATTCGACGCCGGCCGCCCAGGCCAGCATGGCGTCGATCAGCGCCTGTTCCACTTCGGTGTGCTGCAGATGGAAGATGTCCTCGGCTTTCTCCAGCACGTTCGCGCGCACCAAGAGGTCCCCGAACTCGCGCACCTTGTTGTAGAAGGTGACGACGAACCAGTGCTCGCAGAAGAATTTGTGGTCCTCCACATAGGGGAACACGAGGTGGCAGAGCCCGAGCATCTGGTCGAACGTCGCCCGGTCGTCGTCGGTCGCCAGCAGGTCGCGGTAGTCGGCGACGAAACGCTCGCGCTCCTTCTTGAGCTTCTCGATCGGGCGGTCGAGCGATTCGCCTCGCTTGACCATGTCGATATAGCGCGGCAGCGCCGAGAACGGGATCGTCAGATCGTCGTTCCAGCTGCGCTGATGGTGATAGAAGCCGTCGCCGCTCGAGATGTTGAACCAGGGCTCGCGCGCCCGCGCGAAGGCATCGAGCCATTTTCGTCCCGGCTCGCCCATCTGCTCCAGCGACGCCAGGATGTCCTTGTGGTCGGCGTCCTCGACGAATTTTCCGTCGACGCCGAATTCGACCGCTGCCTTCGCGAGTCCCTTCAATTCGTCGTCGGGACGGAACATCAGCACGTCGATGCCGGCCACCATCCGCGCCACGGTCTGGTCGGCGATCTCCGGAAAGGCCTGCTTGCAGTACTGGAAGAACACCAGATAGGCGCCATAGCCGAGCATCAGGAATTCGAAATGGTAGTTCCACATCTTCGAATAGGCCTCGACGGTGCGATGCCAGGCCGCGCGCACATAATGGTTCTCGGCGACGCCGTGCGCCGTCATCACCGTCTCGCGCTTCTCCAGCTCGCCGAGCGCCGGCACCTCGATCGCCTTGCACTCCGCGATCAGGCCCTGAATGCGCGTCTTCCATTCCTCGAACAGCGTCGGCCAGTTCTGGTAGTAGTGCCCTGCGCGCTGCTGGAACTCCTCCAGCCGCGCCTGGATCCTGTCGGGATCGGTAACGGCGTGCGAGGTGATGTAAACCCGCCCGTTCAGGATGCGATATTCGATTCCCAGAACCGTCGGGAAGGCGAAGACCCGGCCGGTCATCGCGCCGAGCGCGGTATACGGTGCCTCCGCGCCGATGCCGTCGAAGGCGGAGATCGGTTCGGGGAAGTGCATGGAGTTGTAGAACCAGAAGAGCTTGTCGTCCTCCGGCCGGAAGCGGGTGTAGTAGGGATAGAGTTCCTGCCACGACCCGCCGAGGTCCGCGATCTGCGACGGCAAGGGGAACGGATTCTTCGCGCCGTTTTCGCCCATGCATCTTCCTCCCAGCCTGATGTTCGGATTAGCTGAGCACAGCCGGCGGCGCAGAAGAACGCAATTTTTCCGCAGGTTACGGCGACTTCCCGCTCGAGCCGGTCTAAATTCGCTGCCGGTGGAGTAGTTCGGCTTCAAGCGATTTCAGGATGGCGTCGACGATGACGAGTCCCACACAGCGTACCCAGTTGGCGGAGTTCCTGCGGAATTGCCGCGCGCGGCTCTCGCCGGGCGCCGTCGGCCTTCCCGCCGTCGGACGGCGGCGCACGCCCGGCCTGCGCCGCGAGGACGTGGCCGCCTTGGCCGGCCTTTCGGCCACCTGGTACACCTGGCTGGAGCAGGGCCGCGACGTACGCGCGTCGGACCGCGTGCTGGAGAATCTCAGCCGCTCGCTCCGGCTGTCGCCGGAGGAGCGCGACTATCTCTTCCTGCTGGCGCAGCACCGGCCGGCGCCGATCCGTCTGGCGGCGGACCAGCTCGTGCCCGACACGGTCAAGCGCACGCTGGACGCGCTGAACGTTCCCGCCCAGGTCATCACGCCGCGCTGGGACGTCCTCTACTGGAACGCGATGTATGCGCGCTGCATTCGCGACTATGCCCTCTTGCCGCCGGAGCGGCGCAACCTGATGCGCATCCTGATCACCGGTCCCGAATATCAGGAAGACCCGGAGGAGTACGAGGTGCTGGCGCGCCGCATCATCGCCAAGCTCAAGGTGGATTACAGCCAGGCGGACGGCGATCCGGCGTTCGACGCGCTGATCGAGGAGATGTCCGAAGCCTCGCCCGTGTTCCGCGAATTGTGGCACAGCGCCGAAGTGCGCGGCCGGTCGGAGGGCGTGCATCTGCTGAAGCATCCCCAGCTCGGCGGCATCACCTTCGAGCACACGTCCTATGTCGTGGAGGGAGAGCCGTCGCTCCGGGTCGTGATCTTCGCGCCGCACGACGCGGACAGCGCGCGCAAGATCGCGGAAATCGCAAAGGACGTCTGCGCGGTCGGGCGCCGCGAGCCGGGCGAAGCGCTGCCCGTGCCGGCGGCGGTGGACGGACGATAGATGTCGGATGGGGCCTCGAAGATTTCCGGCGACGCCATCGAGGACCAGGTCCGCAGCGTGGAGACGCAGATCACCTATGTCGCGCCCGGCTCCTTCGTGAACCGCCGCTTCGTGGCGCCGGGCGTGGAGCACAACACCGGCCGCTACGAGCCGCACGCGGTCAGGGTGCGCGACGGCCGGTCCATCGCGAGCCATTTCACGCTGGACAGGAACGGGTTCCAGCTCTTCGCGCACAAAAGCGCGGTGAAGGACTTTTTCGACAAGGACGCGGTCGACCGCCTCTATCCGGACGAGGTCGCCGATGCGGTGAAGGCGTTCACCGGCGCCAGTTGCGTCGCCACCATGGGCTGGATGGTCCGCACCTCCGGCGACATGTCCCGGTTCAAGCGCGAGGCCGTGGGCTATGCGCATCGCGGCGGGGTTCAGCCGCCGGCGGGCGAGGCGCATGTCGACACCGCGCCCGACCGCGCCGACCGCGTGGCCGCCACGAATTACGCGCGCTGTTTCCCGAACGGCAAGGGCTATTCGCGCTTTATATACGGCAGCTATTGGCGCGCCTTTTCGGAGCCGCCGCAGGACGTGCCGCTCGCGGTGTGCGATGCGCGCAGCGTGCGTCCCGACGAGGGGACGACCAACACGCTCTTCATCGTCGACAAGATTCCCGACGCGGCCGCGATGCTGGGACCGATGGCGAACGAGGACACCGTGCCGGGCGCGTCGATCTTCACCTACAATCCGGCGCATCGCTGGTGGTATTTCTCGAACATGACCCGCGACGAGGCATTGCTGATCAAGTTCCACGATTCCGACCGCAGCCGCGCCTGGCGTACGCCGCACACGGCGTTCCGCGATCCGAGCTTTCCCGACGCCAAGCCGCGCGCCAGCATCGAATTCCGCGTCGTGGCGTATTTCGAATAGGCACCCCAAACACTGTCATGCCCGCGCAAGCGTGCATCCAGTGACAGGGCGGATGGTGGGATGTGGATTCCCGCCTACGCGGGAATGACAATCTGGAATCGGTTCAACAACGCGAAGTATTACCGCGCGTCCGGCACGCGGCGGGTCTTCAGGAAATCCTCGAAGCTCTCGCCGCGCATGATCGCGTAGATCTCCAGATTGGTGATCTTGACCACGCGCGCGATCTTCTCGATCAGGAACAGCGGCACGCCGTATTTGATCATGCCCAGCCAGTCGCGGTTGCGCACCAGATCCCATTCGAAGGGCGACAGCCCGGCGTCCCGGCAGGCGCCGGCCTCGTCGGTCGTGAACCGCGCGCGGTGGTCGGCGAGCCGCAGATTCCACAGGAAGCGGTTCAGCTTGCGCGCCCGATAGCTGCCGCGCACGTCGAACGGATAGGTGCCTTCGAGTTTCTCGATGCCTTCCAGTTGCGGGTTCATGGGCGGATTTCCTCGTACAGGCCGACCGCCATCGCGGTGGAGGTCGCGAGATAATAGCTTTCGTGCAGGGTGCGCAGCCGACCCGGCAGGGCGCCGCGCATCGCCAGCCACATGATGATCTCGACGCTTTCGGCGCCGCCCAGCCGCACGAAATCGGCATGCGTCATGTCGAGCAGCTTTTCGGGCGCGCGCACGAACAGCTCCATGAACTCGCGGTCCCAGTTTTCGTTGTTGAAGCCGGCGCGCTCGCCATGCACCTGATGCGACAGCCCGCCCGTCCCCACGATCACGACCTTCAGGTCCTGCGGAAAGGATTCGACGGCGCGGCGCACCGCCTGGCCGAGCTTGTAGCAGCGCCGCGCCGTCGGCAGCGGATATTGCACGACGTTCACCGACACCGGCACCAGCGCCGCCGGCCAGGCCGGATCGTGCGGCATCAGCAGGGGCAGCGGCGAGAACACGCCGTGGTCCAGCGGCCGGTCGAAGAAGGTCGCGATGTCGAACTCGTCGTTGACCAGTTGCTCCGCCAGGTGGATCGAAAGCTCGAGATTGCCCCTGATCGCCGGCAGCGGCCGCTTGCCGCCGCCTTCGTCCGCCACCTCGAACGCATCGCCGATGCCGATCGCGAAGGTCGGGTAGAGATCGAAGAAGAAGCTGCTCGCATGGTCGTTGAAGAACGTCACCAGCACGTCGGGCTTTTTCTCCGCCAGCCAGTCGGCCACCGGCTTATAGCCCTCGAACATCGGCGCCCAGGCCGGCTCGTTCTGCTTCTTCCTGTCGTAGGCCATGGCGATCGTCGGTACGTGCGACGTCCCGATGCCTCCGATAATGCGTGCCATGCTGTGTTCTCCGGGCCCGTTCGCGGACAAACTATCAAGGCGAAAGTCGGAACGCACGCGGCAAAGAGCGCGCGCCGCGGGATGCATCGACGGCTCGCCATCGCCTATGATAAAGCCGCGGCTTTCGAGGAAGCGGGATGAGGCAGGTAGTATTTCTGCTACCAGGATTGCTGTGCGACAGCGCTGTCTGGCGTGCGCAGGCAACATGGCTGGCCGAACGCCACGACGTCCGCGTGCCGCATTTCTTCGGCTACGATTCCATTCCGGCGATGGCCCGGTCCGTCCTGGCCATGGCGCCGCCGCGCTTCGCCCTGGCCGGCCACTCCATGGGCGCCCGCGTCGCGATCGAGATCGCCCGCCAGGCGCCCGAACGCGTCGAGCGGCTCGCCCTGCTCGACACCGGCGTGCACGACGTGCGTCCCGGCGAGCGGGAAGGGCGGCAGGAACTCGTCGATCTCGCCCATGCGCAAGGGATGGAAGCGCTCGCCGCGCGCTGGATCCCGCCCATGCTGGCGCCCGCCGCCGACCCGGGCCTGATGGCGGAAATCTCCGCCATGGTCTGCCGCGCCACGCCGCTCATCTTCGCGCGCCAGATCCGCGCCCTGCTCACGCGTCCGTCGGCCCAGGCCGTGCTGCCCGGCATCGCCTGTCCCGTCGACGTCATCGTCGGCCGGCAGGATGGCTGGAGTCCGGTATCCCAGCACGAGGAGATCGTGGCGCTGGTGCCCGGCGCGCGGATGACGGTCATCGAGGATTGCGGCCATATGGCGCCGCTGGAACAACCGGCGGCGGTCGGCGATATCTTGGCCGCCTGGCTCAACAGGGAAGGATAGGCAGATGACGACGGGCGAACTCTCGGTGTCGGAGCGCGTGGCAATATCGCAGGACTGCGTCGCGCTTCTCTTTCGTTTCGCGAAATTGAACGACGACCGCGACGCGGACGGGCTGGCGGAGCTGTTCGTGGCCGACGGCGTGTTTCGCCGCCCCACGCTGCCCGACCAGCCTTATGAGGGTCGCGAAGCGATCCGCGCCGGCTTTCGCGCGAAGCCCGCGAACCTGCTCACCCGCCATGTCATCTGCAATCCGTTCGTCACCGTCTTGAGCGCGAACGAGGCGCGGGCCGACAGCTACATCCTGCTCTACACCGCGGCGATCGAGCCGGGCGCGAAACTTCCCGTGCCGGCGAACGCCAAGCAGCTTCTGGGCGCCTTCGAAGACGTGATCGTGCGGGACGGCGACGGGGTGTGGAAGTTCAAGGACCGCAAGGGCTCCCTGGCGATGACGATCGGCGGGTAGGGCGTTCGTCCGATCGAAGCTGCAACAAAAAGGCTGTCATGGCCCGCGACTGCGGGCCACCCAGGTGACGCCTTACGGTGCAGACGTCACCTGGGTCCGCCGCATTCGCGGCGGATGACAATTGATTTTTTTTGACTCGCGACCCTACGCCGCCTTGCGCAGCCGCTTCGACGCGATCTCGGCCCCCTCGCTCAGGGCGCCCAGCTTCTTGTACGCGATAGCGGGATCGAGCTTGCCGTAGCCGGCGAAGGTCCCGAAGCCGCAATCGGTGCCGGCGATCACGCGCTCGCGGCCCACGATGTCGACCCAGCGTTCGATGCGCTGCGCCACCAGCTCGGGATGCTCGACATAGTTGCTGCAGGTATCGATCATGCCGGGCACCAGGATCTTGTCATCCGGGATCGGCGCGTTCCGCCAGGCGGCCCATTCGTGCTCGTGCCGCACATTGGCGCCCTCGAACAGGATCGCCTGGGGCTTGGCCTTGGCGATGGCGCCGAACAGCTTGTCGACCGCGATGTCGTGGTCGTGCGGCCCCTCGTAATTGCCCCAGCAGATGTGCATGCGAACCCGCGACGCATCGATGCCGTCGAGCGCATGGTTCATCGCCTCGACATGCAGTTCGGCGCGCTTGAGGAAGTCCGCCTCGCTCAGGTCCTGGAAGGCGATATGCGCCGCCATCGCGAGATCGGGACAGTCGAGCTGCAGCAGCAGGCCCGAATCCACGATGGTGCGGTATTCCGCCTTCATCGCCTCCGCGATCGCCGCCAGATAGGCCTCGTGCGTCGGATAGAATTGGTTCGGCTGGAACGCGGTGACGAGGCCGGGCGAGGCGGAGTTCATGAACGCCTCGGCCACGCCGTTCTTCTGCGCCGCGGCCTTGAGGTTTTCGATGTCGGTGTGCAGCGGACCCAGGTCTTTCACCGCGACCGGCCCGATGCAGGACGAGCGGCGGAATTCCTGCGTGCCGGTCATCCGCGCCATCTTCTGGCGGAATTCCGGATAGTCCTTGAGGTCGAGCGCCACGCGCCGCTCATTGTCGCCGCCGAAGCCGGTCAGCCGGTCCATCATATAGGTCGAATAGCTGACCTTGCTCTGCTCGCCGTCGCTCGGCACATCGACGCCGGCCTGCTTCTGCCGCGCGACCGCGTCGAACACCGCGTCGCGCACCACGCCGTCGAACGCGGCGTCCGCCTCGCCGCGATCCTTGCGCAGGAGCGCGTCCACCAGCGTCTGCGAACGCGGCAGGCTGCCGACATGGGTGGTCAGGATTTTATCGCCGCTATGACGCATGCAGGTCTCCTCATGGCGCGGATTCACGGTCCTCGCGCGCTGTCAGCAATGGTTGAGTTCACAATTGGCGCATTCACCGGCCGGGGCAAAGTGGTAAGATTTATACCAGAATACATCTGCTTCTGGATGTGCTTGATCCTGCTGATCTAAAGCTATTCCAAGGCTATTCCAACGAGGCGTTTCGTGTCGAACAAGGTCATCATCACCTGCGCCGTCACGGGATCGTCTCCCGTACCCGATCATCCGGATTTCCCCAAGTCCAACGAGCAGGTCGCCAACGCGGCGCTCGAGGCGGGGGAGGCCGGCGCCTCGATCATCCACGTCCATGTCCGCAAGCCGGACGGCTCGCAGTCGGTGGATTTCGAGGACTATGAAGAGGTCTACAACCGCATCCGGCAGAAGAACAACGAGCTGATCATCAATCTCACGACCGGTCCCGGCTGCAACTGGATCCAGTCGGACGAGGACCCGATGATGCCCGGCCCCGGCGCCCAGGTGTTCACCGCCGAGAAGCGGCTGGAGCATATCGAGCGCCTGCGTCCGGAAATGTGCACGCTCGACATCTGCACCATGCAGATCTTCGGCACGGTGGCGATCAACACCAAGAAGATGATGACCAAGATGGGTCACATGATCCGCGACATGGGCGTCAAGCCGGAGATCGAGGTGTTCGACACCGGCGACCTGGTCTTCGCGGACGACCTCATCGCGGACGGCGTGCTCGACGGCCCCGGCGTCTTTTCCGTCGTGATGGGCACCAAATACGGCATCCCCGCCGATCCCGAAGCGATGATCTATTGCAAGAACCGCCTGCCCAAGGGCGCGATCTGGCAGGGCTTCGGCATCTCCAAGCACACCTGGGCGATGGCGGCGCAGTCGGTGATCCTGGGCGGCAATGTCCGCACCGGCTTCGAGGATTCGACCTATCTCGGACCGGGCCGGCAGGCGCGCTCCAACGGCACCATGGTGATGCAGGCCGCCGAGCTGGTGGAGCGCCTCGGCCGCGAGGTCGCGACGCCCCGCGAGGCGCGCAAGCAATTGGGACTGCCTCACTAGAAGGCGGCCCGGGCGGCGGCAGGCGCCGCGCGCCCAAGAGGGACGGAACATGGCCAAGGACAACACGATCACGCTCTTCGATCTTCAGCTCGCGAGCGGCTGCACCATCAGCCCCTTCGTCTGGGCGACGAAATACGCGCTGAAGCACAAGGGCTTCGACATCGACATCGTGCCCGGCGGCTTCACCGGCATCCAGGAGCGCACCAAGGGCTTCGCCGACCGCGTGCCGGTCATCGTCGACGACGGCCATTGGGTGAAGGACAGCTGGGACATCGCCGAATATCTCGACAAGACCTATCCCGACCGGCCGATGCTGATCGAAGGCGACAGCATGAAGGTGCTGACCAAATTCATCGACGCCTGGCTCTGGGCGACCGCCATCCGGCCGTGGTTCTCCTGCTACATCCTCGATTACCACGATCTGTCGCTGCCGCAGGACCATGCCTATGTCCGCGAAAGCCGCGAGACGATGTTCCTGCAGGGCCGCAAGCTGGAAGACGTCCAGGCGGGCCGGGAAGAGCGCCTGCCGCTGGTGCCGCCGGAGCTCGAACCCTTCCGCGTCCTCTTGAAGGACACCAAATGGCTCGGCGGCGACAAGCCGAACTACGCGGATTATCGCGCGCTCGCCGTGTTCCTGTGGACCGCGTCCGTCGCGAAAATCCCGCCGCTTTATGCCGACGATCCGCTCAAGGACTGGATCGACCGCGGCTTCGATCTCTATGGCGGCCTCGGCCGCCATCCCGGCATGCACACTCTTTTCGGCCTTCCCAAGCCAGAGGCCAAGGCCGCCTGAACGATTATCCGGAGAACAAGGACCTATGAGCGAGAAGACCCTCGAAGATCTGATTCAAGCATCGGGCAATGTCGTCGAGATGCTGCGCAATTCGCAGTCCGGCCCGAACGTCTATCCCGGCGTGAAGCCGGAATACACCAACTGGCGCGACGAGCAGAACGCCTGGCAGAAGACCGCCGTGCTGTTCAACCAGTCCTATCACATGGCCGATCTGGCGGTCGAAGGGCCGGACGCGTTCAAGCTGCTGAACTATCTGGCGCCGAACAGCTTCAAGGGCTTCGTGCCGGGCCGCGCCAAGCAGTTCGCGCCCGTCAGCCATGAAGGATACCTCATCGGCGACGTCATCATGTTCTATCTCGCCGAGAACAAGTTCAACCTCGTCGGCCGCGCGCCGGCGCTGGAATGGGTCCAGTTCCATGCCGCCAGCGGCAAGTGGGACGTCAAGGCAGAGCTCGACCAGCGCACCGCGCTGCGCGCCGACGGCAAGCGCAAGGTGTGGCGCTACCAGATCCAGGGCCCCAATGCGATGAAGGTGCTGGAGAAGGCGCTGGGCAAGACGCCGGAGGAGCTCAAGTTCTTCCACATGCGCGACATCGAGATTGCGGGCAAGCCGGTCACCGCGCTGCGCCACGGCATGTCGGGCCAGCCGGGCTGGGAATTGTTCGGACCCTGGGGCGACGCCGAAGCGGTGCACGCGGCGCTGGTCAAGGCCGGCGAGGAATTCGGCCTGCGCCTGGTCGGCGGCCGCGCCTATTCGACCAACGCGCTGGAATCGGGCTGGATTCCGTCGCCGCTGCCCGCCGTCTATTCCGGCGAGACGATGAAGCCCTACCGCCAATGGCTGACGGCCAAGAGCTATGAGGCCGCGGCCTCGCTGGGCGGCAGCCTGATCTCCAACCGGATCGAGGACTATTACCTGACGCCGTGGGACATCGGCTATGGCGGCTTCGTCAAGTTCGACCACGACTTCATCGGCCGCGAGGCGCTGGAGAAGATCGCGCCTGGGCCGCACCGCAAGAAGGTGACGCTGGCGCTGAACAATGACGACGTGACCCGCACGTTCAACACGATGTTCAACAAGGCGGTGCGCGCGAAATATTTCGACTCGCCGTCGGCGGTCTATTGCATGCATCTCTACGACCGCGTGCTGTCGGGCTCGAAGGCCGCGGGCCTGTCGACATGGATCGGCTACAGCAGCAACGAAGGCAAGATGCTGACGCTCGCGATCCTCGACGCCGAATTCGCCGAGCCTGGCAACGAGGTGACGCTGATCTGGGGCGAGCCGAACGGCGGCACGACCAAGCCGACCGTCGAGCCGCATGTGCAGACCGAAATCCGCGCCGTGGTCAGCCCGTCGCCCTATACGGAGGTGGTCCGCCAGGGCTACGCCCCCGGCGGCTGGCGCGGGACGGCGCAGGGCTGAGCGGCCTGCCGATTTAAGTACCTTGTCATGCCCGCGCAGGCGGGCATCCGGGGGACTGGGAAGGTGGCCAAGACTGGATTCCCGCTTTCGCGGGAATGACATCTTGGAAGGGATTCGGTCCGAAGCCATCTTGCCCTAACATAAGAAAAAACCGCTGGGAGGCGATGCACATGGCTGCGGATAATTTCGATTTCATCGTCGTCGGCGCGGGCAGCGCGGGCTGCGTGCTCGCCAACCGGCTGTCGGCCGATCCGAAGAACACGGTCCTGCTTCTGGAGGCGGGCGGCGACGACCGGCCGCTGCACAATCTCAAGCAGTTCTGGTCGAACGTGATGATCCACACGCCCATCGGCTTCGGCAAGACGCTGAACGATCCGAAGGTGAACTGGCTCTACGAGACCGAGATCGACGAGGGCTCGGGCGGGCGCCGGCACAAATGGCCCAAGGGCAAGGTGCTGGGCGGCTCGTCCTCGATCAACGGCCTGCTCTATATCCGCGGCCAGTCGGCGGATTACGACGGCTGGCGCCAGATGGGCTGCGAAGGCTGGTCCTACCAGGACGTGCTGCCCTATTTCCGCCGCGCCGAGCACCAGGAACGCGGCGACGACGATTTCCACGGCACGGGAGGGCCGCTCAACGTCTCCGACATCACCGAGAAGAACGAGATTTCCCGGGCGCTGCTCGACGCGGCCATCGAGGCCGGCATCCCGCGCAACGACGACATCAATGGCGGCGACCAGGAAGGCGCCACCTGGTTCCAGCTCACGGTGAAGAACGGCCGGCGCCATTCCACCGCGGTCGGCTATCTGCATCCCGTGATGGTCCGCAAGAACCTGCGCGTCGAGACCGAGGCGCAGACCACGCGGGTCCTGTTCGAAGGCAAGCGCGCCGTCGGCGTCGAATACGTCCAGCACGGCGAGAAGAAGATCGCCAAATGCCGGCGCGAGGTGATCCTCGCCGCCGGTGCCGTCGCCTCGCCGCAGCTCCTCGAAGTCTCCGGCATCGGCCGCGGCGAGGTGCTGCAGAAGGCGGGCGTGCCGGTGCTGCACGAGCTTCCCGGGGTCGGCGAGAACCTCCAGGATCATTACATGATCGGCTGCCAGTGGCGGCTGAAGCCCGAATGCGCCACGGTCAACGAGCTGTCGCGCGGTCTGCCGCTCTTGAAGGAGATCCTGAAATACGGTTTCCAGCGCAAGGGCCTGCTGACCTTCGCCGTCGCCCATGTCGTGGCGTTCCTGAAATCGCGCGCCGAGCTGGCGCACCCCGACCTGCAATTCCACATGATGGCGGCGTCGATGGATCTGGAGATCCTCGGCAAGACCCAGGCGCTGGTCCTGGAGAAGGAGCCCGGTCTCACCTGCACGCCGTGCCAGGTGCGCCCGGAATCGCGCGGCAGCGTGCACATCAAGTCGGCGGACGCGACGGTCTATCCCGCCATCGTGCCGAACTATCTCGCCGATCCGGCCGACAAGCAGGCGGCGATAGCCGGCCTCGATTGGGCGCGCAAGATCATGGGCCAGCCGGCCATAGCCAAATATCTCGCCGCGCCGGGCGATCCCTTCGGCGACACCGACGAGAGCAAGATCGCCTATGCCAAGCTCGCCGGCGCCACGCTCTATCACGCCGTCGGCACGGCGAAGATGGGGCATGATTCGATGGCGGTGGTCGATCCGCAATTGCGCGTCCACGGGATCGAGGGCCTGCGCGTGGTCGACGCCTCGATCATGCCGCGCATCGCGTCGGGCAACACCAACGCGCCGACCATCATGATCGCGGAGAAGGCGGCGGACATGATCCTGGGCAAGAGCGTGGCCGCGGCGGCGGCTTAAGCGGCCTGCAACATCCAAGGTGTCATGGCCCGCATTCGCGGACCATGACAGTGTTTTGTCCTATGCCCTCTTCACCGGCGCCGCCGCTTGGCCGATGTTCGCGGCGTAGCGGTATTTCGGCATTACCAGCCAGATCAGCGCCACCACAAGATTCAGCACCGTCGTGATCAGGAACACGGTGTTGTAGGAATGCGTGGTGTCGAAGATCCAGCCGAACAGGGGCGCGCTGAACCCGGCGAAGAGGTTGGTCACCATGAACTGCACCGCCACGATCTCGGTGAGCGAGCCCAGCCCGAAGAACCGCGTCGCGAAGTAGTTGCCCATCGGGAACAGCGCGTTGAACGACAGCGAGCCCAGGATCAGGATCGCCGCCAGGAGCGGCACGCCGCCCACGCTCGGCGACACGATTATCGTGAGGAAGGCGCCCAGCGACGCGACCAGGCAGATCGGCACGGCGATCTTGGGCGTCTGGAAGCGGTCCACCGCCCAGCCACCGACGAGGGCGCCGGCGAAGGCGATCACCGTCGAGCTCGACTGCAGCTCCACCACCGTGGTCTGCGAGAAGCCCTTGCCGACCAGCGCCGGCACGATATGCGGGAACATGCCGTTGAAGATGAAGAGGCCGATGAACGCGGCCAGCGTCGACAGCCAGAACACCGGATCGCGCAGCGCCTGCTTGATGGTCATGCCCGGCAGGTCGGGCTTCGGCATCGGCGGCGCGTCCGACGCGGCCGTCTTGGACTTGCGCCAGGAGAATTTGCCGGCCGTGCCGTGCTCGCCCGGCTCCTCGATGGTGAAGAACAGCACCGGCACGCAGAGAAGGATCGCCGCGCCGAACACGATGTACATGGTCTGCCAGCCCTCGTTCAGCAGGAGCCAGTTCACCACGAGCGGGATGCCGGCGCGCGCCAGCGTGGTCTCCGCGGTCAATATCGCCATCGCCTTGCCGCGATGCTGCGTGAACAGCGCCGCGACGACTTTCGTGTAGGTCACGCCCGTCGAGCCGAAGACGCCGAGCAGCGCGTAATAGGCATAGAACTGCCACAGGCTCGCGGTCTGGAACGCCATGCCGAGCGTCACCAGGCCCACCATCAGCGTGCCGCCGAGCAGCACCGGCCTTATGCCGAACTTGTCCGCCAGCCGCCCGATCGGCCACAGGCTTACCGCACCGGCCATGAACAGGAACGTCACCGCCACGGAGAACTGCGCCGCGGTCCAGCCGAACTGGCGCGTCAGCGGCATCAGCATCAGCATCAGCGCGCTATAGGGCAGGATGGAGGTGCCGAAGCTCTGCCCGACGATGATGCCGGCGACGATCTTCAGCTTGCGCGGCGAGAAATCGCCTTCCATCTCCGGCGGCGCGGTGTCGATCTCCTGCGGTCCCTCGATGAGCTCCGCATTGGCGACGTTGACCATGGCTCTGCTCCTCCTCGCGCGCTTCGGACTCTCGGGCGATCCGATGGCGTCGCGCAGTGTTACCCCTATCCGTCCCGTCCGACGAGAGGGATTCTTCAATGAAACGAGGGGTTTCTCCGACTCTCGCCTCCTTGTTCCCCGACAGTGGAGTAGTCGTGCCGCGCGCAATTCCAAGATGGATAAAAATTAGAACCAAACAGGGCAGGGACGCGACGATGACACTCGAGCCGATCGCCGAAGCCTCGCTTCAACTGGTGCCGGAGGCCCCCGCGTCGAGCCTGCCCTGGCCGAGCCCGCGCATCGCGTGGTACGCGGTGTTCGTCTTCTCGCTCACGCTGATGATCAACTTCCTCGACCGGGGAATCATCACGCTCCTGGTGCCGAGCATAAAGGCCGACCTGCAGCTCACCGATTTCCAGATGAGCCTGCTCATGGGCTTCGCGTTCATCCTGTTCTACGTGTTCCTCGGGCTGCCGGTGGCGCGCTATGCCGATGTCGGCATCCGCCGCACGATCATCGGCGTCGGCATCGGGCTGTGGAGCCTGGCCACGGCGCTGTGCGGCCTCACGCATACCTTCTGGCAGTTCTTCGCGGCGCGCGTCGGCACCGGCGTCGGCGAATCGTGCAGCGGGCCGGCGACCTATTCGATGCTGTCGGACCTGTTTCCCCCCGCCAAGCTGCCGCGCGCCATCGCCGTGATGAGCTTCGGCTTCATGGCCGGCACGGGCCTGTCGCTCATCATCGGCGGCGCGATCGTGCATTTCCTCCAGAGCATGCCGCCGGTCACGCTGCCCGTCGTCGGAACGCTGAAGAGCTGGCAGATGGCGTTCCTGCTGGTGGGGATACCCGGCCTGGTCGTCTCGGCGCTTCTGTGGACCATTCCCGAGCCGGTGCGCCGCGGCCGCGCGATCAGCGTCGGCAAGCAGGGCCGCCCCGCCTCCGTGCCGCTGTCGACGGTGGCGAAGTTTCTCTACGACAATCGCTCCGTCTACGGAACGATGCTGCTGGGCCTCGCCTTCTCGACCACGCTTTCGATCGGCACGCTCTCCTGGGGGCCGGCCTTCTACGGCCGCACCTATGGCTGGTCGATGGGGCAGGTCGGTCTCGTCACCGGCTTCGTGATCCTCCTGGTGTGGCCGCCGGGCGCGATGTTCGGAAGCTGGCTGGCCGAGCGCTGGGCGCGGCAGGGCCGGCACGACGCCAATCTGCGCGTCGCGCTCCTGACCATCTGCCTGCTCATTCCCGGACAGATCGCCTTTCCGCTCATGCCGCGGCCGGAATACGCCATCGCGATCAGCGCCGTGAACGGCTTCATCGCGGCCTGGCTGCTCGGGCCGCAAAACGCCGCCATCCAGATCGTGACGCCCAACGAGATGCGCAGCCAGTTCAGCGCGCTCGGCATCTTCATCATCAACGTGCTGGGCTATGGGCTCGGCCCGACCCTGATCGCCGTCCTGACCGAGCATGTCTTCGGCCGCGAAGCCGACCTGCGCTATGCCATGTCGCTGGCGGCCGTGGTCCTGGGTCCGGCGGCCGCCTTCACGATCTGGCGCGGCCTGAGGCCCTACGGCGCGATGGTGGAGCGCGTGAGCAAGCAGTGGAGCTGACGATGGGACGGCGTTCCCTTTCCGCGGCCCGATCCGATAGTCTCCCGGAACCGCAACCCCTGAAGGAAGATCGCACATGAAAGTCGCGCTCATCGGCGCCACCGGCAATATCGGCAGCAAGATCGCCGCCGAACTGCTCTCGCGTGGCCATTCCGTCACCGCCATCGCGCGCAACACCGACAAGGCGCCGGCCGGCACGCAGGCGGTCAGCGCAGACGCCTCCGATCCGGCCGCCCTGGCCGCCGTGCTCAAGGGTCACGATGCCGTGGTCAGTTCCGCGCCCTTCGCGCCCGGCCTGTCGCCGGCGATCATCGAGGGCGTCAAGCGCTCCGGCGTGAAGCGCTACATCATGGTGGGCGGCGCCGGCTCGCTCGAAGTCGCGCCCGGCAAGATGCTGAAGGACACGCTGACGCTGCCTGACGCGGTGCGCGCGATCCTCGACGAGGCGGCCCTGAACCTGAAGCGGCTGCGCGGCGAAACCGGCCTCGACTGGACGTTCTTCTCCCCGGCGGCCGAGATCGGCCCGGGCGAGCGGACGGGCAAGTTCCGCCTCGGCGGCGACCAGCTCATCTCCGACGCGGCGGGCAAGAGCCGGATTTCCTACGACGACTACGCCATCGCCCTGGTCGACGAGCTGGAAAACCCGCGCCACATCCAGAAGCGGTTCACGATCGGCTACTAAATCGTCATTGCCCGGCTCGTCCGGGCAACCCATTTTGGCCGCAAGGGATAAAGATGGGTCGCCCGCATAAAGCGGGCGATGACGATTTTTTTGTTCGGTCCGATTCCGACGGTCCGGTCCCGGCTGCCGACGCCTGCGTGGCTTTGCCCCTGCGGACCAACGCCCGCTGCGCTGCGGCGGGGTTTTGCGAATTCCGCGCTTTTCTGCTATCGCCTCGCCGTTCAACCCCCTCTTATTGCTCGACATTTTTCCGGGGTCTTGGCGGGAGGATCGCCCGCCTTCAAGATCGCCGGCTTCTGACGGATTGCGACGATGACGGCACTCACATTCCCCGAGATCACGCCCACCGGCCCGGCCCTGGGCGCGGGCCCGATCCGCTACGGCTCGGACGAGCACAAGAGGCTGTTCTGCAAGACGCTGCTCGACACCTTCAATCCCTACCGCCCCGCCGTGATCGACTGGCCGAAGCTCGACGACGCCACCAAGGGCCGCATCACCGCCCTGCCGATCTGGGACATCGCGGTGCAGACCGAGAACCGCGCCGGCCTCAATGTCTGCACCTATGCGGAAGGCATCGCCGATCCCCTGCTGCGCAAGGCCGTGGAGCTGAACGGCTTCGAGGAGCGCCGCCACCGCTACGTCCTGTCGAACCTGGTCGAGGCCTATGGCATCAAGCTGGCGCCGGAGCCGGCCTATCCGCGCCCCAAGGACCCGGAATGGGCCTTCCTCGTCACCGGCTACAGCGAGTGCATCGACAGCTTCTTCGCCTTCGGGCTGTTCGAGACCGCCAAATCCTCCGGCTTCTTCCCCGCCGAGCTGGTCGACACCTTCGAGCCGGTGGTCCAGGAGGAAGGCCGCCACATCCTCTTCTTCGTGAACTGGGTCGCCTGGCACCGCCGCAACATGCCGCTGTGGCGCCGCCCCTGGTTCGAGCTCAAGGTCCTCGCGGTTTGGATCTTCCTCGTCTATGAGCGCATCGGCATCGCGTCGGACGTCTCCAACGGCCAGCAGGACAACAACTTCACGGTCAACGGCGCCAGCCAGCTCGGCGGCGACGACATCGACGTGTTCAAGCTGATGGACACCTGCCTCGTCGAGAACGACCGCCGGCTCGGCGGCTACGATCCGCGCCTCAAGCGCCCGCGCTTCGTGCCCTTCATGATCCGCGCCTTCCGCCGTTTCATCGGGCCCAACCGGGCCGCGGCTTGATTCATGCCCGATAATTGTCATGCCCGCGAAGGCGGGCATCCAGAGCCGCCAAGACCGGATTCCCGCTTACGCGGGAATGACAAGCGGTGCAGGGTTGAGGTCTGCGCGGATCGCGGTCCGGCGCCATGAAGATCGGTGTCATCGTCGCCGCGCTGGTCGGGCTCGCGCTGTTCGCCTGGCTCCTGTTCCACATCGGCGTGGTGGAGGTGTTCGACACCGTTATTGCCATCGGCCTCGGCGGCTTCGTGCTCTATTGCGCCGCCGGAACGGCGGTGGTGGCGCTCCTCGGCACCGCCTGGGCCGCGCTGATCCCGCAGGCCCGTCCGCGCGACGCGCTCACCTTCTTCCTCGGCCGCCAGACGCGCGACAGCGCCGGCGACATCCTGCCCTTCAGCCAGCTCGGCGGCATCGTGATCGGCGCCCGCGCGGTGATCCTGCGCGGCGTCTCGCCGCCGCTCGCCTTCGCCTCCGCCATCACCGACGTGACGACCGAGCTGATGGCGCAGATCGTGTTCGTCCTGATCGGTATCGCGCTCTGCATCGCACAATTGCGCGCCTCGGAAGCGACCGCGCCTTACGTCGACGGCCTCATCCTCGGCACGCTGCTGCTGGTGCCCGGCATCGCCGCCTTCGTCTTCCTGCAACAGCGCGGCAGCGCCTTCGCCGAGACGCTGGCCGGCCGCTTCCTGCCGGCCGCGCTCAAGCACACCACCGCCTTCTCCGACCAGATGCGCGCGATGTACGAATCCAAGACGCGGCTCGCCGCCTCCTCCACCATCCATCTGCTCTCCTGGGTCGCGAGCGCCGGCCTGATCTGGCTGAGCGTGCGGCTGATCGGCGCCCGCATCGATTTCTTCTCGTGCATCGCCATCGAGGCGCTGCTGGCGGCGCTGCGCAGCGCCACCGTCTTCATCCCCGCCGCCATCGGCGTGCAGGAGGCGGGCTATGCCGCGCTGATGCCGCTGTTCGGCCTCGGCCCAGAGATCGGCCTCGCCGTCTCGCTCCTGAAACGCGCCCGCGACATCGTGATCGGCGTGCCGGTGCTGCTCGCCTGGCAGGCCTTCGAAGGCCGCCGCGCGCTGGTGAGCGAGAGCTGATGGGCGACAAGGTTCTCGTCACCGGCGCTTCCGGTTTCGTCGGCTCGGCCATCGCCCGCGCGCTGGGGCGCCGCGGCGACGAGGTGCGCGTGCTGATGCGTTCGACCTCGGTCCGCACCAACATCGAAGGCGAGGAATTCGAAGTCGCCGAGGGCGACATGCTCGACCGCCATTCGATGATCGAGGCGATGGACGGCGTGCGTTACGTCTTCCACGTCGCGGCCGATTACCGCCTGTGGGCGCCCGATCCGGACGAGATCGTGCGCAACAACCTGGAAGGCACCCGCGTGGTGATGGACGCGGCCCGCGCCACCGGCGTGGAGCGCATCGTCTACACCTCGTCGGTCGCGGCGCTGAAGCCGGTCGCCGGCATGGCGGTGGACGAGACCTCGCGCCACAGCGAGCAGACCGTCATCGGCGCCTACAAGAAATCCAAGCTCGTCGCCGAGCGGCTGGTGGAGCGCATGGCGGGCGATGGCCTTCCCGCCGTGATCGTCAGCCCCTCGACGCCCATCGGCCCGCGCGACGTCAAGCCGACGCCGACGGGGCGCATCATCGTGCAGGCGGCAAGCGGCGGCATGCCGGCTTTCGTCGACACCGGCCTCAACCTCGTGCATGTCGACGACGTGGCTGAGGGCCATCTGCTCGCGCTGGAAAAAGGCCGCATCGGCGAGAACTACATCCTGGGCGGGGAGGATGTGCGCCTGAAGGACATGCTGGTGGTGATCTGCGAGGCCGTCGGCCGCAAGCCGCCGCGCGTAAGACTGCCCCGCGCACCGCTTTATCCGCTCGCCTGGTGTTCGGAAGCCGTCGCGCGCTACACCGGCAAGGAGCCGATGCTCACCGTCGATGCGCTGAACATGTCGAAGTATCATATGTTCTTCTCCTCGAAGAAGGCGCGCGACGAATTCGGTTTCACCGCGCGGCCCTATCGCGAGGCCATCGCGGATGCCGTCGCCTGGTTTCGGCAAGCCGGCTACATCAAATGATCGCGTTGCTCGCTCTCATACCGGTGGCGATCTGGCTCTACCTGCTCGCGGGGCGCGGCATGTTCTGGGTGATGGCGGCGCGCGACGACATTGACGAAGATAAGGAAGGGGGCGATCCGCCGCCCGCGTCCTGGCCCTCGGTCGTCGCGGTCGTCCCGGCGCGCAACGAGGCCGATGTGATCGCGCGCAGCATCGGCAGCCTGCTGGCGCAGGACTATCCCGGTTCGTTCCGTATCGTACTGATCGACGACCAGAGCGGCGACGGCACCGCCGATGTCGCACGCAGGCTCGATACAACCGGCCGGCTCGAAATTCTCACGGGTTCGCCGCGCCCGGCCGGCTGGGCCGGCAAGGTCTGGGCGATGAAACAGGGCGTCGAGCGCGCCGGCGCGCCGGATTACATCTGGTTCACCGATGCCGATATCGATCATCGTCCGGAAAACCTGCGCAAGCTCGTGGCGCGCGCCGAGGCCGGCAGGCTCGTCCTCACCTCGCTGATGGTGAAGCTGCACTGCAAGAGCTGGGCGGAGGCTTACCTGATCCCCGCCTTCGTGTTCTTCTTCGACATGCTCTATCCGTTCGCTTACGTGAACGATCCCAAACGCAAGACCGCCGCCGCTGCCGGCGGCTGCATGCTCGCGCGCCGCGACGCGCTGGAGCGCGCCGGCGGCATCGCCGCCATCCGGGGAGAAATCATCGACGATTGCGCGCTCGGCCGCGCGATGAAGGCGCAAGGTCCCATCTGGCTCGGCCTCACCGAGCGCGCCGCCTCGATCCGCCCCTATGCCGGCCTGCCCGAGATCCGCCGCATGGTGGCGCGCTCGGCCTATGCCCAGCTCGGCTATTCGCCGCTCGCGCTCGCGGGCACCTTCATCGGCATGATTGCCGTCTACGCCGCCGCCCCGCTGCTGGCCGTCTTCGCGGACCGATCCGCGCAAGCCTCCGGCATCCTTGCCTGGGCCGCGATGACGCTCGCCTTCCAGCCGATCGCGAAATTCTACCGCGTCTCGCCGCTCTGGGGCCTCGCCCTGCCGCTGATCGGCTTCGTCTACGCGCTCTTCACGCTCGATTCGGCGGTCCAGCACTGGCGGGGGCGCGGCGGCATGTGGAAGGGCAGGGCGCAAGCCCTGGGGCAGTCATGACGGCAGCCGACCTCGCCTCCGGCAAGGGCCACACGGACGAGAATTTTCCCGTCGCCTCGGTCCTGATCGCCAAGCGTCACCGCCCCGCGATCCTCGCCTTCTACCGCTTCGCCCGCGCCGCGGACGACGTGGCCGATCACGCGACCACCAAGCCGGCCGACAAGCTCGCCCTGCTCGAAACCATGCGGGCCAGCCTGACCGGCGAAAGCGACGCCTCGCCGGAAGGAACCGAACTTCGCCGGGTGCTCGCGGAGCGCCGGCTTACCGACCGGCACGCCCTCGATCTGCTCGAAGCCTTCCGCCGCGACGTCAGCAAATCGCGCACCGCGAACTGGGACGATCTCTTGGATTATTGCCGCTACTCGGCGATGCCGGTCGGGCGCTTCGTGCTCGACGTGCATGGCGAGAGCCGCGCCACCTGGCCGGCCAATGACGCGCTCTGCGCCGCGCTGCAGGTGATCAACCATCTCCAGGATTGCGGCAAGGACTATCGCGAGATCGGCCGCGTCTACTTGCCCCTCGACCTGCTCGAACAGCAGAGCCTGTCGGTCTCCGTCCTGGCCGAGCCCAAGGCGCCGCCGCAATTGCGCATCGTCCTCGCCGAGCTGGCGCGCCGCACCCAGCGCCTGCTGGCCGCTTCGCGCCCCTTCGCCGGCCAGATCGCCGACCGCCGCCTCGCTCTCGAAGTCAGCGTCATCCAGACCCTGGCCGAAGACCTCGCCGCCCGGCTTCTCGTCCGCGATCCCTTGAGCGAGCGCGTCCACCACCGCCGGGGCGAAATGCCCGGCCTCCTGCTCCGCGCGGTTGCACGGTTTGCCTCGGGCCGGCTTCGTCCTAAAAGGGGCGGCGTCGAAGCCAAGTCCGTTCCATGAGCACCGCCGAACCCATCATCGCCGCCGCGCAGCAGAAGGCGTCGAACAGCTCGTTCTATTCCGCCATGCGGCTGATGCCCAAGGCGGAGCGCGAGGCGATGTTCGCGATCTACGGCTTCTGCCGCATGGTCGACGACATCGCCGACGACGGCATCGGCACCCGCGCCGAACGCGCGGTGCGGCTCACCCAATGGCGGGTCGATCTCGACGATCTCTACGCCGGCCATGCGCCCGAGCGCGCCCAGTTTCTCGCCGAGCCCGTCGCCCGCTACGGCCTGCGCAAGGCCGATTTCCTCACCGTGATCGACGGCATGGACATGGACGTGGCGCAGGACATCGTCGCGCCCGACCTCAAGACGCTCGACCTCTATTGCGAGCGCGTCGCCAGCGCGGTGGGCCGGCTGTCGATCAAGGTGTTCGGCATGGAGGAGGGGCCGGGCGACGAACTCGCCCACCATCTCGGCCGCGCGCTGCAGCTCACCAATATCCTGCGCGACATCGACGAGGACGCCGGCATCAACCGGCTCTACCTGCCGCGCGAATATCTGACGGAGGCCGGCATCGCCGCGACCGATCCGAAAGCCATCGTCGCCGATCCGCGCATCGACAAGGTCTGCAAGCAGGTCGCCCGCGACGCGCACAAATTCTACGACGGCGCCGCCGCCGTCCTGGCGAAAAGGCCGAAGGGCCGTCTCGGCACGCCGCGCCTGATGGGTGCGGTCTATGAGGAAATCCTGCGCCAGACCGAAGCGGTCGGCTGGGCGCCGCCGCGCACCCGCGTGTCGCTGTCCAAAGCCAGGCTGCTCGCCATCGTGCTGCGCCACGGGCTGTTCGGATGAGCACCGCTTATATCGTCGGCGGCGGCCTCGCCGGCCTCGCCGCCGCCGTTGCGCTGGCGGAGAAGGGCCGCAAGGTGGTGCTGTTCGAAGGCGCGCCGCAGGCGGGCGGGCGCTGCCGCTCCTATTTCGACGCGACGCTGGGCTGCGTCATCGACAACGGCAACCATCTCGTCCTCTCGGGCAACACCTCGGTTCAGTCTTATCTCAAGGTCATCGGCGCGCAGGACGGGCTCGCCGGTCCCGACCGCGCGGTGTTCGATTTCGCCGATGTCCGCACCGACCGGCGTTGGACGCTGCGGCCGAACGACAGCGCGCTCGCCTGGTGGATTTTCTCCGAAGACCGCCGCGTGCCCGGCACGCAGCCGCAGGATTATCTCGCGCTCGTGCGGCTGCTCGCCGCCGGCGCGACCGACCGCATCGAAGACGTCATCGATTGCAGCGGACCCCTGTGGGAGCGCCTGCTGCATCCCTTCCTGCTGGCCGTGCTGAACAGCGAGCCGCGCACCGCCTCCGCCAAGCTGGCCGGCGCGGTGATTTCCGAATCGCTCGCGCGCGGCGGCCTCGCCTATCGCCCGCGCATCGCGCACCCGACGCTGGCGTCGGCGTTCGTCGACCCGGCGCTGAAATACCTGGCCGCCCACGGTGCCGATGTCCGCATCGGCCAGCGCGTCCGCGCCGTAGCGATGGACGATTGGCGCGTCACCGGCCTCGATCTCGCCGGCACGCCCGTGGCGGTCGGCAAGGACGACCGCGTCATCCTCGCCGTGCCGCCCTGGGTCGCGACCGAGCTGCTGCCCGGACTGACCGCGCCGACCGAATTCCGATCCATCGTCAACGCGCACTTCAAGGTGGTGCCGCCGGCCGGCGCGCCGCGCATCACCGGCGTGATCGGCGGCGCGGCGGAATGGGTCTTCGCCTTCGAGGACCGGGTCTCGATCACCGTCTCCGGCGCCGACGCTATCGTCGACGACGACCGCGAGGCGCTGGCGCGCCGATTCTGGGCCGATGTGGCGAAAGTGCTGCACCTATCGGGCGACCTGCCGCCCTGGCAGGTTGTGAAGGAGCGCCGTGCCACCTTCGCCGCGACGCCGGAGCAGGCCGCCCGCCGCCCCGGCACGCAGACGCGCTGGCCGAACCTGCTGCTGGCCGGCGACTGGACCGCCACGGGCCTGCCCGCCACCATCGAAGGCGCCATCCGCTCGGGACAGAAGGCGGCGGGTTTGGCCCTAAGGCTACCCTCCCCTTGAGGGAGGGTCGAAATTCGCGAAGCGAATTTCGGGGAGGGGTCGTCCACTGCCGCCGGACCCCTCTCCGAAAAATCTCCGCTGCGCTCCGATTTTTCGACCCTCCCTCAAGGGGAGGGTGGGCTATAAGTTTCTCATGAACCAGATGATCCTCGACCGCGAGACCGAAGGCACCATCGCCGTCGACAAGATGCTCGGCGACGCGACGCAGGCGCTGCTGAAGTCCCAGCGGCCCGATGGCCATTGGGTGTTCGAGCTCGAGGCCGACGCGACCATCCCGTCCGAATACGTCCTTCTGGTCCATTATCTGGCGGAAGCGCCGAACCTCGATCTCGAGCGCAAGATCGGCAGTTACCTGCGCCGCATCCAGTCGAAGGACCATGGCGGCTGGCCGCTCTATCACGGCGGCGCCTTCGACATTTCCGCGACCGTGAAGGCCTATTTCGCGCTCAAGATGATCGGCGACGATATCGGCGCGCCGCACATGGTGCGCGCCCGCGAGGCGATCCGCGCGCGGGGCGGCGCCATCAAGGCGAACGTCTTCACCCGCATCCTGCTTGCGCTCTATGGCGAGACATCGTGGCAGAACGTGCCGACCGTGCCGGTCGAGCTGATCCTGCTGCCGCGCTGGTTCCCGATCCATCTGTCCAAGATGAGCTATTGGGCCCGCACCGTGATCGTGCCGCTGCTGGTGCTGGCCGCCAGACAGCCCGTCGCGCGCAATCCGCGCGGCATCCATGTGCCCGAGTTGTTCGTCGCAGGCGTGCCGGTCGCATCGCCCCGCGCGCCGCACCAGTCCGCCGGATGGTCCTTCTTCTTCAACACGCTCGACAAGGTGCTGAAGATCGTGCCGTGGCCAGGGCGCCTGCGGCGGCGCGCCATCGACGCTTGCGTGGCATGGACGACCGAGCGTCTCAACGGCGAGGACGGCCTCGGCGCGATCTACCCGGCCATGGCCAATTCCGTGATGATGTACGACGCGATGGGCGTGCCGGAGAGCGATCCGCGCCGTGCCATCGCCCGCAAATCGGTCGAACTGCTGCTCGTGGTCAAGGACGACGAGGCCTATTGCCAGCCCTGCGTCTCGCCGGTGTGGGACACGGCGCTGGCCGCGCACGCGCTGATGGAGGCGAAGTCGGACGTCGCGGATGCCGCCGTGGCGAAGAGCCTCGAATGGCTGAAGCGCCGCCAGGTGCTCGACGTCAAAGGCGACTGGGCGGAGGAACGGCCGGACGTCCGTCCCGGCGGCTGGGCCTTCCAGTACAACAACGCGCATTATCCCGATCTCGACGACACCGCCGTGGTGGTGATGGCGCTCGACCGCGCCCGCGAACGCGCCGCGCCGTCCGCCGACGACGCGCAAGCCATCGCGCGGGGCCGCGAATGGGTCGAGGGCCTGCAATCGAAGAACGGCGGCTGGGGCGCCTTCGACGCCGACAACGCGTATTACTACCTCAACAACATCCCCTTCGCCGATCACGGCGCGCTGCTCGATCCGCCTACGGACGATGTCACCGGCCGCTGCATCGGCATGCTGGCCCAGCTCGGTGCCGGTCCGGACAATCGGTTCATCGAAGGCGGTATCCAGTTCCTGAAAGATTCGCAGCTCAAGGACGGCAGCTGGTTCGGCCGCTGGGGCGTCAATTATATCTACGGCACATGGTCCGCGCTCGCCGGCCTCAACGCAGCGTACATGCTGCCCGACGATCCGGTGATGCTGCGCGCCGCCGATTGGCTCAAGAAAATCCAGAACGCAGACGGCGGCTGGGGCGAGGATTGCGACTCCTACAAGCTCGATTACAAGGGCTATGAACCCGCGCCCTCGACCGCGTCGCAGACCGCCTGGGCGCTGCTCGGCCTGATGGCCGCCGGCGAGGTCGACAGTGCCGCCGTCGCGCGCGGCATCCGCTATCTCGAGGCGACGCAGGGCAAAGACGGCCTTTGGCCGCAGGAGCACTACACGGGCGGCGGTTTCCCGCGCGTGTTCTACCTGCGCTACCACGGCTATCCGAAATTCTTCCCGCTCTGGGCTGTGGCGCGCTACCGCAATCTGAAAGCGGGGAATTCAAGACACGTTGCGTATGGATTGTGACATCTGCTTTCCTCCCCCGCCGTTGCGGGGGAGGTGCCGAGCGCAGCGAGGCGGAGGGGGCTTGCACTGGCCCCCTCCGTCACGCCTTCGCTGCGCTTTGGCGTGCCACCTCCCCAGCAACGGCGGGGGAGGAAAGACATGACCACCGTCCTCGCCGCCGTCGGCCTCGCGCGCGAGGCCAGGATCGCCGCCCGCGCCAAGCTCACGCCCGTGATCGGCGCCGGCAAGGGCGCGCTGCTGGAACAGCGCCTTTCCTGGGCCATCGCCAAGGGGGCCAAGGGCATCGTCAGCTTCGGCATCGCGGGCGCGCTGGCGCCGCTGCTCAAGATCGGCGATGTCGTGATCGCCACCCATGTCGTGCACGACGACGAGCATTACGCGACCGACCCGCAATGGAGCGGCATCCTGCGCGAGCGCCTTCCCGCCGCCCATTCCGTCGTGCTCGCCGGCCACGATCTGATCGTCAACCATGTCGACGGCAAGCGCCGTCTCTTCGCGCTGACCGGCGCGCATGCGGTGGACATGGAATCCCACATCGCCGCCCGCCTCGCGGCGCGCCACGGCATTCCCTTCGTCGCGCTGCGCGCGATCTCGGATGCCTGGACCAAAGGCCTGCCGCCGGCCGCGCTGGAGCCGCTCAGCGACAGCGGCAAGCCGCGCCTCGCGCGCATCCTCGCCTCGGTCGCCGCCGATCCGTCTCAGATTCCCGATCTGCTCGCCACTGGCCGCGAGGCCGGCAAGGCGTTCCGCGCGCTACTCCGCAGCCGCGACGCTCTCGGGCTTTTTCTTGGCTGCCCGTACCTCGGCTAGCTTGTTCTCGACATGGGCGGAGAACACGAACTCCGCCGGGCGCTGGTGCGAGGTGTCGATGTCCGGCTTGAACGGCCCGCTCGTCTTCACGCCGCGCACCGCCAGCGGGATCAGCTTGTAGGGATGCTGGATCGAATCGATCACCGCCGTGCCCTCGAAGCCGCAATGGACCATGCAGTCCTGGCATTTCTCGTATTTGCCGACGCCATACTTGTCCCAGTCGGTGCCTTCGATCAGCTCCTTGAAGGTCTTCACATAGCCTTCGCCGAGCAGGTAGCAGGGCTTCTGCCAGCCGAACACGCAGCGCAGCGGCATCGACCAGGGCGTGCACTCATAGGTCTGGTTGCCGGCGAGGAAGTCGAGGAACAGCGGGCTCTGGGTGAACTCCCAAGCCTTGCCGCCATTGCCGCGCGAAAGGATATCGCGGAACAGCTTCTTGGTGCGCTCGCGGTTGAGGAAACTGTCCTGGTCCGGCGCCCGCTCATAGGCATAGCCGGGCGAGATCGTGATCCCGTCCAGCCCCATCTCCATCATCGTGTCGAAGAACTTCGCCACCCGCTCGGGGATCGCGTTGGAGAACAGCGTGCAGTTGATCTGGGTGCGGAAGCCCTTGGACTTGGCGAGCTTGATCGCGGCGATCGCCTTGTCGTAGACGCCGTCGAGGCAGACGGAGTGATCGTGCATCGCCTTGTCGCCGTCCAGATGGATCGACCAGGTGAAGTTCGGGTGCGGCTTGTACTGGTCGATCTTCTTGGAGAGCAGGATCGCGTTGGTGCACAGGATCACGAATTTGTTGCGGTCCAGATAGCCCTGCACGATCTGCGGCATCTCGCGATGGAGCAGCGGCTCGCCGCCCGCGATCGAGACGGCGGGCGCGCCGCATTCGTCGATCGCCTCCATGCACTCCTGATAGGACAGGCGCTGGTTCAGGATGTCGTCGGGATAATCGATCTTGCCGCAGCCGGCGCAGGCGAGGTTGCAGCGAAACAACGGCTCCAGCATGAGCACCAGCGGATAGCGCTTCTTGCCCGTCAGATGCTGCTTCATCACATAGGCGCCGATGCGCGCCGCCTGCTGAACCGGAAGACCCATGTTCTATTCTCCTCGTCCCGCCGGAGGCGGGCAAAACAAAAGACTCTAGGCCGCCGGTGCGCGGTCGTTGCGCAACTCCGCCGGCAGGCGGAATTCGATATGCTCTTTCTTGCCGTCCATGGTCTCGACGCTGACCGGCGCGATGCGGCCGAGCGCGGCGATCACGTCCTCGACCAGCCGCTCGGGCGCCGACGCGCCGGCGGTCAGCCCGACCCGCGCCTTGCCCCGCACCCATTCGGGCTTGAGCTCGCTGCCGTCGGCCAGAAGATAGCTCGGCACGCCGACCTCGCGGCCGATCTCGACCAGCCGGTTGGAGTTCGAGCTGTTCTTGGCGCCGACCACCAGGATCACATCGGCCACTTCGGCCAGTTGGCGCACCGCCGTCTGACGGTTCTGCGTGGCATAGCAGATGTCGGTCGTCTCGGGTCCGACGATGTCGCTGAAGCGCTTCTTCAGCGCCAGGATGATGCTCTTGGTGTCGTCGATGGAAAGCGTGGTCTGGGTGATATAGGCGACCGGCATCTCGGTCGGCAGCGTCAGCGCCGCGACATCCGACTCGGACTGCACCAGGGTCACCGGCGCGCCGACCTGGCCCATCGTGCCTTCGACTTCGGGATGCCCGGCATGGCCGATCAGGATCAGGTGCCGGCCATGGGCGACATAGCGCTTGCCCTGGTTGTGCACCTTGGAGACCAGCGGGCAGGTGGCATCGAGCACGGGCAGCTTCCGCGACTGCGCGGTGTCGACCACGCTGCGCGGCACGCCATGGGCGCTGAACACGGTGACGGCGCCATCCGGAACTTCGGTCAGCTCCTCGACGAAGACCGCGCCCTTGTTCTTCAGCGTGTCGACGACGTGTTTGTTGTGGACGATTTCGTGGCGCACATAGACCGGCTCGCCGTATTTCTCCAGCGCGCGCTCGACGATGTCGATGGCGCGCACCACACCGGCGCAGAACCCACGGGGCTGGGCGAGAATGACTCGCATCGGAACTCCTGTACCGGGCCTGATGGTGACCTGAATTCGAGCCTATAGCTACCGGAATGATGCAGTGCAACCACAGGGGCTGGCATTTACCACGAGCCGCATGTAGGTCTGCCTTTTGCGTCGTTCAATTGTGCTAGGCTGTCTTGTTATGTCCCTGCCCTTTTTGGGGAAATTAGCGGCAGGTCGCACGGGGTGTTCATGGAGAGTTCGTCACGCGGCGCGCCGGCCCGGCCGTTCACCACAGGATTGCCGCAAGCCTTGGCGGCCGCGGCCCGCACGGTGGACGAGACGCTGGAGCGCGTCCTGCCCAAGCCGCATGGCCTGCACGCCCGCGTGCATGAAGCCATGCGCTACGCCACATTCGCCGGCGGCAAGCGGCTGCGCCCTTTCCTGGTACTGAATTCCGCCAGGCTGTTCGGCGTCGATCCGGCGCGTGCCGCGCGGGTCGGCGCCGCCATCGAAGTTCTCCACACCTATTCGCTGGTGCATGACGATCTGCCCTGCATGGACGACGACGATCTGCGCCGCGGCCGTCCGACGACTCATATCGCCTATGACGAGATGACGGCGGTTCTGGCGGGTGATGCGCTTTTGACACTCGCGTTCGAAATCCTCGCTCATCCCGACACGCACGACTCGGGCGAGGTGCGCAGCGCCCTGGTCCTCAGGCTGGCCGAGGCCTCCGGCTCCAACGGGATGATCGGCGGCCAGATGATCGACATGCAGGCGGCGCAGAGCGCCTTCGGCGCCGACGAAGTGGTCCTGCTGCAGCGGCTGAAGACCGGCCAGCTCTTCGAATTCTCCTGCGAGGCCGGCCCGATCCTCGGCCAGGCCGGAACGGAGCATCGCGACCGTCTGAAGTCATACGCCCGCGACATGGGCCTGGTGTTCCAGATCACCGACGACCTGCTCGACGTGACCTCCACCGCGGAGAAGACCGGCAAGGCCGTCGGCAAGGACAACGACCAGGGCAAGGCCACGCTGGTTTCCCTGATGGGCGTCGACGGCGCCCGCACCGAGGCCGAAAGGCTCGCCCGCCGCGCCGCCGCCACCTTGGCGCCCTACGGCAACGCCGCGCCCGAGCTCGTGGAACTTCCCATCTTCCTCTTGGACCGAGAGTCCTGATGTCAGACCAATCCCGGACTCCCCTGCTCGACACCGTCACGATCCCCGCCGACCTGCGCCGTCTCGACAAGGCGCAATTGCGCCAGCTCGCCGACGAGCTGCGGCTCGAGCTGATCGACGCGGTGTCGGTCAGCGGCGGCCATTTCGGCGCCGGCCTCGGCGTCGTCGAGCTGACCGTCGCGCTGCATTACGTGTTCGACACGCCGGACGACCGCATCGTGTGGGATGTCGGCCACCAGGCCTATCCGCACAAGATCCTCACCGGCCGCCGCGACCGCATCCGCACCATCCGCACGGGCGGCGGGCTCTCCGGCTTCACGCGCCGGAGCGAGAGCGAATACGATCCGTTCGGCGCGGCGCATTCTTCGACCTCGGTCAGCGCCGGCCTCGGCATGGCGGTCGCCCGCGACCTGCTCGGCAAGGACAATCACGTGATCGCCGTGATCGGCGACGGCGCGATGAGCGCCGGCATGGCCTATGAGGCGATCAACAATGCCGGCCATCTGAAGAGCCGTCTTCTCGTCGTGCTCAACGACAACAACATGTCCATCGCGCCGGCCACCGGCGCGCTCAACGCGCATCTGAACGCACTGGCCGCGACGGGCTCGGGCGACGATACGCTGTTCGAGAAGCTCGGCATGCGCCATATCGGTCCTGTCGACGGCCATGACGTGGTCGCGCTGGTGGACGCCCTCGAGAACATCCGCGACGGCGCGCCCGAGCCGGTGCTGCTCCACATCGTCACCGCCAAGGGCAAGGGCTACCCGCCGGCCGAGAATTCGCCGGATCGCGGCCACGCCAATACCGGCTTCGACGTGGCGACCGGGGCGCTGAAGAAGAGCGCGTCGAAAGCGCCGAGCTACACCTCCGTCTTCGCCAAGGCGCTGATCGCGGAGGCCGAGGCCGATCCCAGGATCGTCGCCATCACCGCCGCGATGCCGTCCGGCACCGGGCTCGACGTCTTCGGCAAGGCGTTCCCCGCGCGCTCCTTCGATGTCGGCATCGCCGAGCAGCACGCCGTGACCTTCGCCGCCGGTCTCGCCACGGAAGGGCTCAAGCCCTTCGCGGTGATCTATTCGACCTTCCTGCAGCGCGCCTATGACCAGGTGGTGCACGACGTGGCGATCCAGAACCTGCCCGTGCGCTTTGCGATGGACCGCGCCGGCCTGGTCGGCGCCGACGGCGCGACCCATGCCGGCTCTTTCGATCTGGCCTATCTCTGCTGCCTGCCGAATTTCACCGTGATGGCGGCGGCGGACGAGGCCGAGCTGATGCACATGGTGGCGACCGCCGCGGCGCACGACTCCGGCCCGATCGCGCTGCGCTATCCGCGCGGCGAAGGCACGGGCGTGGCGCTGCCGGCGCGCGGCGAAATCCTGCCCATCGGCAAGGGCCGCATCGTGCGCGAAGGCAAGGAGGTCGCGATCCTGACGCTCGGCACGCGTCTCGGGGCCGCGCTCGACGCCGCCGACAGCCTGAAGGCGAAGGGCATCTCCTGCACCGTCGCGGACGCGCGCTTCGCCAAGCCGCTGGACGAGGATCTCGTCCGCCGCCTCGTGCGCCATCACGGCATGCTGGTGACGGTGGAGGAAGGCTCGACCGGCGGCTTCGGCGCCCAGGTCCTGCACTTCATCGCCAATGAGGGCCTGTTGCGCCCCGGCTTCGACATCCGCACCATGACCCTGCCCGATCTCTTCCAGGAGCATGACAGCCCCGAGAAGCAATACGAGACCGCGGGTCTTGCCGCCGGCGACATCGCCCGCGTGGTTTCCACGCATTTCGTGGCGAAGGCCCAGGCGCGGGGGTAGGGCGCGTCGTCCCGGCCGAGCGTCACGCCGTGCCGCATGGAAACGACCAGGCGCCGCACCGCGGCCGGTCTTGACCGGCGGGCGCGAATTCATTTCCCATTCAGGCCCGAACTTGTAGGCACGGCTTGGATCCCCGCGACGCCCGGCCGGGCGGGGATGACAATCGTGTTTCAGGGAACCAATCTAGGCGCATCCGGTTGAAAGATCACTTCTCCCGCCTGCGTTCATGGAGATCGTCATGAGATTCGCACTTCTCCGCCTGTCCGCCGCTTTCGCGTTCCTGTTCGCCCTCGCGCTGCCGCTGGCGGCGGCGCGCGCCGCCGACGATCCGGCGATCGCGACCGTGCAGAATTTCTACGACACGCTGCTGGATTCGATGAAGGGCGGCGCCGGTCTCGGCGCGCAGGGCCGCTACAACAAGCTGAAGCCCGTCATCGAGCAGACCTTCGAGCTCGGCACCATGATCAAATACGCGGTCGGCCCCGGCTGGGACACCGCCTCGCCGGCCGACCAGAAGGCGCTGACCGAAGCGTTCGAGCGCATGACGATCGCGCAATATGCCGGCAATTTCGACAGCTATAACGGCGAGAAATTCGTCGTCGATCCGAACGTGACGGTGCGCGGCACCGACCGCTATGTCTCGAGCAAGCTCGTGACCAAGGACCAGACGGTGGTCTTCATCTACCGCGTGCGGCAATTCGGTTCGAGCTGGAAGATCATCGATGTGCTGCTGGAGGGTTCGATCAGCCAGCTCTCGGTCTACCGCTCCGACTACGCCGCGACGATCAAGGCCGGCGGCGCCGCCGCCCTGGTCAAGAAGATCGACGCCATCGCCGACAAGGCGTTGAAGGGCTGACGCGTATTTTCCTCCCCCGCAAAGCGGGGGAGGTGGCACGCCGAAGCGCAGCGCAGGCATGACGGAGGGGGCCTGCCGTCCCGCACAGGCCCCCTCCGCCTCGCTTCGCTTGGCACCTCCCCCGCAACAGCGGGGGAGGAAAGTTATTTGATCGGCGGTCTTCCCATCAGCGCGGGCTGGAAGAACAGCATCGTCGCCAGCGTCCAGAACAGCGAGATCATCAGAAGCTCGCCCATGCTCGCGGTGCCCGGATGGCTCGACAGCCACAGGCTGCCGAAGCCGCTCGCCGTCGTCGCCGCGCTGAAGATCACCGCCCGGGTCAGGCTCGATTGCAGAAGGTTGGTCTGGCCGTTGCGCCACGCCATGACGAAATAGATGTTGAACGCCACCCCGATCCCGAACAGCAGCGGCAGCGCGATGACGTTGGCGAAATTGAGCTGAAGCCCGATCGCCACCGCCGTCCCGATCGTCAGGAGGCCCGTCAGGACGAGCGGGATGATGGTCAGGAGCACGTCGCGCACCCGCCGGAGCACCAGGAGCAGGAGCGCGGTGATCGCCGCGAAGGACAGAAGGCCCGCCTCGATGAAGGCGTTCACGATCGTCGTTCCGGACTGACGGATCGAGATCGGCGCGCCGGTCGCGTCTGGCGCCACCTTCATCACCGCCTTGGAGAAGGCGTTGAGCGACTGGTTGCTGCCGCTGGTGTCCGCCGGGAACACCTGGATGCGCGCCGTGCCGTCCTTCGCCACCCAGTCGCGCACCATGTCCGGCGGCATCGTATCCAGCGCGATCGGCGAGGCCTGCAGCGACGCGCTCATCTGCGTCAGCAAGGTCTTCAACCCCGGCACCAGCGCCTCCGCCGCGCGCGCCCGCAAAGCCGGCGTGCCGTCCGCCAGCCTGTCCAGCGTCGCGGCCAGCGCCTCGGCATCCTTGGCGGCCGGCGTGCCGTCTTTTTCCGCAGCCTCGCGCAGGGCATTCGCGGTGTCCCGCAGGCTCGCCACCACCTCCTCATCGGTCGGCTCGGGCTTCACGGCGAACGGGTTGATGGTCGCATCGAGCAGGAGATTCGCATCGCCGATCAGCTTGAGCTTGGCCGGCTGGTCGTCCGGCACGAAGTCGGCGAGCGTGATCGCCTGGTCGACCGCCTTCAGGCCGGCGATCTTGCGCGCCAGGACCTTCGCGGCGTCGAGGCTGGGCGCCAGCACGTCGATCGTGTTGGGCGAGGTCTGCGGGTCCTTGGTCAGGTCCAGGATCGTCGACACCGATTCGGTCTTGGCGCTGCGCAGGTCGAGCGGATTGAAATCGAATTTGACGAAGGAGGTGAGGACCAGCCCGACGATTCCGGCCAGCAGCCCCCAGCCCAGCACCTGGCGGCGCCGCGCGATCATGAGCCGGTCGACCGGCGCGAAGAAGCGGTAGCCGACGTCCTCGCTCTCGCCCACCGGCTGGGTCAGCATCAGGAGCGCCGGCAGGAAGCTCACCGTCAGCGAGAAGGCGACGACCATGCCGATGCCAGCCACCATGCCGAGCTGCGCGACGCCGGCATATTCCGTCGGCACGAAGGAGAAGAAACCCGCCGCCGTCGCGGCCGCGGCGAGCGCCAGGGGCTTTCCGACGCTGCGTCCGGCGCAGGTCAGCGACTGGCGCAGGTCGTGCACCACGAAGCGCTCATGGCGGTAGCGCACGCAGAACTGGATGCCGAAATCGACGCCGAGCCCGACGAACAAGGCCACGAAGGCGATCGAGATGATGTTGAAGACATGGGCGAAATAGAGCCCCGCCGCCATGGTGACGCAGAGCCCCACCACGATCGTCAAAAGGATGCAGAAGATGATCTTGAACGAGCGCACCGCCAGCCACAGCGTCGCGATCACCGCCGCCATCATGGCGATGCCCATCAGCAGGGCGCGGTCGGCCAGCGTCGCGAATTCCTCGTCCGACAGCGGCACCGGCCCGGTCAGGCGCACCCGCACGCCGTTCTCGGGCGTCAGCCCCAGCTTGCGCGCCGTGGCGCGGATGGCGTCGGTCGCCGCCTCGCCCGGCTCCAGCGAGCCGAAATCGAGCTTGGGCTGCACCTCGATGAAGCGCCGCGTCTCGCGCGTCGCCGCCGGCGCGCCCGTCACCAGCGCGCGCCAGGAGAGCCAGGTCTTCCGGCCGTCCGCGACCTTGGCCAGCGTCGCGCCGAAGCCGTGGATCGGGCGCTGCAGGTCGGAAAGCTTCGCCTGGCCGCGCGCCACGCCTTCGAGCGCGGTCTGAAGGCTGGTCATGATCCCGCGCAGGGACGGATCGGCCGCCATGGGGCCCAGGAACGGCGCGGCCGCGATGATCTGCTCGGTGTTCGCCTTGACCTCCGGGAGCGGCAGGAAGAGCAGGCCGTTCTTGTCGAAGAAGTCGCCGCCGTCGGGCCGGCGCACGCTGTCGAACTGTTTGGTCTGCGCCGCCAGCGCATCGGACAGCGCCTTGGTCCCGGCCTCGGCCAGTTCCGGCGTCTGTCCGTCCACCACCACCGCGATGAGGTTGACCTGCTGGGGAAACAGCGAGTCGAAATGCATTTCGCGCTGCCGCCAGTCGACATTGGGCGATATCAGCTTGGTCGAGTCGGTGTCCATGTTGAAATTGACGGCCGTATAGGCCGCGGCCGCCGCACCGAGCGCCAGGAACAGGGCGACGACGAATCTGGGGGCGCGGCAGCATGCTGCCACGAGGCGCTCGGTAACCGACATGGGGATGGCTTGTAGCGGAGGCCTAGAAGTCCGGCAAACCCTGGACGTCGGGCACGCCATTGTGGATTTCGGCGTTGCGCGACTGGCGGTACAGGCTGCGGGTCGTGGCGTAGAGGTCGATGGAGTTGCGCTGGATCTCGCGCAACTCGTCGATGCCGATCGAGCGCGAATCCATCAGCGAAACGACCCGGATCGGCCAGGACCAGTAATAGTTCTTGTGCCGCCACTGGATATAGCCGAGCGGGTTGATATAGCCGTCGATATAGGCCCCGGCCAGGTCGCGCGGATCGGCCGGCCCGGCCAGCGGAATCACCATATAGGGACCCTCTCCGACGCCGTACCAGCCCATGGTCTGGCCGAAATCCTCCTGGTGATAGGGCAGGCCCCACCCCGTCGCGACGTCGAACACGCCGGCGAAGCCGAGCGTGGAATTGACCGCGAAGCGCTCGATGGCCTCGCCGCCGCGGCTCACATTGCCCTGCAGCACGTCGTTGGCGACGGTGACCGGCAGGCGCAGATTGGTCAGGAAATAATGGAGGTGCTCGCGCACCGGCGCCGGCGCCGCGCTCCGGTAGAAGGTCGCGACCGGCAGGGCGACGCGATTGTCCAGGCTATGGTTGAAATCGAATACCTGGCGGTTCACCGGCTCGAACGGATCGTTCTGCTCGACGGATTCCTGGCTCGTCGAACACGCACCCAGACCGGCGCACAGAGCGAGCACGCCTGCAAAAACCCGATATCGCACACATCCCCCCGAATGCCTTCGGCCTTCCGCCGCCGGGGCAGGTTAACGCGAATATTCGCGGACCGTCTACGCCCCCGAGCGGCCCAATTCCTTTGGCCGCACTGCAAGAGAGCCGTCTACATCACCGCGCCGATCTGCCAGGGAACGAACTCCGTTCCGCCGTAACCAAGTTCCTCGCTCTTGCTCTTGGTTCCCGACGCGACCGCCAGCAGCAGGTCGAGCACCTCCGCGCCCTTCTCCTCCACCGTCGCGGCGCCCGACGCGATCGGACCGCAATCGATGTCGATGTCTTCCTTCATCCGCTCGTAGATCGCGCTGTTGGAGGCGAGCTTGATCGACGGCGAAGGCTTGCAGCCATAGGCCGAGCCGCGCCCGGTGGTAAACGCGATCAGCGTGGCGCCCGAGGCGACCTGGCCGGTCGCGCTGCACGGATCGAAGCCCGGCGAGTCCATGAACACCAGGCCGCGCTCGGGGATCGGCGCGGCGTATTCCACGACCGCGTTCAGCGGCGAGGTTCCGGCCTTCGCCACCGCGCCCAGCGATTTCTCCAGGATGGTCGTCAGCCCGCCCGCCTTGTTGCCCGGCGAGGGATTGTTGTTCATCTCCATGTCGTGGATTTTCGTGTAGTGCTCCCACCAGTCGAGCCGCGCGCGCAGCTTCGCCGACACCTCCGGTGCTTTGGCGCGGGCATAGAGCAGATGCTCGGCGCCGTAGATTTCCGGCGTCTCCGAAAGAATGACGGTGGCGCCCAGCGCCGCCAGCCGGTCGCTGGCATTACCCAGCGCCGGGTTGGAGGTCACGCCCGACCACGCATCCGATCCGCCGCATTGCAGGCCCAGCACCAGTTCGCTGGCGGGCACCTCGGTGCGCCGCGCCTTGTCGAGCCTGGGCAGGATCGCCTTCAGCCGCTCCAACCCCTCCTCGATGGCGCGCCTTGTGCCGCCGACGTCCTGGATCGTGTAAGCGTGGAAGGCATCGCTCTCGGCCAGGCCGTAATCGGCCTTCAGCCGGTCGATCTGGATCACCTCGCAGCCGAGCCCGACCAAGAGGATCGCGCCGAAATTCGGATTGGCCGCGGTGCCCCACAGGGTGCGGCGCAGGATGTCGAAGCCTTCGCCCGATCCCGCCATGCCGCAGCCGCTGGCATGGGTGATCGGCACGATGCCGTCGACATGGTCGAAGCCCTGCAGCAGGCCGCTGCGCTCGGCCGCTTCGGCGATGTGCCGCGCCACGGTCGCCGAGCAGTTCACGCTCGTCAGGATGCCGATATAGTTCCGCACGCCGGCGCGCCCGTCATGGCGGCGATAGCCCAGGAAGCTGCGCGCCGGCTCGTCGCGATGCCAGGGCGGCGCCGGCGCGACCGCGTTGCGCAAATCGGAGACGGCGAGATTGTGGACATGGACATGCGCGCCCGGCGCGATCTCCATCGTCGCCGCGCCGATCACCTGGCCGTATTTGCGCACCGCCTCGCCGGCCGCGATCGCGCGCGTCGCGATCTTGTGGCCGGAGGGGACGGACTCGCGTGCCGTGACGGTCTCCGAAGCGACCCGCGTGCCCGGCGCGATGCGGCCGACCGCGACGACGACATTGTCGCCCCTGTGCAGGCGTACCGTTACGGCATCCTTGGTGAGAACATCGGACACATCGGTTCCTTCGCGCTTGCGGGCCGCGGCGTCCGATACTTACTATCCCCGCAAGCGTCAGGCCAGACGGCCGCAAAAGCGGCGGCATTCAGGGAACGAAGCGGCATGTTGAAGGGTATCGATCCCCTCTTAGGGCCGGGCCTGCTCGCCATCCTGCGCGGCATGGGCCATGGCGATGAGATCGTGATCGCGGACGCGAACTTCCCGGCCGAGTCCACCGCGACCGGCGGCCGCCTGATCCGCGCCGACGGCGTGGACGCGCCGCGCATGGTCGCCGCCATCGTGTCCGTCCTGCCGCTGGACGGTTTCGTGCCCGCCGCCGCCTTCCGCATGGCCGTGGTCGAGAAGCCGGATGACGTTCCGGCCATCACCCGTCAATTCATGTCGGCGCTCGCGCGCGAAGGGTATGAAGGCCCCATCGAAGCCATCGAGCGCTTCGCCTTCTATGAGCGCGCGAAGAAAGCCTTCGCCGTCGTCGCCACGGGCGAGACGCGGCTCTACGGCAATCTGATCCTCAAGAAGGGCGTGGTCCGCGGATGAGGATCGACGCGCACCAGCATTTCTGGCGCATCGACCGCGGCGACTATGGCTGGCTCACGCCCAAGGACCATCCGAAGATCGCGCGCGACTTTCTGCCCGCCGACCTGGCGCCGCTGCTGAACGCGGCGAAGATCGACAGGACCGTCCTCGTCCAGGCCGCGCCGAGCGAGGAGGAGACGCATTATCTTCTCGAACTGGCCCGCGCGGCGCCCTTCGTCGCCGCCGTGGTCGGCTGGATCGATTTCGAGGCGCCCGACGCGCCCACCCGCATCGCGCGGCTTTGCGCCAACCCCAAGCTCATGGGCCTGCGCCCCATGCTCCAGGACATCGCGGACGGCGAGTGGATTCTGCGGCCCGCCTTCGCGCGGGTGTTCGACGCCATGCAGCGCGGCAAGCTGCGCTTCGACGCGCTGGTGCGGCCGCGCCATCTGCCCGCGCTGGCGGAGCTGATCGACCGCTATCCCGATCTCGCCGTCGTCATCGACCACGGCGCCAAGCCCGACATCGCCAAGGGCGGGCTCGAGGTCTGGAAGCCCTATATCCGCCACATCGCGGCGGAGACCAACGCCTATTGCAAGCTCTCGGGCCTCGCGAGCGAGGCCGGACCCGGCTGGACGGCGCAGACGTTGAAGCCTTACGTCGACGTGCTTCTGGAGTCCTTCGGCCCCGAACGGCTGATGTGGGGCAGCGACTGGCCGGTGCTGAACGAAACCGGCGACTATGCGTCCTGGCTGGGCGCCTGCGTCGCGCTGACGTCGCCGTCCGACCGCGAAGCCATCTTCGGCACCACGGCGGCGCGATTTTATGGAGTGGCCGAGTGATTGCTCTCTTTTTTCCTCCCCCGCTGTTGCGGGGGAGGGGGACCGCGAAGCGGTGGAGGGGGCACGACGGGGCGGGCCCCCTCCGTCACGCCTCCGCTGCGCTTCGGCGTGCCACCCTGCCAGGTTCGCTGTCGCTCACCTGGCCTTCGTACGCTGTCGCTACGAAGCCCCCGCAACAGCGGGGGAGGAAATACGCTCGCGAACGCCACCGGGTTTGAGGAACATATGACGCGCCCCTTCAACGGCCTCGGCCTGCATCTTGGCAATCTCTCGCGGCTTAGCGCCGCCAAGACACGATCGATCTCTCCGGAAAATTTCTCCGGCGAAAAAGGCCGGGGCGGCATGGCCGTCGATGGCCCCGCCGCCCATGCGGCGCGCGGCCTCGGCCAGGGCTGGAAGATCTCGCCCTATATCGTCATCGAACCCGGCGAGACGCGCGAACTGGCGAATATCGAAGAGGCGGGCGCCATCCAGCAGATCTGGATGACCATGGCCGGCGGCAAATGGCGCCACGCCATCCTGCGCGCCTTCTGGGACGACCAGGAGCAGCCCTCCATCGAATGCCCGACCGGCGATTTCTTCTGCGTCGGCTGGGAGCGTTTCGCGCAGGTGAGCGCGCTGCCCGTCTGCGTCAATCCCGGCCGCGCCTTCAACTGCTACTGGGAGATGCCGTTCCGCAGGCGCGCGCGCTTCGCGATGACGAACCTCTCCGACGAAAAGCTGATCCTCTACTACCAGATCAACTACACGCTGACCGACGTGCCCGACGACTGCGCCTATTTCCACGCCCAGTTCCGCCGCGCCAATCCGCTGCCGTACAAGGAGGTCTACACCATCCTCGACGGCGTGACCGGCCGGGGCCACTACGCCGGTACCTACATGGCCTGGGGCGTCAACAACGCCGGCTGGTGGGGCGAGGGCGAGATCAAGTTCTATCTCGACGGCGACCGTGATTTCCCCACCATCTGCGGCACCGGCACCGAGGATTATTTCTGCGGCGCCTTCGACTTCGACCCCGGCATCGTCGAACGCGACAGGGGCTCGGCCTATGTCGAGTTCACCACCCCCTATGCCGGCCTGCCGCAGGTAATCCGCCCCGACGGCGTCTACAAATCACAGACCCGCTTCGGGATGTACCGTTTCCATGTGATGGACCCGGTGCGCTTCGAAAGCGACCTGCGCATCACCATCCAGGCGCTCGGCTGGCGCACGCATAAGGACCGCCAATACCTGCCGCTGCAGGACGACATCGCCTCCGTCGCCTATTGGTACCAGACGCTCCCCACCGCGCCGTTCCCCGCGCTTCCCGACCGCGACTATCTGGAAGTGATCTGAGCGCATGTCCGACCGGGATTCCTCGAAGCTTCCGCTCGCCACCAAGGCCGTCTACGGCATCGGCCAGTTCGTCGACAGCATCAGCAACACCGCCCTTGCCACCTTCCTGCTGTTCTATCTGACCGCGGTCTGCGGCCTGTCCGGCTCGCTGACCGGCGCCTCGCTGTTCGCCGCGCTCGCGGTCGACGCCTTCGTCGACCCCTTCATCGGCTCGCTGTCGGACAATACAAGTTCGCGCTGGGGCCGCCGCCACCTCTACATGTTCGCGAGCTTTCCCGCGATGCTGGTCGGCCTCGGCATGCTCTTCACCGTGCCCTCGGGTCTCGGCGGCATCGCGCTCTTCGTCTACGTCACGGCGATGGCGCTCCTGCTGCGCTTCGGCCTCTCCGCCTATGTCGTGCCCTACATCGCGCTCGGCGCCGAGTTGAGCGACGACTATATCGAGCGCTCGCGGATCATCGCCTGGCGCTCCTTTTTCAGCGTGCCGGCGACCATCGTTCCCATCGTGCTCGGCTATGGCGTGTTCCTGGCGGGCAAGAACGGCCTGTTCGACCGTGCCGCCTATATCCCCTTCGGCTGGACCTGCGCCGTCATCCTCTGCGCGTTCGGCGCGCTGGCGGCGTTCGGCACGCTCGGCTCCATCGGCCGCCTGCACAAGACCGTGCCCAGCGACGACCATCCGCTGCGCCGCCTGGCGCGCGAGCTGCCCGAGGTCTTCCGCAACCGCTCTTTCCTGATCCTCTTCGTCACCGTGCTGATCTTCTTCGTGGCGCAAGGCACCGCCGCGGCGCTCAACCTGCACGGCAACAAGTTCTTCTGGAAGCTGAGCGTCGATTCCATCCAGCTCCTGTCGATCCTCGCCGCGCTCGGCCTTCTGGTCGGCATACCCATCGTCGCCCTTCTGGGCCCGCATGTCGAAAAGCGCACCATGACGCTGTGGAGCCTCGCCTATATCTGCCTCGCCCAGGCCGGCATGCCGCTCTTGCGCATCTGGGGCGTCTTGCCCGAGGGCGGGCCGCTGCTCGTCACGCTGCTCGCGATCAACAACGTGCTGGTCTATGGCGCGGTCACGGTGCTGGCGATCAGCTTCCAGTCGATGATGGCCGATGCCGCCGACGAGCACGAACTCCTGTTCGGGGCGCGGCGCGAGGGCCTCTACTTCTCCGGCACGACGTTCTCGGCCAAGGCCGCCACCGGCATCGGCAGTTTCCTCGCGGGCGTCGCCCTCGATCTCATCCACTTTCCCGTCGATATCGCGACCAAGGGCGGCGACGCCGTCCATCTGAGCCCGGCGACGGTGACCGATCTCGGCCTCGTCTTCGGCGTCGCGCCCGCCGCGATGACGCTCGTCTGCATCGGCGTGAACTGGTTCTATCGCATCGACCGCCACGAGCACGCCCGCATCCAGCGCGAACTCGTCGCGCGCCGCGCCGGCGTGATCGAAGTCGTCGCCGACAAATTTCCAGTACCGGGGAACCTGCCATGAAGATACGGAACCGCATCACCGAACTGCTCGGCGTCGAGTACCCCATCGTGCAGGCGCCGATGGGGTGGATCGCGCGCTCCCAGCTCGCCTCCGCCGTCTCCAACGCCGGCGGCATGGGCATCATCGAGACCTCGTCGGGCGAGCTCGACGCGGTCAGGGGCGAGATCGCCAAGATGCGCGCGCTCACCACGAAGCCCTTCGGCGTGAACGTCGCGCTCGCCTTCGTGCGCGATCCGGGCATCGTGAACTTCATCATCGACCAGGGCGTGAAATTCGTCACCACCTCGGCCGGCGATCCGCGGAAGATCGTCGCGCCCCTGAAGGCCGCCGGCCTCACCGTCTTCCATGTCGTGCCGTCGCTGAAGGCCGCGCTGCGCGCCGTGGATTGCGGCGTCGACGGACTGGTGGTGGAGGGCGGCGAGGGCGGCGGCTTCAAGAATCCCAACGAGGTCGCGTCGATGGTCCTGCTCCCGCTGGTTTGCGAGAGCGTCGACGTCCCGGTCATCGCCGCCGGCGGCATGGTCGACGGCCGCACCATGGCGGCGGCTTTCCTGCTGGGCGCCGAGGGCATCCAGATGGGCACCCGCATGGTCTCGTCGGCGGAATCGCCGGTGCATGCGAACTGGAAGAATGCGATCCTGGCGGCGGCGGAGACCGACACGCTGTTCCTCAACCGCTTCGGCCCCGGCCCGGCGCTGCGCGCGCTGCGCACCGAGAAGACCGCCCGCATCGAGAAGGAACCGCCGCCCAACATCATGGCGGAGTTCGGCAAGGCCACCGACCTCTATTTCGGCGGCGACATGGAGGCCTCCATCGCGCTCTCCGGCCAGGTCGCCGGCCGCATCCACGACATCAAGCCGGTCAAACAGGTGATCGACGAGACGATCGCCGAATTCCACGCCACGATTGTGAGGGCTGCGAAGGCTTACGGTTGAGGATAAGACAAATAATAGCCCTTCGCTTAAAAATATGCACAAAGCACGTTGCACGATTAATTGTGCTTTGATATCATTCTCTGTCAAAAGGGAGATTCATCATGAGCTTTTCGCACGCAATTAAGAACATCAAAGCAGCCATCGTGTCCGCGCCACGGAATGACTACGTCGCAGAATTGCATCTGCAAGTGATCAAGTACGCCGATGAGTTTCAAAATGTGACTGGTAAGGAATTTTGTACCGCAATGGATATTGGTCCAGCCTTCGGCACAGAGTTTACAAAGATGCGTAAGATTGCTCCCCGACTGATCAAGGCGGGGCTCAATCCAAACAAGATTTAGGGTTCCGACAATGGACACACCGTCGCCGCTGTGGCGTGGGCGCGAGGATTACTTCCGGATACAATCGCCGCCGCCGACGTTTCCGATTCCGGCGGCGAAAGGAACTTCCATGACGACGCGCAAGAAGACCAGGGCGAAGGCACACGAGGCGCCGGCGCACGCCGCCCATGCCCGCCGCGGCGGCGGGCGCCCGGCCTGGCAGGGGCATCTGCGGCTGTCGCTGGTCTCCTGCCCCGTAGCCCTGTTCGGCGCCACCACGCGCACCAACGACATCTCCTTCCACATGCTGAATCCCAAGACCAACAACCGCATCCGCATGATCCCGACCGACCCCGACACCGGCCCGGTCGAGCGCAAGGATCTGGTCAAGGGCTATGAGATCGAGAAGAACAAATACGTCATCGTCAGCAACGAGGAGCTTCAGGACGTCCGCCTCGAAACCACCAAGACCATCGACATCGAGCGCTTCGTCGACGCCGGCGAGATCGACCGGCTCTATTGGAACGATCCCTATTACCTGGTGCCCGACGGCAAGACGGGGACCGAGGCCTACACCGTGATCCGCGACGCGCTGGAGCAGGCCGGCCGCATCGCCATCGGCCGCGTCGTGATGCACACGCGCGAGCGCATGGTGGCGCTGGAGCCGCGCGACAAGGGCATCGTGGCCTATACGCTGCGCAACGCCGACGAGGTGATCGATCCCAAATCCGTCTTCGGCGACATCCCCGCCACGCGCTCCGACAAGAAGATGGTGGAGATCGCGGAGAAGATCATAGAGCAGCAGGAGGGCGATTTCGATCCCTCGATGTTCGAGGACCGCTACGAGAAGGCGCTGCGCGAGCTGATCCGCCGCAAGGAGAAGGGCCAGAAGCCGGTCAAGTCAGAGCCGGTGGAAGACACCAACGTGATCGACCTGATGGAAGCCTTGCGCAAGAGCCTGAAGCACAAGGGCGCCCCGGCGAACACGAATACGAAGAAGCGGGCGCGCTCCTGAAGCACCCCCCGCTTGCGGGGCGGTGAATCAGATTCCCAACTTCTTCATCGCCGGACCCAGCGCCTTGGCGCTCTTCGCCAATTCCGCCCAGGGATCGGCCTTCTTCAGCAGCGGCGCGATGGTGCGGATGTTGAACGCCTTGGGATCGAGCCCCTTCTTCACCTGGGCCCAGGCGATCGGCACCGCGATGGGGCAGCCCTCGCGCGCCCGCGTGCTCCACGGCGCCACGCCGGTCGAGGTGCGGTCGTTGCGCAGATAGTCGACGAAGATCTTCCCCGTCCGCGCCTTCTTGGCGATAGTCGTGGTGTAGCGCTCCGGCATGTCCTCTTCGAGCCCGGTCGCCATCGCCTTGGCGAAGGCCTTCGCCTCGGGCCAGGTCGCGTTCCGGATCGCGATCACGACATGCAGCCCCTTGCCGCCCGTCGTCTTCACGAACGGCTCGAAGCCGAGTGCGCCGAGCCGCTTCCTCAATTCCTGCGCGCCCTCGACGACGCGGTCGAAGCCGATATCCGGCGCCGGATCGAGATCGAGGATGATCCGCTCCGGCGTCTCCGGATCGCCCGCCTTCGAGCCCCAGGGATGGATCTCCGTCACCGCCTGCTGCGCCAGTGCCACCAGCGCCGCGGCGCTGTCGACGCCGAGATAGGGGTCCTTCTCCCCTTCGACCCTGATCGCCAGCATCGGCACCTGCGTGCCTTTGAGCGCATGGCGCTGGTAGAACGTCTCGCCCGCGATCCCCTCCGGCGTGCGCACGATGGAGATCGGCCGGTCCCGGATATGCGGCAGCATGCGCTCCGCCGCTGCCGCGATGTAGTTCGCCAGGTCGAGCTTGGTCACCGCCGGCCCCGCCTTCGATTTCGGCCACAGCGCCTTTTCGGGATGGCTGATCGTCACGCCAAGCACGACATTGTCTTTTGCAGGGTCCTTCGCGGGCTTCGCCGCCGCGCGCGCAACCTTCGCCGCCATCGCCTTTTTCTCCTTTGCCGGCGCGTCCGCCGGGATTTCGATCGTCACCGCATCCGCCGGCTTGTCGGCGCGCAGGCCCTTGAACGCCGCCTGGCGGAACAGCCCGTCCGACGTCACGTTCTCGTACTCGATCTCGGCCACGAGTTTCGGCTCGACCCAGTTCAAATCCGGCGCGCGCGGCGCGGCGGCGAAGGCCGGCTTGTCGCGCCGGAGCGGCTTCAGCTTCTTCAAGAGGTCGGCGGCGACCGCCGCGGTGTAGCCGGTGCCGACGCGCCCGCGATAGACCAGCTTGCCGTCCTGATGCGTGCCGACCATGAGCGAGCGCAGCGTGCCGGCGTCGCCGCGCCAGCCGCCGATCACCACTTCCTGTCCGCCGCGGCATTTCGATTTCGTCCACGACCCGGCGCGGCCCGACACATAGGGCGCGTCCAGCCGCTTGGATATGATGCCCTCCATGTCCATCTTGCACGCCGCTTCCAGCATCGCGTCGCCATGGCTCGTGAAATGCGGCACGAAGCGCAGCCGCCTGCTGTTCCTGGCGTGCTTCAGGACCTCCTGGAGCGCTTCCTTGCGCGCCGACAGCGGCAGCTTGCGCAGGTCGCGCCCGGCCGCGAACAGGCAGTCGAACAGGAAGAACACCAGATCGCCGGTTTTACCTTCCGACAGCGCAAGCTGCAGCGCGCCGAAATCCGCCGCGCCTTCCGCATTGAGGGCGCAGATCTCGCCGTCGATCAGGCAATCGGGAAGCCTGGCCCCGTCCGCCGCGATCTCGGGAAACCGGTCGGTCCAGTCGAGCCCCTTGCGGGTGCGCAGCACCGCGCGGCCCTTCTCGACCCGCATCTGCAGGCGATAACCGTCGAACTTGACCTCATGCACCCAGTTCTCGGCCGAGGGCGGCGCCTCGACCAGTTGCGCCAGTTGCGGCGCCACGAAATCGGGCATCCGCGTCACGCGCGGCGCTTCGTCGGCCGACTCTTTTTTTTAGCGGGGGGCTTCTTCGCCGTCTTCTTCAGCGCCTTCACGTTCTCGTCGACCGAGCGGTTGGAATTCCACACCTTGGTCGATTTCGCCGCGATCTCGTCCAGCGTGCGGCCGGTCGCCACCGAGGTCACGTCCTTGGCGAGCGCATCGCCCGCCCTGCCGCGCTTGGCCTCGTCGTCGATCTCCTTGATGAGCAGCCAGTTGTGGCGGACCTTGGCGCCCGGCCGGCGCGGATCGTCGCGCATGCGGACCAGCGCCCATTTGCCCTTCATCCGCTCGCCGTCCATGACGAATTTCAGGTGCCCGGCTTTCAGCTCGCCTTCCGGATCGTCGCCCTGCGGGCTCCACGTCCCGCGGTCCCAGAGCTGCACCGTGCCGCCGCCATACTGGCCTTCCGGGATCGTGCCCTCGAAGGTGCCGTATTCGATGGGATGATCCTCGACCTCGACCGCCAGCCGCTTCACCGCCGGATCGAGCGACGGCGTCTTGGTCACCGCCCAGGATTTGTAGACCCCGTCCAGTTCGAGGCGCAGGTCGTAATGCAGCCGCGTCGCGGCATGGCGCTGGATGACGAAGCGCGACTTGCCCTTGCCCTTGGCGACCTTGCCGCGCGGCTCGCGCGTGATCCCGAAATCGCGCTTGGCATAGTAAGTGGATAGTCCGGCCATGAAGCGGAAACTGTCACGGTCCGGTGGAAGTTCCCAGCGCCTTGCCGGCCGCCGCCTGCGCGAAGGGCAGGGCGGTCGCCACGACCTCCTCGACCGGCTCGGCGAAGCCGCGCTCGATCCAGGCCCGGGCGATGTCGATCACCGCGCCCAGCACGCCGGCGGACGCCAGCACGGTGCGCGTCCGGGGCGCGAAGAGCTGCACCAGCCGCGTCGCCGTCTCCTGCCCCGCCGCCTGCATCGCCGGCTCGCGGCCATGGGCGTCGAGCAGGAAGACCCGCGCCGGCCCCGGATGCTCGGCCAGGGCGGCGAAGAATCCGGTCAGGGCGCTCTTCACCGGATCGGCCGGATCGACCGCCGCGGCGAGCCGCGCCAGCAATTCGCGCTGCACCGCGCCATAGGCTTCCAGGAACAGGGCGTCGCGGCTCGGGAAGGATTCGTAGAAATAGCGCGCCGTCAGCCCCGCCTCGGCGCAGATCGCCGCCACCGTCGCGCCGTCGCGACCCGCCCGCCCGAACACGTCGATCGCGGCCCCGATCAGCCGTTCGCGGCGTTCGGACTGCCGGTCCGCGAAACTCGCCCCGCCATAGCGGCGGCGTTCTTTTTCCAGGGTCGCCATCTTGACTCCGGGATGCCATCTGACTATCTGATAATCAAGATTGTCAGATAGTCAGATCGAGGTTCCGCCATGGCCGACGTTCCCACCCTGGACCTGAACCCCCGCCGCGACTGGAAGGGCGCGTTTCACGCCATCCGTGCGCTGATCGCCGAGCCCAACGACACTGCCCAGGTCTTCCTGATCATGCGCGCCCTCAACGGCAGCGTAACGGCCCGCAATTATAACAGGCTGCTCCAGACCGCCGAAGGCGGCCGCATCGCCTATGAGCGGGTCGAGCTGGTCGACAAGTTCATGGATCCGGACTTCCTGCGCGGCTTCGCGCCGGGCACGGTCGGCGCCGCCTATCGCGCCTTCCTGGAGAAGACCGGCTTCTCGGCCGCCGGCCTGAAAGAGGTCGGCGAGCAGGTCCACGGCGCCGCTTTCGTCGCGCATCCCTATGCCTGGTTCGGCCGGCGCGAGCGCGACATCCACGATATCTGGCACGTGCTGACCGGCTATCAGGCCGACGATCCCTTGGGCGAGCTCTGCCTCGTCGCCTTCTCCTATGCGCAGACCAAAGGTCTCGGCTGGGGCTTCATCGCGGCGATGGGTGTGCTCGACAACCTGCGCGAGCCGCAGGGCCGCCTCGTCGCCCGCGCCGTGTGGGAGGGCTATACCCATGGCCGCGACGCCGCCTGGCTGCATGGCGAGGACATCGAGAAGCTGTTCGCCGAACCGCTCGACGCCGCCCGCGCGCGGCTCAAGATCGCGGAGCCGGTGGAATATCAGCGCCTCAAGGCGATGGAGACCGCGCCGTCTGCGTTGGCAGCAACGGCCTCGGCGTCGTAGCAAAAAAGTTGTCATGGCCCGCGAATGCGGGCCACCCAGGTGACATCTGCTCAGTCGGTTTCAACTGGGTCCGCCGCATTCGCGGCGGATGACACCTGTTGTTGTTGCCATTGTTGAATGCAGCGAACTTCAATCGCGCCGCTCAACCCTTCTTCACCCGCGCATCGCGCAGCGCCGTGCGCCGCACCTTTCCCGCGTCGTCGCGAACGTTCTCGTCCACCAGCTCGAAGCTGCGCGGCTGCTTGTAGATCACCAGCCGCTCCGCCAGATGCCGCTTCAGCTCCTCGATATCGAGCCCCGGCCGCGGCTGCACGATCGCGTGCACAAGGTTGCCCAGCTCCTCATGCGGCAGCCCGATCACCGCGCTCGACGCGACCAGCGGATGCTCGTCCAGCGCCGCCTCGATCTCCGCCGGATAGACATTGGCGCCGCCGACCAGGATCATGTCGGTGCGCCGGTCGGCGAGATAGAGATAGCCCTCTTCGTCGAACCAGCCGATATCGCCGATGCTCTCCCAGCCGCCGGGCAGGGTGCGCGCCTCCGCCCCGACATAGCGATAGGTCGGCGGCAGGCTGGGATCGTGGCGCATATAGATCTCGCCGGTCTCGCCCGGCGGCAGCGCCCGGCCCTGCGCGTCGAACGCCTTCATCTCGCCGCCCGGCATCACCCGGCCGACCGAGTCGCGATGGGTCAGCCATTCGGGCCCGGAAATCGTCGTCGCGGCCTGCGCCTCGGTGCCGCCATAGAGCTCCCAGATCGCGTCGGCGCCCAGCCATTCGATCCATTGCTCCTTCAGAAGCGGCGGGCAGGGCGCCGCGAGATGCCACACGGTCTTGAGGCTGGAGACGTCGAAATCCGTGCGGTTGGGCAGCCGCCAGATCCGGCTCATCATCGTCGGCACCAGATAGATCCAGTTCGCGCGATGGCGCTCGATCTCGCGGAGCGTCGCCTCGGCGTCGAATTTCGGCATCACGATGACATGCGCGCCGGCGTTCAGCGCGCCGAAGACATTGGCGAACGGCCCGTTGTGATAGAGCGGCCCGGGCATCAGCGCCACCGTATCGGCGGTGTGGCGCCAGAAGCTCGTCGCCCCGCCGCCCTTGGCCGTCAGGCCCGCGGTGCCCGAGACGATCAGCTTGGGCCGCCCGGTCGAGCCGCCGCTGGTCGGCGCCTTCCAGGACGGCGAGACCGCGTCGGGCAGGTCGCTCTCGTCGGCGGAGGCCGCCAGCAATTCGCCGCTCGACACCACCGGCCTTGGCGAGGCCAGCGGCGTATCGCTGACCACGATGGGCGCATCGGCGAGCTCGACGATCGCGGCCAGTTCGCTTGCCGGCAGGCGCGACGACACCGGCTGCGGCACCGCGCCGATCTTCCAGCAGGCATAGCAGACCTCGACGAAGGGCACGCCATTGGGCAGCGCGATGGTCAGGAAATCGCCGTGGCCGACGCCCTTAGCCAGAAGGCCGCGCGCCATCCGGTTGGAGCGCCGATGCAGTTCGGCCCAGGTCAGCGTCACATCCTGCGAGGTGATTGCGGGCGCGTCCGGCTTCTGCGCCGCGATCTCCGCCAGCCGCGCACCGATGGAGATGGCTTCGACGCCCGCTGCCGACATGATTCCGCCCGTTATCGATTTTGCCGCATCGTTACGGCGGGCACCGCGCGAGTCAAATCCGCTGCGGCGCGAGGCGCCAACAATCTCACGCGGAGCCGCGGAGACGCGGAGTTCGTCACGAACCTCCGCGACTCCGCGCCTCCGCGTGAATCCCATTAACGGAACAGCCCGCTGTCGCTGAGCCCGTCGAAGATGAACTGCATCGCCAGCGCCGCCAGCAGCACGCCGGAGACGCGCGCGATGACCGCGGCGCCGGTCTTGCGCAGCACCCGCATCAGCCGGTCCGACGCCAGCATCGCCAGGAAGGTCAAAAGGATGATCGCGCCCAGCGCCGCCAGCACGGCGGCGGCGTCCAGCGGTCCATGCGTCTTGCCCATCAGAAGCACCACCGCCGTCATGCTGCCCGGCCCGGCGGTCAGCGGAATGGCGAGCGGGAAGACCGCGACGTCGGTCTCATGGCTCTGCGCCTCGTTCGCCTCGGTCGGCGTGATGGAGGAGATCGCCGAATGCTGCGCCAGGAGGAGGTCCGCCGCCACCATGAGCAGCAGCACGCCGCCTGCGGTGCGGAAGGCGGGCAGGCCGACGCCGATCAGGTCCAGGAGCTGGACGCCGCCGAGCGCGAAGGCCGTCAACACCACCGCCGACACGATGGCCGAGACGATGGCGGTGTTGCGCCGCTCGGCCTTCGCCATGCCGGCGGTCAGCGCCAGGAACATGGACCCGACCTCGACCGGCCCGACGGCGACGAACAGCGTGGCGAAAGCGGTGGGAAAGAGATGGAACATGGCGGAGCCCATATCCGTCGTCGCGGCGCCCGGCAAGGGCCGCCGTGCTTGCACGTACGGCGTCCGTACGCTAGGTTCAGCCTTGGAGATACCACACATGGCCGGCCCCACTGCCATCCGCGACGACCGCATCGAACTGCGCGCCAGCAAGGAAGAAAAGCGCCTGCTGGTCGCCGCGGCCGCCGAGGAACGTCTGGACGTGACGAGCTTCATCATGCGCCGTGTCATGCCGGCCGCGCGCGAGGTCGTGGAGCGGTCGGAGCGGATTGCGCTGTCGGAACGCGATTCCGCACGGGTTCTGAAGCTTCTCGAGAATCCGCCCAAGCCGACGCCCGCTCTGTTGGCCGCCGCGCGCAGGCGCTTGCTGCGCAAGTGAGCGTTGCCTGGCATGAGACGGCCATCGGCAAGCAGCATGATCGCAGGCGGTTCGACTGCGGAGTCGCGGCGCTGAACGACTATCTCATGCGCTTCGCCCGGCAGAACCACGAGAGCGGCGGCGCCAAGACGTTCCTGGCGGTCGCCCCCGATGAGCCGAACCGCGTTCTCGGCTACTACACGATCAGCCCCGGCGCCGTCGCGTTTGCCAGCGTTCCGCCAAGGATGGCGCGCGGCCTCGGGCGCTATGAGGTGCCGGTTTTTCGGCTCGGGCGCCTGGCCGTCGATCGTTCGGCGCAAGGCCAGGGCCTGGGCGCCGACCTTCTGCTCGCGGCCGGCGAGCGATGTCTGGCGGTCGCCGCCGAGGTGGGCGGCATCGCGCTCGCGATTGACGCCAAGGACGACGCTGCCGCCCGATGGTATCTGCGTTTCGGCGCGTTGCGATTGCTCGACGAACCTCTTCGTCTGGTTCTTCCGCTCGACACCGTCGCGCAAGCCCTGGCGCGCGCTGCGCCGGGTCGATGACATTCACCCCTTGAGGAATTCCACCATGTCCGGCAGCGCGGCGCGGTCCTGGAGGATGAACATGTGGCCGCCCTCGTAGAACCGCAGCACCGATCCCGCGATCCGCGCCGCCATCTTCTCCTGCGTCGCCGGCAGCGCGACGCCGTCATAGCGGCCCGCCGCGATCATCACGGGACACGCGATCTGCGCCAACCGGTCATAGGTGTCGTGATGCGACCGGGCTTCGACCTGGCGGCGCGCGCCCATCGCATGGCCGGGCTCGCCGGCGTATGGATCGGTCGCGGCGACGAACTGCTCGTACATGTCCGGATTGGCTTTCTGCCAGGCCGCGTCGCGCCGCGTGTCGTAGACGGGGATGAGGCGCCGCGCCCGCTCCACGCGGTCCAGTTCCTCCAGCTCGTGGAGCGCAAAGGACGCGCCGCCCGCCCCGCCCGGCGAGGTGCAGCCGAGCACCAGCCGCTCGACCTTCGCAGGATGCCGGAGCACGAATTCCTGCGCCACCATCCCGCCGAACGACAGGCCGATCACCCGCGCACTCGCCCAGCCGACGGCGTCCATCAGCCGCGCCGCATCGTCGGCATAGTCGGCCATGGAATAGGGCACGTCCGGCTTGGAGGTCTGCCCCAGCCCGCGCTGGTCGTAGGACAGGATATCGAACGCCTTGGGAAACGGCCCGTCCATCGGACTGGGCTTCATCCGAAGATCGGAACCCGAGCCGGAAATGAACAGCAGCCGCGGCCCGCTGCCCGCCCGCTCGTAATAGATGTCGATGTCGCCGGCCGTTACGAATGGCATGGTGTTCTCCGATGCGGCCGTCCGGATCGTGATGCCGGACCGCCTTCTGACAGGTAAGACGAGGCGAAGAGCGTACGACGCCTCACCGCAGGTCGGCGAACTTCTTGCCCTCGGCCGCCAGCGTCTCCAGCAGTGCCGCGGGCTTGAACGCATCGCCCATCGTCGCCTGGAATTCCTTCAGCTTGGCGAGCACCTTGTCGAGGCCGATCTGGTCGGCGAAGAACATCGGGCCGCCGCGATAGACCGGCCAGCCATAGCCGTTCACCCACACCACATCGATGTCGCTGGGGCGGATCGCCTTCTTCTCCTCGAGAATCTTCGCGCCCTCATTGATCATCGGATAGAGGCAGCGTTCCAAAATCTCGTCGTCCGGAATCGTGCGCGGGTTCTTGCCCGACTTGGCGACGAAATCGCGGATGATCTTCTCCGTCACCGGGCTCGGCTTGGCGGCACGCGTTTCCGGGTCGTAGTCGTAATAGCCGGCGCCGGTCTTCTGGCCGCGGCGGTCCGCCTCGCACAGGACGTCGCGGATGGTCTCGCCATGGCTCTTCTCCTTCACCCAGCCGATGTCGAGGCCGGCGAGGTCGCTCATCGCGAACGGCCCCATCGGAAAGCCGAAATCGTAGAGCACGCGGTCGATATCCCACGGCATCGCGCCTTCCAGCACCATCTTCTGCGCCTCGCGCCCGCGCGCGCCCAGGATGCGGTTGCCGACGAAGCCCGGGCACACGCCTACCAGCACCGCGATCTTGCCGATCGTCTTGGCGAGCTTCATCGAGGTCGCGATCGCCTCCTTCGAAGTGTGATCGGCGCGCACGATCTCCAAGAGCTTCATCACATTGGCCGGCGAGAAGAAGTGCAGGCCGATGACGGCTTCCGGGCGCTTGGTCACGCTCGCGATCTCGTCGATGTCGAGGCCCGAGGTGTTGGTCGCCAGGATGGCGCCCGGCTTCACGATGGCGTCGAGCCTGGTGAAGATGTCTTTCTTGATGTCCATGCGCTCGAACACCGCCTCGATCACGAGGTCGCAATCGGCGAGCGCGGACATGTCGAGCGAGCCGGTGAACATCGCCATGCGCTTGTCGACCTCCGACAGCGGGAAGCGGCCGTTCTTGGCGCTGCGCTCGTAATTGCCGCGCACGACTTTGAGGCCGCGGTCCAGCGCGTCCTGCTTGACCTCCACGATGGTCACCGGAATGCCGGCATTGACGAAGTTCATCGCGATGCCGCCGCCCATCGTCCCGGCGCCGATGATGCCCACCTTCTTGATCGGGATGAGCTTGGTGTCGTCCGGCACGTCGGGAATCTTGTTCGCCTGGCGTTCGGCGAAGAAGTAATAGCGCTGCGCCGCCGATTGCGGCCCGGTCATCACCTCGATGAACAGCTTGCGCTCGACCTTGAGCCCGTCCTCGAAGGGCAGGTTCACCGCCGCTTCGATGCACTGGATGTTGGCTTCGGGCGCCTTGAAGCCGCGGAATTTGCGCGCATTCGCCTTGCGGAAATTCGCGAAGATCTCCGGACGGCCCTTGGCCGCGTCGGTCTTGGTGTTGTTGTCGCGCACCTTCACCAGCGGCTTGTTCTCGGCCAGCACCTTCCGCGCGAAGGCGATGGCGCCCTCCTTCAGCTTGCCCTCGTCGGCCAGCGCGTCGACCAGCCCCATGGCGAGGCATTCCTTGGCCGGCACATGGCTGCCGCTCGTCACCATCTCCAGCGCCTTCTCCACGCCGGCGATGCGCGGCAGGCGTTGGGTGCCGCCCGCGCCCGGCAGCAGGCCGAGATTGACCTCCGGCAGGCCGCAGCGCGCGCTTGGGCTCGCGACGCGGTAATGCGCGCACAGCGCGACCTCGAGCCCGCCGCCCAGCGCGGTGCCGTGGATCGCCGCGATCACCGGCTTCGGGCTGTCCTCCATCATCGCCTGCACGTCGAATAGCGAGGCGCCCTTCATGGCGCCGCCGAATTCGGAGATGTCGGCGCCGGCGATGAAGGTGCGGCCCTCGCAGATCAGCACGATGGCCTTGACCTCAGGATCTTCGATCGCCGCCTGGAAGCCGCCGAACAGCCCGTCGCGGACATTCGCCGACAGCGCGTTGACCGGCGGGGAGTTCAGCGTGATCACGCCGATCTCGCCGTCCTTGGAAAAGTCGGTCACGGAATTGATGGCCGTCATGGCGCTGCTCCCGGTGGTTTCTGGATGTTCGGCGGCCGACAAAAAATCAGGGCGGGGGACGGAAGTCGAGTCGTTTCCCAAGCTGACGCAGCGTCGCTATTCCGCCAGCGCGGCCGCCAGCGCCTTTGCGATGCGGCGCGAGAACGCCGCCATGTCCTCCTTGCCGCCGCTCTCGTACCAGCGCTGCGAGGCGACGCGCAGCGCGCCGACCGCCGTCATCGCCGCCAGCCGCGCCTTGAGGTCGTCCTTCTTGAGGCCCTTGCGCGCCGCGAGCGCCGCGGCCAGCGCCTCTTCCAGCCGCCCGTATTTCATCTGGCTGCGGTCCTTCAGCGCCGGCGTCTCGTTCACCAGCCGGGCCAGCGCGAAGGCCTCGTCGCGGCCATACGGCGTGGCGCAGGCGGCGATGGCGTTGGCCGCGATGGCGAGGAGCGGCTGGTCGGCGCGCTCGCGCGTCGCCGCCGCCACGATGTCGTCGCTGGTCGAATCGAGCCAGGCGAAGGCGAGGTCTTCCTTGGATTCGAAATAGTGGAAGAAGGTGCGCCGCGAGATGCCGGCGGCAGCGGCGATGTCGTCGAGCGTCGTGCCGTCGAAGCCGCGCTTGACGAACAGCTTGAGCGCACTCTCGATGATCCGCGCCCGCGTCTCGGCCCGCTTGCGCTCGCGGTGGCCAGCGCCCGGAGGCAACCCGGTCCTCACGGCGTCTCGCCGAACACGGCCACCGCGCCGCACAGCGCGGCGAAGTTGCCGCCGAATGACCCGTCGATCGAGACCAGCATCATATCCGGCTCCGCCGCGATAAGCTGTGCGGCGACGGGGCGAATGCGGTCGACATCATGGAGATAACAGAACAGAACGCGCCACGGATTGTCATCCGCGTCCCAGAGCAACTCCGGCATCGCGCCGAGACGATGGATGCGGATGTCGTTCAGGATGCCGCCATCGACGAAGTCCTGAAACCCGAAATGACGCACGTTCCGGAGCACGATCTCCGTGCGTCCGCCGCCGACAGGCGCGATGCCGAACCGGAATATGCCATCTCCTGAAAATCCGAAGTCACACAGATTTCCGTCATGATAGCGAGCGCCCAGCAGCAGTCCCTGCGGGTCGGTCGTCCAGGCGATTTCGGTGCGCATCGTCATGCCGGCAGCCTAGGGATTTTTGCCCTTCTTGCAAATTTGCACTCGGTGCATATATCATCGCGGCAACGCCGAAGGATCGCCCCATGCCCTGGACAGCCGCCGATATTCCCGACCTGTCGGGCCGCTACGCCGTCGTCACCGGCACGGGCGGGCTCGGCTACGAGACCGCGCTGGAGCTTGCCCGCCACGGCGCCGAGATCGTGCTCGCCGGCCGCAACCCCGCCAAGGGCGCCCAATCGGTCGCGAAGATCAGCGCCGCCGCGCCGGGCGCGAAGGTCGTTTTCGAAGCTCTCGATCTCGCCGACCTCAAATCCGTCGCCGCCTTCGCCGCGCGGATGAACGCGCAAGGACGGCCGCTCGATCTCCTCGTGAACAATGCCGGCGTGATGGCCTTTCCGACGCGGCGCGAGACCGTCGATGGCTTCGAGATGCAGTTCGGCACCAACCATCTCGGCCATTTCGCCCTGACCGCGCGGCTGCTCCCGCTGCTGCGCGGGGCGCGGCATCCGCGCGTCGTGACGGTCAGCAGCCATGCGCATTATATCGGCAGGATCCGGTTCGACGATCTCCAGGCGGTCCGGCGCTATTCCCCCAACCGCGCCTATGGGCAATCCAAGCTCGCCAATCTGCTTTTCGCACTTGAATTACAGCGCCGCAGCGATGCCAAGGGCTGGAACATCCTGAGCGACGCCGCGCATCCCGGCGGCGCCGCCACGGAGTTGATCCCGAACGGACCGGGGACCGGCGGCTGGATGGCCGCCACCAGCAAGTGGCTTCTCCAGCCCGCGGCGGACGGCGCATTGCCGCAGCTTTTCGCCGCGACCTCGCCGGATGCCAAGCCATCGGCCTATTACGGTCCGCAGAAATTCTTCGGATTGAACGGCCCGCCCGGCCTGGCCCGCCTGTCGCGGCGCGCCCGCGACCCCGAGGTCGCTGCGCGGCTGTGGGACGTGTCGGAAAAGCTGACGGGCGCAAGCTTCGCATAACCCGCCTTCGCTGCCGTGGCGGAACGCTTTCCTTGTGGCGCGGGCGGTCTATCCTTTCGGAAAAATCCGGGAGGTCCGCCATGGCTTACGAACATATCGTCTACGAAGTGAAGGACGGGATCGCGACCGTCACGCTCAACCGTCCGGACAAGCTCAACGCCTACACCGCGACCATGGGCAGCGAGCTCGAACACGCGTTTCTCGCCGCCGATGCCGACGATGCCGTGCGCGTCGTGATCGTCACCGGCGCGGGCAGGGGCTTCTGTGCCGGCGCGGACATCTCGGGCGGCGCCAGCGCGTTCGACACCAAGTCCGGCAGCGCCGCAATGTTCCAACCGGCTTCGGGCGAAGCGGCAGGCCGCAAGAGAGGCGGCTTCATCGGCGCGATCTACAATTGTAGGAAGCCCTCCATCGCCGCGATCAACGGCCCGGCGGTCGGCGTCGGCATCACGCTGACGCTGCCCATGGACATCCGCATCGCATCCTCCGAAGCGAAATTCGGTTTCGTCTTCGCCCGCCGCGGCCTGGTGCCGGAGGCCGGCAGCGCCTGGTTCCTGCCGCGCCTCGTCGGCCTGCAGCAGGCTTTGCGCTGGTGCCTCTCCGGCCGCGTCTTCGGGCCTGAGGAAGCCAGGGAAGGCGGCCTCGTCAGCGAGATCGCGGCGCCCGGCGAGCTTCTCGCCCGCGCCCGCGCCATTGCGGCCGAGATGATCGAGAACACCTCCGCGGTCTCGCTCGCGCTGACGCGCCACATGCTGTGGCAATATTCGGCGCAGACCGATCCTTCCGATCTGATCGCGATGGACGGCCCCTTGAGCGTCGAGCTCGGCGCCGGCCCCGATGTGAAGGAAGGCGTCGCCGCCTTCCTGGAAAAACGCAAACCGAACTTCCCCGGCAAGGTCTCGGCCGGCTGGCCGAAGAGTTACAAGCCGGCGGGACGGTGACCTTGGTGCACGGCGCTCTTAACAAGCGCTGTCATGCCCGCGCAGGCGGGCATCCAGAAATCGGGAGAGCGACGCGACTGGATTCCCGCCTTCGCGGGAATGACAGCATGTGTTGGGGTCACGCCCCCAGCATTCAATATGGCTGCTTCGGCCCGATCTCCCGCAACAACTCCAGCGCCTCGTCGGCGACATAGCCGTTGGTCTGGCGCTCGCGGCCGAAAGTCGACATCGGGCCGTGGCCGGGCACGAAATGCATGTCGTTGCCGAGCGGCCAGAGCCGCTGGGTGATCGAATCGATCAGCTGCTGGTGATTGCCGCGCGGAAAATCCGTCCGCCCGACCGAGCCCGCGAACAGCACGTCGCCGACGAACGCGACCTTCGCGCCCGCATGGAAGAACACGACATGGCCCGGCGTGTGCCCCGGGCAATGCCGCACGCCGAGCACCGCCTCGCCCACCGTCACCGTGTCGCCGTCCTCGAGCCAGCGCGTCGGGGTGCAGTTTTCGGCCTCGGCAAAGCCCGGCCGCTTGGCGTTGCGCCCCAGTTCGTCGAGCAGGTACTGGTCGTCGCGATGCGGCCCCTCGATGGGCACGCCGAACTCCCGCGCCAGCCGGGCCGCCCCGCTCGCATGGTCGAGATGGCCGTGCGTCAGCAGCACCTTCTCCAGCGTGATCCCCTCCTGGGCCAGCGTCGCCTTGATCCGGTCGAGCTCCCCGCCCGGATCGATCACCGCGCCGCGCCTGGTGCGCGTGCACCACACCACCGAGCAATTCTGCTGGTAGGGGGTGACCGGCAGGATCGCGGCCTTGATCGGGGTCTGTTCCATGCCATTTGAGATAAAGGCTCCGGCCGGCGAGGTCCATGGCGCCGCTCGGCAAGTCCCTGGAACAATTACCAATCCGGACGCATGTCGTGTTTGTAACTTAATTACGCCATGGCCTCGCGAGTAGATAGCGTAACCATGGCGCAACAACTGGCATAAAAGCCAGGAAAACGCCGGAGTTTGGTGGAAAAGTAAGCGTCACGCTGTTAAGTTGGCGAGGACCGGAAGGTCAGAGTGGGATCGAAGGTGTCATGAACGGATCGCTGCGCCGCGCACTTTGCGCTGCCGCGGGAGCGCTTGCGCTCACCGCGGGCGCCGCGCATGCGTCCGCGCCGGTGTTCGAGCCGATCGCCCTTTCGCTTCCCGAACTGTCCTATGGCCCGGTCCCGGATGCGCGTCCCGCGCCGGCCGATGGCGCGACCAGCGTGGCGCTGCTCGACGGCATCGCGCTCGAGGTCGGCGGCAAGGTCGACCTGGCCGGCCGCATCGCCCCCGTCGACATGTCGAACGCCCATGCCTTCGACGGATTGTTCATCTCCGCATCGTCGTCCGGCGTGCCCTATGCCGCGCTCGCCGGCGGCGGCAATTTCTTCGGCGCCGCGGCCACGCTGTCCAAGAATCTGCGCGTCAGCGCCGGCCTGCAGAGCGTCGTCGCCGGTGCCTCGACTTACGCGCCCAACGCCACGACCGCGGCCGTCCGGCTCGCCGAACCGGCGCCCTTCGCACAGCGCAGCGCAGACGCGCTGATCGCCGGCGTGTCCTGGGACGCGTCCAAATGGGCGAGCTTCGGGCTCACCGCCTCCAACGTGATGGAGCGCGACGGCATCCTCGGCAATGCGGCGCCGGGCGCCACCGCCAACACCACCGCGCTCGGCCTTTCCGCGCGGGTGCGCCTCGGCGGAGGCTGGAGCACCACGGCATCGTTCAGCGAAGGCATCAGCCAGCTCGACGTGAAGGCGGGCGTCGCGCCGGCGTTCGGCCCGGCGGATTCGCTGCGCACCCACGCCTACGGCATCGCCATCGCCAAGAACGGCTTGTTCGGCGACGACGCGCTGGGCGTCGCGGTCAGCCGTCCCGCGCTTGGCCAGGGCGAGTTCGTGGTCATGCCCGGCAATGCCGGCGCCGCGCCGTCCTTCTTCGCGCGCAACCATCTGCTGGAGCAGATCGGCGCCGCGCAGGAGACCGACGTCGAGATCGGCTATGTCACGAGCTTCCTGGACGGTTCGCTGGCGCTTCAGACCAACGCTTCGTTCCAGATGAACTATGCCGGCCAGAACGGCGCCAACGCCGTCTCGCTCTTGAGCCGGGCGCGCATCAAGTTCTGACGCGCAAATCCCGTTGAAAACTCGCCGAAGGCCGCGCGCGGCAAAGCGCACGACCGGGATTCCACGCAACGCATGCGTGCTGAGTCGCGGCTGCGGAGTCCTCGAATGCCCCTGGACACCTACGTCATCGGCGCCGTCGCGGCGGCGCTCTCTGATTGTCGCGCCGATCTGCGCCATCGCTTTCCGCACGGTCGTGTCGACGACCCCGTGCGAAACCCGTGGTTCCCCCGCCGTTAGATACTGTTCCGCAGCTTTTTCAGCCTTTCCACCTCGCGCTGCAGTCTGTTGTAGACGAGTTCCGGACTGTTGAACGACAAGCCCAGCGGGGCATACGGATTCGCTTTCCGAAACGCAATGGAATCATCGGCTGCCGCTTTTTCTCGCGACATCAATTCGCTCTTCGTATCGATGGCGGCGTCCAGGTTCTTGCGCAGCAACTCTGCTCCGCACAGCTCCTTTATAAATTCGACGCGCTGGGGATTTTCGTAGAAGCTGTTGAACTCCTTATCCGTCAAATGGTCGATCAACGTATCTTCAAATCTGCATGCATCCGCGGCGACGCCCTTGTGCACAAGGAGCGCTTTGGCAACGTCGTCGTTGAAAAGGAACGCATCGGGAAGACCTGTTTCACCGGGCTCGAAATCGACCAGGAAGCCCCAAAGGCCCGACTTGTCGAGCTTCATGCCTCCGGCCTGAAAAAGGAGGACGCCGCGCGTATCGCCGTCCCTCACGGCGCTGATGAAATCGTCGCGCGACCAGTGCATGCCGAGGTTGGCTATCTCCTTCCGCGGATCGTCGCTGGTCTCCTTCCCGACATTGTCCATCTTCTTGTCGATGTCGCCGAGAGTTTCGTTGGCTCGATCGACGCCTTGGCTGAGATGGCCGGTGTTTTCGCGAATTCCCCTCAGCACGTCGATGGCCGATTCCGGAAGATCGCTTCGGCTGGAGCCGAACACGGGAACCCCCGAGAGAAGCACCACGGCAACACTGTAGATGGCGACGCGTAACCTGTGTCGCCGGAGTGCGTTCGGCAGAAATGACGGAGCGAGCGCCGAAACGGCAAGCACGATACCGGACACGACGAGGATGACGATGCTGAAGTAAAAGTAGGGTTGAAACGCCGTGACGACTGTCACGAACAACCCGCCGACATCGGCAGCGAACGGCTCGCTCGGCTTCGCTGCCTTGCCGGATTCCTGCTGATCAGTCATCACGCCCCGCCCCGCTGACGGGCAACCATCGCATCAAGCCGTTTGCGTGTTCAAGCGATGCCGATCCGCGTGCCTTCGGCTGGCCCGTATCCGGGAGGAATAGCGGTGACCGTTCCGCGATAGGGCCGCTGGTTTGTCTTTCGGCAACGCCAGCCGGTAGACCCCTCTCGCAGGAGAAATTCCTGTCATTGCCCACCCTTGAGTGCAGGTTCGCGGACCGTTCGTTTTCCTGTGGACTTAGCAGATAGGGCGAGTATCTATGGCTTCAACTTCCGAACCCCGACAGCATTGAGGGAGCGCCTTCGCGCCCGGCTGCCAGGGTTCAAACTCGAAGGTCCGCGTGGCAGTGCAAGGAGCATTTTACGGAAGAGGCATGAAATCGCAGATTTCCGCCGTGTCGTCCTCCACAGTTCCTGCGTAGTCAATAACTCAATAAAAAGAGCGACTTAATGGCACACGAATTCGTCTATGTGATGAAAGGTCTGTCCAAGACCTATCCCGGCGGCAAGCAGGTCCTGAAGGACATCTGGCTCAGCTTCTATCCCGGCGCCAAGATCGGCATCGTCGGCGTCAACGGCGCCGGCAAGTCTACCCTGATGAAGATCATGGCCGGCCTCGATCCGGATTTCACCGGCGAGGCCTGGGCCGCCAAGGGCGTGCGCATGGGCTACCTGCCGCAGGAGCCGACGCTCAACCCCGAGAAGGACGTGCGCGGCAACGTCATGGAAGGCGTCGCGGCCAAGCAGGCGCTGGTCGACCGCTACAACGAGATCGCATCCAACTATTCCGACGAGACGGCCGACGAGATGGCCAAGCTCCAGGACGAGATCGAGGCCCAGGGCCTGTGGGATCTCGATTCCCAGGTCGACCAGGCAATGGACGCGCTGCGCTGCCCCGATCCCGACGCCGACGTCTCCACCCTCTCGGGCGGCGAGCGTCGCCGCGTCGCGCTGTGCAAGCTCCTGCTCGACGCGCCCGACATCCTCCTGCTCGACGAGCCGACCAACCATCTCGACGCCGAGTCGGTGGAATGGCTGGAGAAGACGCTGCGCGACTACAAGGGCTGCATCATCCTCGTCACCCATGACCGCTATTTCCTCGACAACGTCACCGGCTGGATTCTCGAACTCGACCGCGGCAAGGGCATCCCGCACGAAGGCAATTACTCCTCCTTCCTCGTGGTGCAGGAGAAGCGCCTGCGCCAGGAAGGCGCCGAGGAAGCGGCGCAGGAACGCGCCATCGCGGCCGAGCGCGAATGGATCCAGAAATCGCCCAAGGCGCGCCAGGCCAAGTCCAAGGCGCGCATCAACGCCTATGAAGAGCTGGTGGCCAAGAGCAACGAGCAGCGCAGCGTCACCAACCAGATCATCATCCCGGTCGCCGAGCGCCTGGGCGGCGTGGTGATCGAGGCCGAGGATCTCGCCAAGGGCTATGGCGATCGGCTTCTTTACGAGCATGTGAACTTCAACCTGCCGCCGGGCGGCATCGTCGGCGTCATCGGCCCCAACGGCGCCGGCAAGACGACGCTGTTCCGCATGCTGACGGGCCAGGAAAAGCCCGACGCCGGCGCGCTGCGCATCGGCCCTACCGTGCAGCTCGGCTATGTCGACCAGTCCCGCGACGCGCTCGATCCCAACAAGACGGTGTGGCAGGAAATCTCCGACGGCCTCGACGTGCTGGAGCTCGGCAAGCGCACGATGAATTCCCGCGCCTATGTCGGCGCCTTCAACTTCAAGGGCGGCGACCAGCAGAAGAAGGTCGGCCAGCTTTCGGGCGGCGAGCGCAATCGCGTGCACCTCGCCAAGATGCTGAAGTCCGGCGCCAACCTGCTTTTGCTCGACGAGCCGACCAACGATCTCGACGTCGACACGCTGCGCGCGCTGGAAAGCGCGCTGGAGGAATTCGCCGGCTGCGCCATGATCATCAGCCACGACCGCTGGTTCCTGGACCGCATCGCGACCCACATGCTGGCCTTCGAGGGCGACAGCCATGTCGAATGGTTCGAGGGCAACTACCAGGACTACGAAGCGGACAAGAAGCGCCGCCTCGGCATCGACGCCGACCAGCCGCACCGCATCAAGTACAAGAGATTCGCGCGGACTTAAGGAGCGCATCCATGCTGAAGGCCTTGCAGGGCATCCACCCCATCTTCTTCCTGATCGTGGCGACGACGCTGGAAGTCAGCGGCGATGCCGTCCTTCGCATGGCGATCTTCGATCATGCCGGGCTCTGGCGCATCGTCCTGTTCGTTGTCGGCGCTGTGCTGCTGTTCGGCTATGGCTCGTTTCTCAACCTGGCGCCGCTCGAATTCGGCCAGGTCGTCGGGCTTTATATCGCGACGCTGTTCGTGGTCTGGCAGGTCGTGAACTTCGCGTTCTTCCGCACCCTTCCGACGCCGCCCATCCTCATGGGCGGCGCGCTGATCGTCGCGGGCGGCGCCGTCGTCACCTTCTGGAAGGCGTAGCTGCCAAGCGGTTTGCCCGCGCCTAGACGTCGGGCGCGATCAGCGCAACGTCGGGAAAGTAAGTTCGGTAGCGCCGCACATCGCGCGTCAGGATCGGCAGGCCGGCGATCTGCGCATGCGCGCCGATGAAGAAGTCGGGAAGATTGCTGGTCCGCGTCCCGCCCGCGCTCCGATAGCGGCCGAAAACCGTTCCGGCGAGAAAATACGCGCTCTTCGGCATGGGATTGAGCGAAAGACCCGCATCCGCGAGCGCCAGATCGAGTTCGGCTTCGCTGGTGCTTTTCACTGCGATTTCGGAATAGACGATTTCGTTGAAACAGACCGGCCCCAGCGCGGCACGCTCATTGAGTCGTTCGATGGACCAATCGAGCCATTTCGGATCGTGATCCAGGAAATCGACCAGCACATTGCTGTCGACCAGCGTCACTCGCGGTTTCCGGTCGCCGGATCGATCGCGCCGCGAGTCATGTCCATGAGTTCGTCGGTGGTGATGCCGCGAATGACGCGCCGCTTGGCGATTTCATAGAGCCGCGCCTTGTACTCGCCGCTCGTTCCGGGCTTTTCGATGATGATCGCGCCCGATGCCGTGGCGCGCACCTCGACCTTGTCGCCGGGCCCGATGCCGACCGCATCGCGCACATCCTTGGGCAAGGTAACCTGGCCCTTGACCGTCACGGTGGTCGTCACGACACCCTCGGTATTACTCGGTTCAAAGAGTAATACTGCGCCTCCGTCCGGTCAAATCAGGCCGTCGCGCGCCGCCGTTACTTGACCGCCGTCGCCAGCAGGCTGGTGCGCTGGTTCCACTGGAACTGGTTCTGCACGAGCTGCAAGCCGATCAGCGCCATGGCGCCGAGCGCTTGGAGCTGTATTGCGGCGGCGGCGCGCCGCCTACGCCATCGCCACGAGCACGATCGCGCTCGCCATGGTCAGCACCAAGACCGGGATCGCCCAGGTCAGGTAGAGATAGGCCTGCTCCTGCACCCAGCGGCCGAACAGCTTCTCCACCACGTCGAAGCGGTAGAACACCACATTGATCAGAAGGCTGAGCCCCAGCGTGACGTAGTTCAGCGCGAACAGCCGGTTCACCGGATTGTCGCCGGTGCTCAGGACCTCATAGGCCTGGTTCACCGTGAAGTTCAGCGCGATGACCGCGAACAATCCGCCGATGATCAGGTTCACCAGCTCGAAGGTCTCGATCCCGAACTTGCCGTCCTCCATGTGGTTCAGCCAGATCGCCAGCAGGGGAATGAGCAGCGAGGCGAACAGCGGAATGAAGATCGACGCCAGGACCGAGCCCGGCTCCCGCGCGACGGTCAGCGAGGCCACGGCGCGCGTGTGCATCGCGCCGTACCAGCCCTTGAGCGGCTGGCTGGTCAGCGCCACGGTCTTGATCGACCAGCCGTTCAGCGACGCGTCGGGATCGGCCTGGCTGAAATCCAGATCGTCCTGGTCGTATTGCAGCACCACCTGGTCGGAGGTCTGGCCCCGGATCGCCGCCTCGATCTGCAGCTTCTGGCGGTCGAACGGGAATCGCGTCACCTCGTAAGGCGTCGCGAACTCGCCGGTGATGCGCTTGATCATCTCCACGTCGCCGCTGGGGAAGATCCGCAGGCCCAGATTGGTATAGGTCGGATCGCCCTTCTCGTTGGCGATCTCGATCGCCGGCACCCAGATGGTGGCGAGCTGCGCCTTCGCGTCGTCGCCGCGATAGACCTTGGGCGGATCGGTCTGTTCCTCGTCCGGCCGGCGCAGGCTCGGCACTTCCCAGCGCAGGCGCACATCGACCGTGCCCTTGAAGGTGCCGGCGTTCTCGTCGAAGGATTCGAGATCGACGAAGGCAACGCCCACCTTCACGATCAGGGGCGTGCCCTTTTCCATCGGCATCGTCGGCGGCATGGCCGTGGTGGTGGCCGGCGGCGGCTCCTGGCCGGCGAAGGCGATGCCGCCGAGGCCGAGCGCGATCAGCGCCAGCGCCAGAAGCGAGCGCTTCGTGCCGCCGCCCTTCAGGAAAGAGCGCTTCATTCGCCGTGCCCCGGCTTGACCGTGCCTTGCAGTTCCGCGAGGTCCCGGATCTCCTTGCAGAACTTGTCGGTATCCTCGGCCGGCTCCGCGCCGCCCGCCTCGGCGCGCAGCCGCTCGGTGACGATGCTCAAGGGACGCAGCAGGAAGCCGCGGATCACGATGATGATGGCGCCCGCCATCAGCACGATGCCGAAGATCGCCGCGGCGATCTGCCAGACGAAGGACTGGCTCGCCGCCGCGCGCGACGGGCTGAAATCGCGCGTCAGCGCGATCACGCCCAGCGACTCGCCGGCGCCGTTGCGCAAGGGGACCAAGAGCACGCCATAGGGGATGCCGTCGGCGTCGCGCGCGTAGCGCACCGGCTGGCTCACGCCAGCGAGGTCGGCGTCGCCGATCAGCGATTTCATCAGGACGGCGTTGGTCGTGTGATAGCGGATGAAATGGCTGACGCGGTTCTGGTCGCTGTAGATCGACGGATCGATGCCCTTGGCGATGTCGCGCAGCGGCTTCTCCTCGACATAGAGCGTCGCATCCAGGCCGTAGGTCGCCTTGAGCTGGTCGAGCACCGGGCCGAAATCCACGCCGAATTCGAAACTGCCGATATGGGCGCCGGCCTTGTCGTGGATCGGCGCGATGCCGAAGATCGCCGGGCCCGAGCGGGCGATGGCGAAGCCCTTGCGCGGCTGGTGGTCGCGGTTCACCGCCACCACCATCGGCCGGCTGCGCGTCAGGTCGTCGCCGAAATTGGTCGGCGCCTGCAGCCGCAGCAGCGACGTCGCGGGCGGCAGATGGAACTGCGACTGCGACACGCCGTGGCGGTCGCGCTGCACCGCGTACATCTCGCCGAACAGGGCGAGCAGCTTGTCGTGGTCCTTGGCCGCCACCGCTTCGCGCGTGATGTCGAGGTCCGCGACGATGTCGGCGCGGGCCAGCGCGCGCTCGGCCGCGCCGTCGAGCGACGAGGTCAGGATCGACTGCATGAGCTGGTACTGGCCCTGCTCGACGGAGTCGGTCAGGCCGCTGAACAGTTTGTTCGAAACGAAGGTCAGAGTGAGGATGACGATGGCGGATGCGACGATCAGCGCGACGGGCGCGCTGCGGCGGAAAGTCATGAATGCCCCCAAGAAAGCCGCGCCCAAACGGCCGGTGTCGCCAAGCTAATGGCGGTTTAGCCCAGCGCGATCAACAACCTTCGCGTTGCAGCATCGCGCGCGGCGGCGTTTCTTTTTGGAACGGTGCGCGCCGACGCGATCAGTTGGAATTGGTGCCCGCTTCGACCTGCTTGCGCTTGGCGTTCACGTCGGCGATCAGCTTGGCGATGCTGCCGTTGTTGTTGCCGAGGAAGCTGGTGAACTGCGCCTGTTCCTCGATCGCGATCCAGATGCCGGCGACGCCGAAGTCGATGATCACCATCCGTCCGTTGTCGTTGACGACGCGGAAATCGACCTCCAGCGGCTGCTTGCCGCTGGTGTCGCTCGGATCGATGAGATGGGTCTGGACGATGGTGTCGCCCGGCGCCCGCTCCTGGCTGCCGAACACCTGGAGCGTCTGCCCGGAATATTTCGCGAAATAGGACTGGTACACCGCGACGGCGTAGTTCTGGAACGCGGCGGCGAACTGATCCTGCTCCTGGGGGCTGGCGGTGCGGTAGTACTGGCCGAGCGTGAAATTCGCGATGCGGCGCATATTGGTCAGGCCGAGGATGAAGGTCTGGAACTGCGACTTGCGCTGCGCCTCGCTCGCGCCCGTGTTGTTCAGGATCGTGAGGCCCTTCGCGACGTTCGTCGCGATGAACGCTTCCGCCGGCGGGGCCGCGCTCGCGGGCGCGGCGGCGAACAGGTTCGCGGCCGCCACCATCAGGGCCAGGGCGCCGCGGCGCGCGATTGCGGGCATGCGAAGGGACATCTCGAACATGGAAAATCTTTCCTCGGCGGGACCCCCAGGATCAAGGCCCCTTGTGGCAAGTTCGTGGCAGGGCTTCAGAACGCCGGCAAATCCTCTACATCCGGCCGCCCATTGCGAATTTCGTTGTTGCGAAGCTGCCTGTAAAGGCTGCGCAACGACGCGTAGTAGTCCAGCGAGCCGCGCTCGATGCCGCCCACCGTCTCATAGGTCTGTCCGCGCAGGTCCAGCAGGTTGAAGGCATAGCGCCCGGCCTCCCACCACAGATGCTGCTTGAACCGCACGCATTTCCGGCGTCGGCGTCGCGCAGCCCGCAAGCGCCGACACGCCGACAGCGGCGAGCATTCCCCGTAGCTTGAACATCCCCACCTAGCCCGATTTCCGGCAGTCTATATCGGCAGAATGGTTGATGGCGCAAACACCCCGGCGGCAATGGAGACTGCCGGAATCGGCGTCCCATCGAAAAGGATTGCATAATCATATAAAGATATGTTTATATCCATCCGTCTTGGAGACGATGATGGACGAATTGGTGGCCATGCTGCGTGCCGCGGGCGATCCGACCCGCCTGCGCCTGCTGCTGCTCCTGCGCCAGGCGGAGCTGACGGTCAGCGAGCTGGTCGACATCGTGGGCCAGAGCCAGCCGCGCGTCTCCCGCCATCTGAAATTGCTGACCGAGGCCCATCTGATCGAGCGCTTCAAGGAAGGAAGCTGGGTGTTCTACCGCGCCTGCGACCGCGGCCAGGGGGCCGAGCTCGGCGCCACCATCGCCGGCATCGCCGCGCCGCAGGAGCCCGATCTGAAGCGCCTCGCCCAGGTACGCGAATCCCGCGCCGCCGAGGCCGCCGCCTTCTTCAAGGCCAATGCCGCGGAATGGGAGCGCATCCGCGGTCTGCATGCGCCCGACAAGGATGTGGAAGCGGCCATCGTCCGCCACATCGCCGAACAGCCGATGGATTCGCTGCTCGATGCCGGCACCGGCACGGGCAGCATGCTCGAACTGCTCAGCCCACACGTGAAGCGCGCTGTCGGCATCGACGTCAGCCCGGAGATGCTCGCCATCGCGCGCGACCGCCTCGCGCGCGCCGACATCCATCACGCCCAGGTGCGCCTCGGCGACATCTACCGCCTGCCGTTCCCGACCGGCAACACGCTCAGCGGCTTCGACGCGGTGCTGCTGCACCAAGTGCTGCATTATCTCGACGATCCGCAGGCCGCGGTGGTGGAGGCCGCGCGCGTCCTGCGCGGCGGCGGGCGCCTTTTGATCGCCGACTTCGCTCCCCACGCGCTGGAATTCCTGCGCGAGGATTTCGCCCATCGCCGTCTCGGCTTCTCCGACCGCGAGATCCACGGCTGGCTCGACGCCGCCGGCCTCAAATCGCTCACCGGCGAGACCGTGGTGCCGCGCGCCGCCGGCGCCGACAAGCTCATCGTCAAGATATGGCTCGCGCAGAAGTCCGCGGGCGCCAAGGCAGAGGCCGCATGAGTCTCCAGGAACTCGTCTCCGACACGCGCCCGATCTCGGTCAGCTTCGAATTCTCCCCGCCCCGCACGCCCGAGGCGGAGGACAGCCTGTGGAAGTCGATCCGCCGGCTGGAGCCGATGGCGCCCGATTTCGTCTCCGTCACCTATGGCGCCGGCGGCTCGACGCGCGAGCGAACCCACACCACGGTCAAGCGCATGGTCGATGAGACCACGCTCCGGCCGGCGGCGCACCTGACCTGCGTCGGCCATTCGAAGGCCGAGATCGAGGAGATCGTCCGCAACTACTGGGACGCCGGCATCCGTCACATCGTGGCGCTGCGCGGCGACATGCCCGACATGAGCGGCCCCTATCGCCCGCACGAAGACGGCTATGCCTCGACCCCCGACATGATCCGCGGCATCCGCGCCATCGCGCCCTTCGAGATCAGCGTCTCCTTCTATCCCGAAGCACATCCGGATTCGCCGAACTTCGACCACGACATCGCGCTCCTGAAGCGCAAGGTCGATGCCGGCGCGACCCGCGCCCTCGGCCAGTTCTGCTTCTACAACGACTATGTCGCGCGCTTCCGCGACAAGGCCGCCGCCGCCGGCATCGCGATCCCCATCGTCCCCGGCATCATGCCGACCACCGCCTTCCGCGGCATCGAGCGCATGGCGGGGCGCGCCGGCGCCTCGGTCCCGACTTGGCTGACCCGCGCCTATGGCGGCCTCGACGACGACATCGAGACCCGCCGCATCGTCGCCGCCGCCGTCCTGGCCGAGCAGGTGCACGAGATGCGCGCGCGGGGCTTTCACCATTTCCATTTCTACACGCTCAACCAGGCGAACCTGACCTACGCGGCGTGCCGCATCATGGGGCTGGTGCCGAAGGGCCCGCTCCAATGATCCTTGCACGGAACATTCCCTCCCCCGCTGTTGCGGGGGAGGGGAACCGCGAAGCGGTGGAGGGGGCCCGACTGGGCTCGCTCTATCCGCACGGCCCCCTCCGTCTCGCTTCGCTCGACACCTCCCCCGCAAACGCGGGGGAGGAAAAGGAATACGCATGACATTCGACCGCACCGCGCGCCTGAATTGGCTGCAACAGGAAGCGAAGAAGCGCATCCTCCTGCTCGACGGCTCCTGGGGCGTCCTGATCCAGGGTTACAAGCTCACGGAAGACGATTTCCGGGGGCAGCGTTTCGGCAACCACAAATCCGACCTCAAGGGCAACAACGACCTCCTGACGCTGACGCGCCCCGACGTCATCCGCGACATCGGACGGCAATATCTCGACGCCGGCATCGATTTCCTCGAAACCAACACCTTCACCTCGACGGAATCCAGCCAGGCCGATTACGGCCTCGAACATCTCGTCGGCGAGCTGAATTTCGAAGGCGCCCGCCTGGCGCGCGAGATCTGCGACGAAGCCGCGACGGGCGACCGCCCGCGCCTCGTCGCCGGCGTGCTCGGACCGACCAACCGCTCGGCCGGCATCTCGCCCGACGTCAACGATCCGGCCTTCCGCAACATCACCTTCGACGACCTGCGCCGCACGTATAAAGAGGCGACGCTCGGCCTCATCAAGGGCGGCTCCGACGTCTTGATGATCGAGACGATCTTCGACACGCTGAACGCCAAGGCCTGCATCTTCGCCATCGAGGAAGCGTTCGACGAGCTTGGCCTGCGCCTGCCGATCTGGATCAGCGGCACGATCACAGATCTTTCCGGCCGCACCTTGACCGGCCAGACGCCGGAAGCGTTCTGGAATTCGGTCCGCCACGCCAAGCCCTTCGCCGTCGGCCTCAACTGCGCGCTCGGCGCCAAGGAATTGCGTCCCTATATCGCCGAGCTGTCCGCCGTCGCCGACACGCTGGTCAGCGCCCATCCCAATGCGGGCCTGCCCAACGAATTCGGCGGCTATGACGACACGCCCGAGAACATGGGCGGCCTGATCGAGGAATTCGCCCGCTCCGGCCTCGTCAACATCGTCGGCGGCTGCTGCGGCACGCGCCCCGAGCATATCCGCGAATTCGGCCGCCTGGTGAAGGACCTGCCGCCGCGCGAGATTCCGCAGCCGGCGAAATACATGCGGCTCTCGGGGCTGGAGCCCTTCACGCTCACGCCCGAGCTCAATTTCGTCAATGTCGGCGAGCGCACCAACATCACCGGCTCGGCCAAGTTCCGCAAGCTGATCGCCGCCAACGACTACGAGGCGGCGCTGGAGATCGCGCGCGGCCAGGTCGAGAACGGCGCCCAGATCATCGACATCAACATGGACGAGGGCCTGATCGATTCCGAGGCGGCGATGACGCGCTTCGTCAACCTGATCGCCGGCGAGCCCGCCATCGCGCGCGTGCCCTTGATGATCGACTCCTCGAAATGGAGCGTGATCGAAGCCGGCCTCAAATGCTGCCAGGGCAAGCCGATCGTCAATTCGATCAGCCTGAAGGAAGGCGAGGAGGCGTTCGTGTCGCGCGCCCGCGAGGTGCTGCGCTTCGGCGCCGCCGTCGTGGTCATGGCGTTCGACGAGCAGGGCCAGGCCGACACCAAGGAGCGCAAGATCGCCATCTGCAAGCGCGCCTATAAAATATTGGTCGACGAGATCGGCTTCGCGCCGGAAGACATCATCTTCGATCCCAACATCTTCGCCGTCGCCACCGGCATCGAGGAGCACAACGAATACGGCAAGGCCTTCATCGAGGCGACGGAAATCATCCGCCGCGAATGCCCGCGCAGCCACATCTCGGGCGGCCTTTCGAACTTCTCCTTCTCCTTCCGCGGCAACGAGCCCGTGCGCGAGGCGATGCACTCGGTCTTCCTATTTCATGCCATCAAGGCGGGGATGGACATGGGCATCGTCAATGCCGGCCAGCTCGGCGTCTACCAGGACATCCCGACGCCGCTCCGCGAAGGCATCGAGGACGTGCTGTTCAACAGGAAGCCCGAGGCGACGGAAAATCTCCTGACGCTCGCGCAGCGCTACAAGGGCGACGGCTCCGTCGCGGCGGTGGCCGATGCCGAATGGCGCAAGCTGCCGGTGCAGGAACGCATCACCCATGCGCTGGTCCACGGCATCGACACCTTCGTCGCCGAGGACACGGAAGAAGCGCGCGCCCAGGCGACGCGTCCGCTCGACGTGATCGAAGGCCCGCTGATGATGGGCATGAACGTGGTCGGTGACCTCTTCGGCTCGGGCAAGATGTTCCTGCCCCAGGTGGTCAAATCCGCCCGCGTGATGAAGAAGGCCGTCGCCTATCTCTTGCCCTACATGGAAGCCGAGCAGGCGAAGAACCAGACCAAGGAACCCGCCGGCAAGATCGTGATGGCGACCGTCAAGGGCGACGTGCACGACATCGGCAAGAACATCGTCGGCGTGGTGCTCCAGTGCAACGGCTACGAGGTGATCGATCTCGGCGTGATGACGCCGACCCAGAAGATCCTCGACACCGCGCGGGAGCAGGGCGCCAACATCATCGGCCTCTCCGGCCTGATCACGCCCTCGCTGGACGAGATGGTGCATGTCGCCTCCGAGATGGAGCGCCAGGGCTTCGACATCCCGCTGCTGATCGGCGGCGCCACCACCAGCCGCGTCCACACCGCGGTCAAGATCGATCCCGGCTATCGTCGCGGCCAGACGGTCTACGTCACCGATGCGTCGCGCGCCGTCGGCGTCGCGTCGAGCCTGCTCAGCAAGACGCAGAACGCCGATTTCGTCGCCGAGGTGCGCCGCGAATACGAAGCGATCGCGGTCAAGCACGCCGCCCAGCGCAGTCCCGAGCGGCGCCTGTCGCTGTTCCAGGCCCGCGCCAACAAGCTGAAGCTCGATTGGAAAAACTACACGCCGCCCCGGCCGAAATATTTCGGCACCCGCGTGTACGACGATTACGATCTCGCGGAGCTGGCGAAATACATCGACTGGACGCCCTTCTTCCAGACCTGGGAGCTGGTGGGAAAATTCCCGTCGATCCTGGAAGACGACAAGGTCGGCGAAGCCGCGCGCAGCCTTTACAACGACGCGCAGGCGATGCTGAAGAAGATCGTGGACGAGAAATGGCTCACCGCCCGCGCCGTCGTCGGATTCTTTCCGGCCAACAGCGTCGGCGACGACGACATCGCCGTCTATGGCGACAAGGCGCGCAAATTCCCCATCGCCACGCTGCACACGCTGCGCCAGCAGATGAGCCGAGAGAACAACCGCCCCAACATGGCGCTGGCCGATTTCATCGCGCCCGCCGGGACGGAGGACTATATCGGCGCCTTCTGCGTCACCGCCGGCATCGGCGAGGAGGTCCGCGCCCAGGCGTTCAAGGACGCGCATGACGACTACTCCGCGATCCTGCTCAGCGCGCTGGCGGACCGCCTCGCGGAAGCCTTCGCCGAGCGCCTGCACGAACGGGTGCGCCGCGACTTCTGGGGCTATGCGCCGGACGAAGCCCTCGCCAACGAGGACCTGATCGCGGAGAAATACCGCGGCATCCGCCCCGCCCCCGGCTATCCGGCGCAGCCCGAGCACAGTGAAAAGGCCGCGCTGTTCAAGCTGCTCGATGCCGCGGACAAGATCGGCGTGACGCTGACGGAGAGCTATGCGATGTGGCCCGGCTCTTCGGTAAGCGGCTTCTACTACTCGCATCCCGAAAGCCGCTATTTCGGCACCGGCAAGATCGAGCGCGACCAGGTCGAGGATTACGCCAAGCGCAAGGGCTGGGACCTGGCGACCGCCGAACGCTGGCTCGGCCCGATCCTGAACTACGATCCCCGCGCCAAGAACGCGGCTTAGGCGCCGCACCGCAGCATCGGCCTGGATTATTTGTCCTCTCCTTGCCTTCGCACTATGCTTTTCTCCGGCGGCACTGGGGCGATGTGCACATGGGGCGGGGAACGGGGCGCTTATGCGTCCTTGCGGCAGGCTTGATCCTGTGGACGACGCCCGCCTGGCCCGACGAGACCTGCACGCTCTATCGGATCGCCACGGTGGATATGGGCATCGACGCCGGCGGCCGCATGACGGTGCCGATGACGGTCGGCGGCCAGACGGTGAACATGCTGGTCGACACCGGCGGCCTGGACACGATGCTGTCCGAATCCGTCGTGGCGTCCCTCGGCCTGCACAAATCGCGGATATGGAACACGCGCATCACCATCTACGGCGGAACCCCGGTCGAATTTTTCGCCGAAGCGCACGACATCTCGTTCGGCGGCCTCAAGGCGGCGTCGATGAAGTTCCTCGTCCTGCCGGAGGAGCGGGCCAGGAGCGGCATCGGCGGATTGCTCGCGCCGGACATCCTGCGCGCCTATGACGACGATTTCGATTTCGCCAACGGCAAGTTCAGCCTGTTCTCGCCCGACCATTGCAAGGGCCGGGTGGTCTATTGGACCAAGAACCCGGTGGTCGCCAAGATCGATATTGCGATCGATGCGAGCGGCCACATCAGGCTGCCGGTCACGATCGACGGCCGGGAGGTGCGTCTCACCTTCGACACCGGCGCGGAGGACACCACGATGAGCCTGGATCAGGCGGAAGACCTGTTCGGCTTCGACGAAAAATCCCCGGATCTCAAGGTGGTCGACGGCGAAGGCGACAACGCCATCTACCAATATCCGTTCAAGACCCTGACCTTCGGCGGCGACGACACGGGCAGGGTCACGGTCAACAATCCCCACATCTATCTGACGCCGCGTTCGGTGTCGAAGCTGTCGGATGCGGAATCGGGTCTCCTCGGAATGGGCATCCTGCGCCAGCTTCATCTCTACATCTCCTATAAGGAGCATCGCATCTTCGTCTCGCCGGCATCGGCGAATTGACGGTGCGCGCGATGCGGCGGATCCTGCTGGCCCTCCTGCTGTTCGGCGCGATGACGGGCCCGGCGCCCGCCGCCGGCTATGACGATTTCGCCCGCGGCCTCACCGCCGCGGCGCGCGACGATCCCGACGGCGCCATCGCCGCCTTCACGGCGGCGTTGGGCGACGGCGACCTCAGCGCCGCGCTGGTGCCGCAGGCCTATCGCGGCCGCGCCCGCGCCTATTTGGCCAGGGGCCGCTGCGCCGATGCGCTGGCCGATCTGGACGCGGCGCTGAAGCTGAAGCCCGGCGAGGGCGATCTCGTCGCGCAGCACGGCTTCGCCGCCGCCTGCCTCGACAAGCTCGACGTCGCGCTGGCCGATTACGACGCCCTGATCGCCGCGAAGTTCTCGACCGACATCTATCGCGCGCGCGGCGTCCTGCGCTGGCGCATGGGCGATCCCGCCGCCGCGGTCGCGGATTTCTCGACCTATGTGTCGCTCTTCGGGAAGGATCCCTATGGCGTGCTCTGGCTGGAGATGTCGCGGGCGCGCGCCGGCGCGCTCGATCTATCGGTCGCCGCCGACGATGCGCGCCATTTCGACGCCGACAAATGGCCCGTCGCGCTGCTGAAGCTCTACGCCGGAAAGCTCAAGCCGGACGGCATCGCCGCCGCCGCCGCCGCGGGCGATGCGTCCGAACGGGACGACCGGCAATGCGAGGCCGATTTCTATCTCGGCGAGTGGTGGCTGACCCAGGCGGATACGTCGCCGGCGCGGCCGCTGCTGCAGCGGGCCCGCGACGCCTGCCGGCACGATTTTCTCGAATGGGGCATGGCCGGGGCGGAGCTGCAGCGCCTCAAATAGCCGGCGGCGTCACCACGGCAGGTCCTTGCCCGCATAATCGCGGAACGTGCCGCTGTTCTTGAGCGTCAGCTCCGCGATGCGGGCGCGCAGGCCTTCGACGCTCTCAGGCGGCGTCAGCGTCGCGCTGGCGCCGCCCATGTCCGTCTGCACCCAGCCGGGATGGAAGATGCCGACAGCGATGCCGTCGCGCGCCCATTCCTTGGAGAGGCCGCGCATGAAGGAATTCACCGCCGCTTTCGACGCATGATAGGGATAGGCGCCGCCGCTGTGGTTTGCGATGGAGCCGAGCTGGCTGGTGATCGTGACCAGCTTCTTGTCCGTGCCGGCCTTGAGATTGTCATGGAACGCCGCCGCCACCGTCACCGGCGCGACGCTGTTGACCGCGAAGACCTGCAGCCAGGCCTCCGCATCGATGATGCCCTTGGCGGGTTCGCGCGGCCCGCCCACGCCGGCATTGTTGATCAGGATGTCGATCGGCGTGTCGCCGAGATCGGCCTTCAGCGATGCCACCGATTTGGGATCGGCGACGTCGACCGCCGCGACCCGCACATTGCGCGCGGTCTTCACCAGCGCGTTGAGCGCGTCGGCCCTGTCCGGCTCGCGGCAGCCGGCGATGATGTCGGCACCCTCGGCGGCGTATTGCCTGACGAATTCCAATCCGATGCCGCGATTGGCGCCGGTAATGAGAATGGTGGTCATGACTGAACTCCTTGAATTGCTTGCACCACTGTCATCCCCGGCGAGCACCGCGCGCGTAGCGCGGCTCGCCGGGGATGACAGTCATTTTCCAAATCCGCCGCCGCCGGGCGTTTCGATTTCGATGGCGTCGCCCGCCGCCACCTCGATCTCGTCGCATCCTTTGAGCACAACGCGCGAACCGTCGGCGCGGATAAGCGTGTTGCGTCCTTTTGCGCCCGCTGCGCCGCCGCCAAGGCCGAACGGCGCGGTTTGGCGCCGCGTCGACAGGATGGCGCAGGTCATCGCTTCGCGGAAGCGCACGCGCCGAACCGCCCCGTTGCCGCCGACATGTGCCCCGCCGCCGCCGGAGAAATCGCGGATGCGGAACGCCTCCAGCAGCACGGGATAGCGCGTCTCCAGCACTTCCGGATCGGTCAGCCGCGAATTGGTCATATGCGTGTGCACGGCCGACTGCCCGTCGAAGCCGGCACCGGCGCCCGCACCGCCGCAGATCGTCTCGTAATACTGGTGCCGCGCATTGCCGAAGGTGAGGTTGTTCATGGTGCCCTGCGACGCGGCCAGCACGCCCAGCGCCCCGAACAGGCAATCGACCACGGCCTGGCTCGTCTCGACATTGCCCGCCGCCACCGCGCCCGGCGGACGCGGCTTGAGCAGCGAGCCCTCCGGCACGACGATCGCAAGCGGCCTGAGGCAGCCCGCGTTCATCGGGATGTCGCTCTCGACCAGGCAGCGGAAGACATAGAGCACCGCCGCTTTCGTCACCGATCCCGGCGCGTTGAAATTGTTCGCCGCCTGCGCCGACGTGCCGGTGAAGTCGATCGTCGCCGCGCGCGCCGCGCGGTCCACCGTCACCGCGACGCGGATGACGGCGCCGCCGTCCATCTTCATCTCGAACGCGCCGTCCGACAGCTTGCCGATGACCTGGCGGACGGCGTCCTCCGCATTGTCCTGCACATGCCGCATATAAGCCGTGACGACGTCGAGGCCATGCGCCGCGCAGGCCCGGCGCAAACCCTCCGCGCCCTTGGCGCAGGCTGCCGCCTGGGCCCGCAAATCCGCGAGGTTCTGCTCGGGATTGCGCGCCGGCCACGGCCCTTTCGCCAGCACCGCGCGCACCGCGTCCTCCGCGAAGACGCCGCCGCCGATCATGCGGATGCCGTCGAACAGCGCGCCTTCCTGCGCGATGTCCGTCGAGAAGGGCGGCATCGAGCCCGGCGTGATGCCGCCGATATCGGCGTGGTGCCCGCGCGACGCGACGAAAAAGGCGCAGGCGCCGTCCACGAACACCGGCATAACAACGGTCACGTCGGGCAGATGCGTGCCGCCGTCGTAAGGCGCGTTGGTGACGAAGGCGTCGCCCTCGCGCATCTGCGGATGCTTTGCCATGATCGCGGTCACGCAATCGCCCATCGATCCCAGATGCACCGGCATATGCGGCGCGTTGGCGACGAGGCCGCCCGCTTCGTCGAACACCGCGCAGGAGAAATCGAGCCGCTCCTTGACGTTCACCGAGGTGGCCGTGTTCTGCAGCACCACGCCCATCTCCTCCGCGATCGCCATGAACAGATTGGCGAACACTTCGAGCAGCACCGGATCGACGTCCGTGCTTTTTGCCGCGATCGATGTGCGTTCCGCGACGCGCCGCAGGATCGAGCCCTTGGCCGGATCGATGTCGGCGCGCCAGCCCGGCTCGACCACGATGGTCTGGTGCGCCTCGACGATGAGGGCAGGGCCGTCGATGCCGCGCGCCTCGCCCGCGAAAACGACCGGCGCCGCGTGCCAGGCACCGTGCGAGTAGAAGCGAACGCTTACTTTTCCTCCCCCGCTTGCGGGGGAGGTGGCACGCGAACGAAGTGAGCGTGACGGAGGGGGAAAGTCCGTCGCGGTTTCTGCACCGGACTTTCCCCCTCCGTCGCTGTCGCTTCGCTCCAGCGCCACCTCCCCCGCAAGCGGGGGAGGAACGTCCCGCGCTTCGACCTCCACCGACTCCGCGATCAGCCCGCGCCCCTCGAACCCAAATCCGAATTGCCGCGCATGCGCCTCGGTGAACGCCTCCGCCATCTCGGCGATCTCGCCGAACGCCACGGGCAGCGCCGTATCGCTACCCTCATAGCGGACATGCACGCGCACGCTGCTCGCGATCACCGTGGCGCCCTGCGCGATCAGCGCATCCTCGGCGGCGCGGCGCAGCTCGGCCTCCGTCCGCGCCAGCAGCTTCTCGCTGTCCGCCAGCGGTTTGCCCACCGCGCGCTGCCGCGTGGCGCGCAGCGCCGCGCGCTTCATCCCATAGGCCGACAGCAATCCCGACAGCGGATGGAGGAACACCGTCGTCATGCCGAGCGCGTCGGCGACCAGGCAGGCGTGCTGCCCGCCCGCCCCGCCGAAGCAGGCGAGCGCGTAGTCGCGCACATCGATGCCCTTGGCCACCGAGATGCGCTTGATGGCGTTCGCCATGTTTTCGACCGCAATGCGGATGAAGCCGTCGGCGACCTCTTCCGGCGCACGCCCGGTCTTCGCCGCCAATTCGCCGAACGCCGCCCGCACCCGCGCCGCATCGAGCGGCGCGTCGCCGGCCGGCCCGAAGATCTGCGGGAAATATTCGCCGTTCAGCTTGCCGACCATGACGTTCGCGTCGGTCACCGTCAGCGGCCCGCCCTGGCCATAGCTCATCGGTCCCGGCCGCGCGCCGGCCGAGCCGGGCCCTGCGCGGAAGCGCGCGCCATCGAAGGCGAGAATCGATCCGCCGCCGGCTGCCACGGTATGGATCGCCAGCATCGGCGTGCGCAGCCTGACGCCCGCGACCTCGGTCTCGTAGACGCGCTCATAGTCGCCGTCGAACCGCGCGACGTCCGTCGAGGTCCCGCCCATGTCGAAGCCGATGACGTGGTCGAACCCCGCCGCGCGCGCCGTCTCCGCCATGCCGACCACGCCGCCCGCCGGTCCCGAGACGATCGCATCCTTGCCGCGAAAGAAGTCCGGCGCCGCCAGCCCGCCGTTCGAGGTCATGAAGCGCAGGTTCACCCCCTGCAAGGCATCCGCGATCTTGCGCGTGTAGCGCGCCAGCACCGGCGAGAGATAGGCATCGGCCACCGTGGTGTCGCCGCGCGACACGAATTTCATCAGCGGCACGGCCTCGTGGCTGGTCGAGACCTGCGCGAAGCCGCAGTCCCGCGCGATCTCGGCCGCGCGCCGCTCATGCGCGGCAAAGCGGTAGCCGTGCAGGAACACGATGGCGCAGGCGGCCATCCCGCGCGCCCGCGCCGCCGCCAGCTCGCGCGCCAGCGCGGCCTCGTCGAGCCGCGTCAGCGTCGCGCCCTCCGCCGTCATCCGCTCATCGGCCTCGATGACGCTTTCATAAAGCATGTCCGGCAACTCGATCTTGAGCGCGAACAGTTTGGGCCGGTTCTGGTAGCCGATGCGGAGCTGGTCGCGGAAGCCCCTGGTGGTCACCAGCACCACGGGCTCGCCGCCGCGGGTGAGCAGGGCGTTGGTCGCAACCGTGGTTCCCATCCGCACCTCGCCGACCAGGCCCGGTGGAATGGCGCTTCCGCTTTCGATGGCCAGGGCGCGCCTTATCCCTTCCAGCGCCGCGTCGTCATAGTGTGGACTTTCCGACAGCAATTTCAGCGTCGACAGCGCCCCATCCGGCGCTTCCGCCACGACATCGGTGAACGTGCCGCCGCGGTCGATGTAGAAATTCCACCTGCCGGATAAAGCTGACATGGGCGCGAGATTGTCCTATTGCTTCGACCCATGTCCATCTTCGGAAAGCTCGGCGGCGCCGCGGCCGGATTCGTGCTGGGCGGCGGCCCCATCGGCGCGCTGATCGGCGCGCTGGCAGGCCATTTCCTCATCGACCGCGAGATGCCGCAGCTCGACCCCGGCGACGCGCCCGGCGTGGTCTTCACCATCGCCATGATCGCGCTCGCCGCCAAGATGGCGAAGGCCGACGGCACCGTGACCGACGACGAGGTCGAGGCCTTCCACCGCCTGTTCCGAGTCGCGCCGTCCGAGCAGGCGAGCGTCGACCGCGTCTTCCGCCTGGCGCAGCAGGACACCGCCGGCTTCGAGGCCTATGCCGGCCAGATCGCCAAGATGCTCGCCGGCAATCCCGCGCTGCTGGAGGACATCCTCGACGGGCTGTTCGAGATTGCCAAGGCCGACGGCGTGTTCCATCCGGGCGAGGCCGCGTTCCTGGAGCGTGTCGCCGACATCTTCGGCTTCACGCCGAACGCCTATCGCCGGCTGCGCGCCTCGCATATCGGCACGGACAAGGGCGATCCCTATGTCATCCTCGGCGTGGATTTCGAGGCCGGGGACGACGAGATCAAGGCGACCTATCGCATGCTGGTGCGCGAGAACCATCCCGACAAGCTGATCGCCCGCGGCGTGCCCGAGCAATTCATCCGCGTCGCGACCGATAAGCTCGCCGCGATCAACGGCGCCTATGACAGGGTTGGTAAGGAGAGAGGGTGGAAGTGACCCTTACCCTTCCTCAAGGGGACGGTAGGGCGGTCAATTCCATCTGACCGGCGCGACATCGTAAGGATGCACCACCGCCACGGGATGGCCCGTCGCGTCGGCGATCTCGATCTGCTTGCCTTCGAGCGCATCGGCATGCTCGGCGAGCAGCATGCGCACCGTCTCCACCGTCGCGTCGCGCGCGTCCTGCGCGGTCGGGAAGTGATAGACCTTCGGGTCGCGCATCACGGCTTCGCCGCTGCGCACGATCAGGGTGAACTGTGCCATCTCGATACCTCTGAGGCGGGAACGGTGCGCCGCACAAACGGTTCCGCGCCGCGCCCCTGCGATATTATCCCTACCCTTGGCAACCGTTTGATCCTGCGCCTATAATCGCCCATCCGGCGGGGGCTGGAAGGGCAAGATGGCGCCGGAGCCGTCGACGCAATACCCCGCGCCCTGGTGGCGCCTGCCGCGCGTGCTCGCCGCGATTGCCGTGGTCGCGCTGCACGGCACCTTCATCGTCTTCGTCCTGTCGTCGCAATCGGGGCCGGCCGCGCTGGCGCCGACGCCGCGCGAGATGTTCTTCCTCTTCCATCCGGTGGCGCCGCGCCTGCCGCGGCGGATCGAGCCGCCGCAGACGGCGCCCGCCCGCTCCCGGCCGCTGTTCCGCTACGCGCCGTCGACCGCGATCACGCTGCCGCCGCCGGTGGAGAACGCCCTCGCCCATTCGCTGTTCGATTGCGCGCCGGACAATCTCGCCAGGCTCGCGCCGGACGAGCGCAAGCGTTGCGGCGCGCTGATGGCCGCCATCGGCTTCGAAGCACCCTATCCGGGCGCGACGCCACGCGACTCGGCGCTGCAATCGGCGCGCTGGCAGGCCGATCTGTCGGCGCGCCGCGCGCCCTCCCAGATCGATTGCGCGGGCACCGTCCCGGGTCCCGGCGCGAATGGCGGCGTGGCCGTCACGGTCGACCCGCTCTGCGCCGCCCGTCATCTCATCGACCATTCGGACCGCTAGGCCCCGGCAGCGCTTGATATTGGGACTATATTCACATACTCTCAAGGCATGACCTTGGGATGGCTGTGGTTCTTCTTGAGTCTGGGTGCCGCGCTCATGGTCGCGGCGCTGCAGCAGCTCGCGCCTTTCGCCCTTGTTTTCTGGGCCGGCGTGTTCGCGCTCGGCGCCGCGATGATCCTTCTTTCCGCCACCGCCTATCTCCTGCGCCATTATGGAACATAATCCTATGATGATTATTTGATGACTCCCCTTGACGAACGAGCCTTTGATGACTTTATGATGATCACAAGGCCCGCAGACAGGGCCGGCTCAAAGACAGGAGTTTTTCATGAGCAAAATCGGAGTGGGCGTCGGCGATGAATTTCCGCTCGACGACGGCGCGGCCAAGTCCGCCGCCGGCGAAACCCCACGCACCCCTGAAGACGACCGCGCCGAATTCGAGGAATGGAAGCGCCGCCGCGATGCCCATCGCGCCCAGCGCGAAGCCTGGCGCGCCGGCCGCGAGGAATGGCGCCGCCGTCGCCACGAATGGAAGGAACAGTGGCGCGTCCAGCGCCGCCAATGGCGCGACGAATACCGCTATGGCCCCGAAGCCGGCCCCTATGGTCATCCGTTTTTTTTTGGACATGGGCCCTGGCGGCTTGTCGGGATCGTCGCGGCGATCGCGCTGATCGTGTTCGCCCTTAGCCATATCGGCTACATCATCGTGGGATTGGCCGCGCTCGCCCTGCTGTTCGCGGCCTATCACCATTTCGGCCACGATCCCCTGGATTGCGGCCCGCGCGACTATGCGCGCCCCGTCACCACCCCGCCGCCCGCGCCGCAGGCCTCCGTCGAGAAGCCCCGCGATCCGGCCGAAAAGGATCTGAAATGAGACATCGTCACGGTCACCGCTTTCATGGCGCCGCCGCGGAGGCCATGCGCGCCGCCGCCGACGCCATGGAAACCGGCGAACGCACCACCACCCGCGTCCAGCTCGAATTGCCCCCCCAGGCGATGGAGCGCCTGCAAAAGCTGAAGGAGAAGACCGAGGCCGCCTCCTACGCCGAAGTGATCCGCAACGCCCTGCGCCTGTTCGAGGCGCTGGTGCAGGAGCACGAAGCCGGCGCGGAATTTTCCCTCAAACGCGCCAATGGCGAGGTCGTCGCCTACCGGATCTTCGTGTAGTTCCCCTTCAACACCAACACTGTCATGCCCGCGCAAGCGGGCATCCAGTGCCGCCCCGCGACCCAGACTGGATTCCCGCCTTCGCGGGAAGGACAACAGAATAGAGACCGACCGAATGACCGTCGCCGAATCCCCCTCCGCCTTCTCGCAGCTCGCGCTCTATCTCTCGCGCAAGGGCCGCCCCCTCTGGCCGTTGACCGTGCAGGACAAGCGCCAGCTAACCCCGCGCATGACGCGGGTGACCTTCACCTGTCCCGCGCTCGGCGACCTCGTCTGGAAGCGCGGCCAGGACCTGGTGCTGGAGCTGCCGCTCGCCGGCGGCGAGATCGCGCGCCGCCACTACACGATCCGCGACATTGCCGGCACCACGCTCGCGATCGATTTCGTGCGCCATGGCGCGAGCCCCGCCGGCCGCTGGCTTGACGCGGTCGAGCCGGGCGACCTGTTGAACGCCGCCGGCCCGCGCGGCCATACTTATATCCACGACGCCGACTGGCATCTCTTCACCGGCGACGAGACCGCGATCCCCGCGATCTTCGCGATGCTCGAAGGCCTCGACTCCGGCGCGCAGGCGCACGCCTTCATCGAGATCGCCGACGACCGGGACCGGCAGGAGGCGCCGCGAGGCGCCGCCGTCACCTGGCTCTCGCGCAACGGCGTCCCGCCCGGCCCGAGCCGCCTCCTCTACGACGCGGTGGAGGCCTTCGCCCTGCCGAAGGGGCGCGGCCACGCTTATATCCTCGGCGAAACCTCGAGCGTGCGCGCCATCCGCCAGCGCCTGATCGCGCGGGGCCTTGGCAAGGAGCAGACTTGCGCCGAAGGTTACTGGCGACCCGGCCGCGTCGGCGGCCACGACCACGCCTGAACGGCCATGAGTCTGAAACTCGTCTCCTGTCCTTCGCCGAACCATGACGCGCGGCCCGCCGGCGCGAGCGTCGACATCCTGGTGCTGCACTACACCGGTATGAAGACGGCGGACGAGGCGCTGGCGCGGCTGTGCGATCCGGCGGCGAAGGTCTCGGCGCACTACACCATCGGCCGCGACGGCCGCGTCTATGCCCATGTCGCGGAAGAGCGCCGCGCCTGGCACGCCGGCGTCTCGTATTGGGCAGGGGAAACCAACGTCAACGCGCGCTCCATCGGGATCGAACTGGTCAATCCCGGCCACGAATTCGGCTATGAGCCGTTCCCCGACGCGCAGATCGCGGCCCTGATCGATCTGGCGAGCGGCATCCTGAAGCGCCATCCGATTCCGCCGCACCGCGTGCTCGGCCATTCCGACGTCGCCCCGGCGCGCAAGATGGACCCCGGCGAGTTCTTCCCCTGGCGGCACCTCGCCGAATACGGCATCGGCCTGTGGCCCGGAAAGCCTCTTTCCTCCCCCGCCGTTGCGGGGGAGGGGAACCGCGAAGCGGTGGAGGGGGCCCTCGCCGCCTCCGATCTTGCGAAATTCGGCTACGGCATCCCTCCGCACACGGACGTTCCGCTGGGTGCGGTCGTCACCGCCTTCCAGCGCCGTTTCCGCCCCGCCGAGATCGACGGACGCTGGGACGACGAATGCGCCGCGACACTCGCGGAACTGCTTGTCTCTTGCCCTCACTAACCTTTCCCGCGAGCGGGAGAGGACGCAAAATCCTGCACTTAGCGTAGCGCATGTGTGGACGGCCCCGGTTTGGCAAGGAGATTTTGGGCTGTGACGGGAGCGGTGGATGCGGTCATGTGTACGGCCTTTTGGTGCGGTACGCGGACCGCTGGCCCTGATGAAATCCGCGGACGCGCCATTCCATCAGCGAAGCGGGCTCGAAGGCTCCTTGCGCTTTGCGAATTGAGCGGTCCCCGGCTCGACCGGTTCGTCGTCATGGCTCAAGCATTTCCCTGCCTTCCCGGAGCGGTTTGCGCCCCGGGAATTGCGTGTGCCCTATGCGGTGAGGGGCCTGCGGTAGGTTCCGCCTTTGACCAGGATCGCCCAGACGATACGGGCCATTTTGTTGGCGAGGGCGACGGCGGCGACGAGTGCCGGCCTGCGGCCGAGCAGCGAGAGCAGCCAGGGCGAGGCCTTTTCGGGATCGGTCCGTGCGCGCCGGATCATGGCAAAGGCACCCATCACGAAGAGGGTCCTCAAGGTCCGGTCGCCGGCCTTGGTGATGCGGCCGAGCCTGGTCTTTCCGCCGGAGGAGTCCTGTTTGGGCGTCAACCCGACCCAGGCGGCGAAATCGCGGCCCGAGGCGAAGCGCGAGACATCGCCTGCCAACGCCGTGACCGTGCTGGCGGTGATCGGTCCGACGCCCGGGATCGTGCGCAAGCGTTTGCAGGCTTCGTTCGTCTCGGTGTCGGCGGCGATCTTGCGGTCGAGGCCGACGAGGCGCGCCTCGACGGCTCGGATGGCAGCGGCCATCATGGCGTAGACATCGCGCGCAAGCTCCGGAATGCGGGCGTCGCCGGCCTGGGCGATCTTGAGGATCTCGTTGGCGCCGCGTTGCCCTTGCGCGGACACGATGCCGAACTCGGCCAGACCGGCTCGAAGGGCATTGAGCATGGCGGTACGCTGGCCCACCAGCTGGGTGCGGACCCGATGGACCAATGCCAAAGCCTGGGCCTGCGGCGTCTTGATCGGCACGAACCGCATGGTCGGCCGCGTCACCGCCTCGCAGATCGCCTCGGCATCGGCGGCGTCGTTCTTCTGCCGCTTCACATAAGGCTTCACATAGTGCGCCGGCATCAGCCGCACCTCGTGGCCCAGCGCCGTGAGCTGCCGTGCCCAATGGTGGGCCGTGCCGCACGCTTCGATCCCTATCAGGCAGGGCGGGAGCCGCTCGAAGAACGCGAGAACCCGGCTGCGCGCCAGGCGCTGACGAACGACCACGGCGCCGGCGCCATCAACGCCGTGTACCTGAAACACCGACTTCGCAATATCCAATCCGATCGTGCTAACTTGCATGGGGCGGCTCCTTCCCGTGTGGGTCCTGAAACGGCCACACCTTGGCACATCGATGTCGTAAGGAGGGGCCGTCCACCCCATCAGCGAAGGCGTGACGGAGGGGGGCCGCCCCGCACAGGCCCCCTCCGCTTCGTTCGCTTCGCTCTCTCAGCACCTCCCGCAACAGCGGGGGAGGAAATTCACCGCGAAAACACGCCCATCAGCATCGGCTTGGCGTACAGCGCCGGCGCCTCGGAGGCCGCCACATCGGGGATCGTGAAGGGCAGGTCCGACGCCGCGTTCAGCGTCGCGTTCAGCATCTGCGCCGCGATGTAGGGATCGACCGCGCGGATCGAGCCGTCCGCCACGCCGTCGCTGATCATCGCCGCGAAGCGCTCCGAGACGCGGTTGGCGCGCTCGACCATCTTTCGCCGCATCGGCTCGGGCAGGGCGCTCAGCGCCGAGGAGCGCAGCAGGGGCCCGCGCTCCGACAGCTGGAACTCGACCAGCGTCGCGGCGGCGGACGAGATCTTGTGCCAATAGTCGCCGCCCTCCGCCAGCGCCGCCGACTGCACCCGGCGCATGACCTCGAAGCTGCGCGCGAAGCACTCGACCACCAGGTCGTCCTTCGCGTCGTTGTGGTGATAGAACGAGCCCTTGGTGACGTTCAGCTGCTCGGAGATCTTCTCGACCGAGGCGCCGCGATAGCCGCGCTGGTTGATCAGCTTGGTCGCGGCGGTGAGGAAGGTCTGGCGCTGGCCCTCCTGCGCGTCGTCCGGCGGCGGCAATTCGGGCAGCCGCGACGGCCGCCACACCGCCCCACGCGGCGCCACGCCATGCGCCAGGATATCGAACATGCGGTCGCGCACCCGCCCGTAATCGTCGAGGTCGTGGCGTGGCAGCCAGGTGACGGACCAGTAGATCTGCTCCAGCAGCATATGCGTGCGCGCCGTCGACATGCGTCGGTCCAGCCACTCATAGCCCGGCGCCTTGAATAGCGCGCGCACCTTGCGGAAGAACGGCGCATAGGCCTTGGCCACGACCGGCAGATGCGGCTCCTTCAGGGCGCGGATGTCGTTGAACACCGCGATCGGCGCCTCGTCGCCCTCGCGGATGCGCCGGTGCAGCGCCAGATAGAGGTCGAGGAATTTCAACAGCCGGCGCGGCGGGTCTTCCTCGCCCAGCGCCGCGGCGATCAGCGCGTCGAAGCGCTCGATGCCGCTGAGATAGCAGGCGACCGCGAGGTCTTCCTTCTTCTTGAAATAATAGGTGACGCTGGTGGTGATCAGATCGACGCTCGCCGCCACGTCGGCCAGCGTCATGCCGCGCACGCCGCGCCGGTTCAGGATGCCGGCCGCCGCCGCCAGGATTGCTTCCTTCTTCTTGTTGTAGCGGTCGGTGGCGCTGCTCAAGGATGCTCCGAAGCGGGCACGTGCTCGGCCTCGGCGGCGAGCTTGCGCAGGTTCTCCTCATGGTCCCGGCGGTCGATCGGAAAGCGAGAGATGACGAGGATGCCCAGCCCGTACAATAGCACCACCGACGGCAGGTAGACGAGCGCCATGTTGCGGATGACGGCGGGATCGACATGTCCGGGCACCGCATTGTCGGGAAAGCCGACGAGCCCGAGCAGAAGCCCTGAGAGCAGGATGCCGAGCCCCGACACCGCCTTCGCCATGAAGCTCGATCCGGCGAAGAAGAGGCCCTCGGAGCGCCGCTTGGTCTTGAGCTCGCTGTCCTCGACCACGTCGGCCAGCATCGCCGACATCAGGATCGAGCTGGCGATGGTCATCGCGCCGGACAGCACGGCGAACAGGAACAGCGCCGGCACCAGGACGGGCGAGCCGTTCGCCCAGAACAGGCCGAGCAGGCGCAGCAGGATCGGGAAGATCGAGATGAACAGGCCGCACGCGAACAGCGTGACCGCGCCGATGCGCTTGCCCAGCCGCTTGGCGACCGGCAGCGCGATCAGGAAGGCGAGGAAGAAGGCGACGACGGTGCCGAAGCCCAGGATCACGATCTTGTCGCTGGGAAGCTCCCAGAAATAGGTCGCCAGGTAGATCGCCATGGCGAAGACCAGGCCGGTGGCCGCGCCGAACGCGACCTGCGCCAGCATCAGGATCAGGAAGGCGCGGTTGTTCATCGTCGCCAGCATCTGCCTGGCATATTCCCAGAGCGACGGCGCGCGCGCCGGCGGCTGGCGCAGGATGGGGATGAATCTGTGCGTGCCCCAGGCCGAGATCAGGATCGCCGCGAACATCAGCAGCGCGGCGAGGATGCCGTAATGCGTATAGCCGGTCTCGTTGAGCTGACCGACCTTGTGGGTCGAGTCGGGCCTCAAGAAGACGCCGAGCGCCAGCAGGTACATCGTCATCCCGCCGGTCCAGGCGAAGAACACGCGATAGGCCGACAGCGCGGTGCGCTGGTCGTAATCGTCGGTCAGTTCGGGGTTCAGCGCGGAGCTCGGGATCTCGTAGAAGCTGATGAAGGTGCGCACCACGACCGCGACGATGAAGAGATAGATCAGAAGCGCGTCCTGGCTCCAATGCGGCGGGTTCCATAGGAGAAGATAGCTGACGGCGACCGGCAAGGCCGAAAGGTAGAGCAGGGGATGGCGCCGTCCCCAGCGCGTATGCAGGTTGTCGGAGAATTGCCCGATGATCGGATCGAACAGCGCGTCGATGCACAAGGCCGCGAACAGGATGCCGGCGACCTTGCCGGGCGGCAGGTGCATGACCTGGTTGTAGAACAAGAGGAGGATGGTCTGGAAACCGTTGTCCTTGATGCCGAAGGCGATGGAGCCGAAGCCGTAGAACAGCTTGGTGCGCAGGCTGCCGACCTCGCGCTGCAGGCGAGCGGTATCGGCGATCGGTTTGGTGTCCATGGGTTCCGTTCTCAAGGTTGGTTCGATGCGGCCCGCGCCGCGAGCGGGATATCGCCCGCGTCTTCCGCGCCGCCGGGGACGATGGCGGCCAGCGGCGAAACCTCCGCCAGCGCGGCCGCCTGGGCGAGGCGCGCCAGGTTGCTTTCATGCGTCTTGCGGTCGATGCGGTAGCCGCCGATCAGCGTGAAGGCGACGATCCACAGCGCGATCTGGATCGGCATGTAGAGCAGCACCAGGTTGCGCACCGCATGCGGCGCGACGGCCTCGATGGTCGCCGGCGCCGCATGGGTCGGAAAATGCACGATGTCGATGAGCGCCCCGGCCATCAGGATGCCGAGCCCCGACGTCGCCTTGTTGACGAAGCTGAGCGAGGCCGAGAACAGCCCCTCAGACCGTCGCCCGGTCTTGATCTCGCTGTCCTCGACGATGTCGGCGATCATCGAGGAGATCAGGATGCCGGCCGTGATCGTGAAGGCGATCCCGACCGTGATGGTGACGAAGAAGGCGAGCAGCAGCGCGTTCGAGCCGTCCGGCGGCAACAGGCCAAGCAGCTTCAGCGTCATGGTGATGTTGTTGACGAACAGCGAGGCGAACGCCATGACGACGAAGCCCCTGCGCTTGTCGAGCCGCGCCGACACCGCCGGCGCCAGCCCGACCGCGATCAGCGCGGCCAAGAGCGCGCCCAGGCCGATCACCGTGAGCTGCTGCGGGCTGAACCGCCAGAAATAGGTCCCGAAATAGGTGTTGAGCGAAGATCCCAGCCCGCCCGCCATGCCGCTGAACAGGCTCGCCAGCGTCACGATCAGGAGCGAGCGGTGCGACAGGCTCTCGAACATCTCGCGCGCGAGTTGGCCGAGGCTGGGGCGCGGGCGTGGCGGGATCTGCCGCATGTATTTGATGCGCGAATGCGTGCCCCAGGCCGAGACCAGGATGGAGGCCATCATCACCAGCGCCGCCATGACGCTGTAGGAGAAATAGCCGCCGCGGTTGAGGATGCCGGTCGGCTGCGCCTTGGTCGCGACCATGAAGAAGCCGAGCGCGATCACGACGGTGACGCCGCCGCCGACCGCGCCGAACAGCCAGCGGAACGCCATCAGCGAGGTGCGCTGGTCGTAGTCGGGCGACAGCTCCGGCGCCAGCGCGGCGCTCGGGATTTCATAGCAGGCGATGGCCATGCGCACGAGGATCGCCGTCACCACGAGATAGCCGAACAAGGCCGCGCCGTGCCATTGCGGCGGATTCCACAGGAGGAAATAGAACACCGCGATCGGCAGTGCGGCGCCGTACATGAAGGGATGGCGGCGGCCCAGCCGCGAGCGCCAATTGTCCGATATCTCGCCGATCAACGGATCGAACACCGCGTCGGCGAACAGCGCGACCATGATCGCGAAGCTGACCAGCGTCGCGGAAAGCCCCAGCACCTGATTGTAGAAGATGAGCAGGAACGTCGCGAAGCCGAAATCCTTGGTGCCGAACGCGATCGAGCCGAAGCCGAAGACGAGCTTTGTGCCGAGCCCGAGGCGCGGGGCCGCATCCGCCATCCTTTCTCTCCTCCCGTCCGGCTCGGCGCCGGCTGTCGTTCTCTCCCGCCTGCCTTCGTTGAGGCCGGCGGATCGTCAGGCAATTGGGATATCGCGTGCGGGGCCGTAAGATTGCCTTAAGGGAAACGCCTTGCGAACGCTCAAGCGATCAACCGCGCGATCTTCGCTTTAGAAGGTGTGGTACGGAACAAGGCGTGTCAACAGCACCGCGCCGCGCCGCATTCGCGAACGGACCCGGACGTCTATGGCGTCCGAAAATGGCCACACCGCGCCGGCGCTTTGGTCCATGATGCGCGACATGGAAATGCCGCCGCACGACGTCTGCTACCGCGCGCTCGCGACGCGCGACGCCCGCTTCGACGGAAGGCTGTTCGTCGGCGTGAAGACGACCGGCATCTACTGCCGCCCGATCTGTCCCGCCCGCACGCCCAGGCGGCAGAACGTCACCTTCTGGCCCAGCGCCGCCGCGGCGCAGGCGGCGGGCTTTCGTCCCTGCCTGCGCTGCCGGCCGGAGATCTCGCCCGATGCCGCGGCGTGGCGCGGCACCTCCAACACGGTCTCGCGCGCGCTCGCGCTGATCGCCGAAGGCGGGCTCGACGGCGATCCGCTGCCCGCCCTGTGCGAGCGGCTCGGCGTCGGCGAGCGCCAGCTTCGCCGCCTGTTCGACAAGCATCTGGGCGCGTCGCCCGTCGCGGTGGCGCAGACCCGCCGCGTCCTCTTCGCCAAGCAATTGATCCAGGAGACGCGGCTGCCGATGGCGGCGGTCGCCGACGCCGCCGGCTTCGGCTCAGTCCGCCGCTTCAACGACACGTTCCGGAAGCTCTATCGCCGCTCGCCCAGCGAATTGCGCCGCCGCGCGCCGGCCGCGCTGTCGAGCGTCACGCTGCGCCTGGGCTATCGCGCGCCCTACGACTGGGACGCGATCCTCGCCTTCCTCGCCGCGCGGTCCATCGCGGGCGTCGAGCTGGTGGAGAACGGCCGCTATGCCCGCACCATCGAGATCGACGGCGTCTTCGGCAGCATCCTTGTCGAGCCCGGCCGCGGCCATCTGCGCGCCACGATCCGTTTTCCGCGCGTTGCCGCGCTGCTCGCCATCGTCGCGCGCCTCAGGCGCCTCTTCGATCTCGACGCCGACATCCAGGCCATCGGCGCGCATCTGTCGGGCGACAGCGCCCTGGCGCCGCTGATCGCGCGCCGCCCGGGCCTGCGCACGCCGGGCGCCTGGTGCGCCTTCGAGCTCGCGGTGCGCGCCATCCTCGGCCAGCAGATCGCCGTCACCGGCGCCCGCCGCCTCGCGGTCCGCATCGTGGAGCTCGCAGGCTCCGACATCGCGCCGGAGCTCAGCGGCGACGAGCGTCTCGCGCGCGTCTTCCCCTCCGCCGCGCGGCTGGCGCGCACCGATCTCTCCGCGCTCGGCATGCCCAGGGCGCGCATCGCGGCGCTCGGTGCGCTGGCGCAGGCCGTGGCCGCCGATCCGAAGCTGATCGAGCCGGCCGGCTCCTATGACGAGACCGTCGCGCGCCTGCTCGCGCTGCCCGGCTTCGGTCCCTGGACCGCGCAATATTGGGCGCTGCGCGCGCTGCGCGACAGCGACGCCTTCCCCGCCGCCGACGTGGCGCTGCTGCGCAGTCCGCTGGTCGCCGAGAAGGGCCGGCGCCCGACTCCGAAAGCGCTTCTGGCGCGCGCCGAATCCTGGCGCCCCTGGCGCGCCTATGCCGCGCAGCATCTGTGGACCGCCGATGCCGAGCCTGCCTGAGACGCTGTTCCTCGACCGCCTCGCCACGCCGATCGGCGAACTCCTGCTCGTTGCCGACGCGCAAGGACGGCTGTGCCTGCTCGAATTCGGCGACAAGCCCGAACGCTGGCGCCCCGCTTTCGCCCGCCGCTTCGGCGCGTTGACCGAAAGGCGCGATCCGTCCGGCCTCGCTTCCGCGCTCGCCCGGTATTTCGACGGCGACCTTGGCGCCGTGGACGCGCTCGCGACCGGCCCCGCCGGCACGCCGTTCCAGCACGCGGTCTGGACCACCTTGCGAAAAATCCCGGCGGGCACGACGACAAGCTATGGCGCGCTGGCCAAGGCGCTCGGCAAGCCGGCCGCGACGCGCGCGGTCGGCCTTGCAAACGGCGCAAACCCGATCGCCATCGTCGTGCCTTGCCATCGCGTCCTGGGCGGCAATGGTTCTCTCACCGGTTACGGCGGCGGGCTCGAACGCAAGCGCTGGCTGCTCGACCACGAACGGAAACACGCCTGACGACCCGATAAGAGCGGTGTCGTCCGTCGCATGCGCGGACCGTGACGGTCGCTCGATGCATTGCAATATCTGTGAACGGATCAGTGACTGCGCGCGCGCACGAACAAACCGTCACGAAAGCGGCTATGATGGCCGCTTTGCAAGGGCCGCATGGACCGTACACAAACCTATTGGACCGACGTCGCGCGTTATCTCTGGCCGGGGCTGGCCGGGGTCGTGCTCGGCGCCGCCGTGCTGCTCTGGCGCGGCAAGACGGATCTGTGGGTCTTCGCCGGCGGCCTGACCGTGGTGGCGCTGGTCGCCACCTTCCTGGCGCGCGAAGGCCGGCGCCTGCTGGAGCAGCGGTCGGAGCTCGGCGGCGCCGCGGCCGGCCTTCTCAGCCCCCTGGCGCGCGAGGTGCTCGCCCATCTCCCCGATCCCCTGATGCTGCTGGACGAAAGCGGCCGCGTCCTGTTCGCCAATGGCGCGATGCAGACTGTCATCGGCATCGGGCCCGAGAACAAGCACATCTCGCTCCTGCTGCGCACGCCCGCGGTGCTGGAGGCAGTCAGCCACACGAGCGCGAGCGGCGAGGATTCCTCGGTCGAGTTCATCATTCCCGTGCCGGTGGAGCGGCACTACCAGGCCTATGTTCGCCGCCTGTCGTCGCAGCCGCCCGTCACCACGCTGCTGCTGCACGACCTGACCGCCGCCAAGCGGACCGAGCAGATGCGGGCCGATTTCGTCGCCAATGCCAGCCATGAGCTGCGCACGCCGCTGGCCGCGGTGTCCGGCTTCATCGACACGCTCAAGGGCCATGCCCGCGACGACGCCCAGGCCCGTGACCGCTTCCTCGACATCATGAGCGTGGAGGCCGGCCGCATGCGCCGGCTGATCGAGGACCTGCTCTCGCTCACGCGCATCGAGCTCAACGAACATGTCCGCCCCTCCGGCCGCGTCTCGCTGGAAGCCATCGTGCGCGAGGCTTTCGCCGCGCTCAGCCCGCTCGCCCAGATCGACGGCATCGCGCTGGTGCTGACCGCCGCGCCCGGCCTGCCGCCCGTGACCGGCGAGCGCGACGAGCTGATCCAGCTTTTCCAGAACCTGATCCACAATGCGATCAAATACGGCCGCACCGGCGGCCATGTCTGGGTGACCATCGCGCCGGCCCCCGTCTCGGGCGGCCGCGGCGCCGCCTCCATGCTGGCCGTCAGCCTGCGGGACGACGGCGAGGGCATCCCCCAGGACGCCATTCCGCGACTCACCGAGCGGTTCTACCGGGTGGATGTGAAGCGCAGCCGGGAAAAGGGCGGCACCGGCCTCGGCCTCGCCATCGTCAAGCACATCGTAAATCGTCACCAGGGCCGCCTGACGATCGAGAGCAAAGCCGGCGAAGGAAGCACGTTTACCGTGCTCTTGCCCATCGCCGCCCGCCCGCCGGACACTGCTGTCGCATAAGTGTTATATAACTGTCGCATATCCATGCGGCTGGGGCGCTAAGCACCGGTTGCGCCACGCGGACGGAAAATATGAGCGATCATACGGTTAAGGCCTTCAGCGAGCAGCTCGAAGGATTGTCCGCGTCCATCGCGCAGATGGGCGGGCTGGCCGAGGCGCAGTTCGCCGCCGCCGTCGACGCGGTGGCCAAGCGCGACACCGACCTCGCCGAGGGCGCGGTTGGCGGCGACAAGCGCATCGATGCGCTGCAGACCGAGATCGAGGACAAGGCCCTCAAGCTCCTGGCGCTGCGCCAGCCCATGGCGGTCGACCTGCGCGAGACCCTGGCCGCGATCAAGATCGCGTCCGAGCTGGAGCGCATCGGCGACCTCGCCAAGAACATCGCCAAGCGCGCCATCGTCTTGAACCGGGAGCCGCCGATCCGCCTGACCGCCTCGCTCGCCCGCATGGGCAAGGTGGCGCTGTCGCAGCTCAAGCAGGTGCTCGACGCCTATTCCGACCGTAACGCCGAGGCCGCCGAAGCGGTGTGGCGCCAGGACGGCGAGATCGACGAGCTCTACAACAGCCTGTTCCGCGAGCTCCTGACCTACATGATGGAAGACCCGCGCACCATCGGCTCGTCCACGCACCTTCTCTTCATCGCCAAGAACATCGAGCGCAGCGGCGACCACGCCACCAACATCGCCGAAGTCGTCTATCACATGGTCCGCGCCGACCACCTCTCGTCCAATCGTCCCAAGGCCGACACCACCAGCGAGACGAACGTGCCCTTCGAGAGGAAAGCATGAGCCTCAAGCCCGCCGTTCTGGTCGCCGAAGACGAAGGCGCCCTCGTCACCCTGCTGCGCTACAATCTGGAGCGCGAGGGCTACCGCGTGCTCGAGGCGCGCGACGGCGAGGAAGCGCTGCTGGTCGCCTCGGAAGAAAAGCCCGACCTCGTCCTGCTCGACTGGATGCTGCCGCAGCTTTCCGGCATCGAGGTCTGCCGCCGCTTGCGCGGCCGCCAGGAGACCCGCAACGTCCCCATCATCATGCTGACCGCGCGCGGCGAGGAAAGCGATCGCATCCGCGGCCTCGACACCGGCGCCGACGATTATCTCACCAAGCCCTTCTCGATGACCGAGCTCTTGGCCCGCCTGCGCGCCGTGATGCGCCGCATCCGCCCGTCGCTCGCGCCCGACACCGTCGCCATCGGCGACATCGAGATGGACCGCGCCGCCCACCGCGTGCGCCGCGCCGGCAAGGAAGTCCATCTGGGGCCGACGGAGTACAAGCTGCTCGACCACCTGATCCAGCATCCCGGCCGGGTCTTCTCCCGCGAGCAGTTGCTCGACGCGGTATGGGGCTCCGACGTCTATGTCGAGGCGCGCACGGTCGACGTCCATGTCGGCCGCCTGCGCAAGGCGCTGAATATCGAGGGCGTGAAGGATCCGATCCGCACCGTCCGCTCCGCCGGCTACTCCCTCGACGACGCCGTCGCCGCGAATTAGAGACGTTTCGGCGTGACGCTACCTTCATAAAAGTCGTCATTGCCCGGCTTGTCCGGGCAACCCATTTTTCTCGCGGCCAAATTGGGTCGCCCGCATGAAGCGGGCGATGACGGTTTTTTGAATGAAAATGGCTCAAAGACATCCAATCGCTGTCATGCCCGCGAAGGCGGGCACCCAGGGGACTGGGCGGCCAGCCAAAGGCCTACCGCGCCGACACCGTCTCCCGCATCGATCGCAGCGCGTCTTCGACCACCGCCGGATCGACGCGCGGCCGCTGCAGCATGTCCGCCCAGGCGATCAGGTCGGTGACGCCCGCCAGCCTGCGCCAATTGCCGGGCAAATGGCCGCCGCTATCGCGATAGCCGGCCTCGACCGCGCCCAGGAAATCTTCGTGCGGATGGTTGCGCATCAGGTTGCCGAAATCCGCCGAAGGCGGGCCGGCGAAGGCGAACTCCCAGTCCAGCACGCCCACGATGCGGCCGTCGCGCACCAGGATATTGGTGCCGTTGAAATCGCTATGGACCAGGCAATGCGGCCCGCCCCATGCCAGGTCGCCGTAGCGCTCGGCATAGGCCATCACCGCGTCGACCAGTTCGCGCGGCACGAAGCGCGCCCCGCCGCCCTCGACCAGCGAACCGCGCAGATAGTCGACCAGGAACGCCTTGTCCGCGACAAAGGGCCGGACGATCTCGAGCCGGGCGTCGAGGAATCCGGACTGCGCGAAATGCACGCCATGGATGCGCGCCAGCACCGCGCCGGTCTCGCGCCCCAGCGCCACGCGCGCCTCCGCATCTTCCAGCACCCGATGCAGCGGCTCGCCCGCGACCCATTCGAGCACCGCGAAGCGCTGACCGTCCCGCATTCCCAGATGCAGATAGCGCGGCACCGGCACGAGCCCATGCAGCCGGCGCGCGATCGCCGCTTCCTTTCCGGCCTGCGCCGGGTCGTGCTGGTAGAGCCTGAGGAGAACGCGCCCGCCTTCGAGATCGACGCGGAGATTGGTGTTCAGGAGCCCGCCGTCGAGCGCCGCGAAGCCGGCGACGCGCGCGCCGGGCACGGCCTCCCGCACCATCGCCGCGACCGCCTCCGCGCCCGGCGAAAGCGGCGGCACGCCGCGCTGCCAGCGCTCGCGCATCTCAGATGACCTTCGCGATGGCCTTTTCGATATCCTCGGGCTTGGTCGTCGGCGCGAAGCGGCCGACCACCTGGCCGGCGCGGTCGACCAGGAATTTGGTGAAATTCCACTTGATGTTCCGCGTGCCCAGGATGCCGGCCTTCTCGTGCTTGAGGAATTCATAGAGCGGATGCGTCCGCGGCCCGTTGACGTCGATCTTGGCGAACATCGGAAAGCTCACGCCGTAATTGATCTGGCAGAAGGCACCGATCTCCGCCTCGCTTCCCGGCTCCTGCGCGCCGAACTGGTTGCACGGAAAGCCCAGCACCACGAGCCCGTCGGCCCGACGCTCGCGGTAGAGCTTCTCCAGCCCCTCATATTGCGGCGTGAACCCGCATTTGGAGGCGGTGTTGACGATCAGCATCGCCTTGCCGCGATACTCGGCCAGCGAGACGTCGTTGCCCTGCAGCGTCTTCGCCGAGAATTCGTAGATGGAGGTCATAAGTCGTCCCGTGGCTTTCGAAGGAATTGTCGGTCGCGATATAGGACCAGATCTCCACCATATCGCGGTCGGCGTCGGAGGTACGAAGTATCCGAGGCGCCACCACCGGTCAGCTGCGCGACCTGTGAAAGCGTCGCGCATCCTTCAGAAGCTCCTCCAGGGGAGGCATCGGCGCCACGTCGCCGCGCGCGATGCTGTCGCGCGCTTCCTGCAATTTCTCGGCGATCGAGTCGTGCCTGTCGCGCGGGAATTTTTCGATCTGCGCATCCGTGACGTCGCCGTCCGGGGCCAGCGGCAGTTTGCGCTTGGGCTTCGCGACACGCTTGTTCATGCCGCGAAGCTTAGCACAAAGCCACTGGAACTTAACCGGCCATCCGGCCCCCCCGCGGGCGTCAGCCCGCCATCCGACCTCTGTCCCGCCGCTGCTGTTGCGGCTGGTAGGCCTTGCGGGCATGCGCCTCGCAATAGGGCGAGCCGCTCTTCGGGTTGCGCCCGCAGAAGTGGAATTCGTCCGCGCTCGGATCGCCGATCGGCCAGCGGCACATCCGGTCGTTGATCGTCAGCACGGTGGCATGGCTGCCGTCGCTGAAGGTCAGGGGATCCTCCTCGACCACCGGGGCGGGCGGGGTGTGGCTGCGCAGCGAGACCTTCGGCGCCATCGGCAGGCGCGGCCGCTCGGTCCGCGACGGGCTGGCGCGTCCGGCCAGGCCGAGCCGGTGCACCTTGCCGATCACGGCATTGCGGGTGACGCCGCCCAGGGCGCGGGCGATCTGGCTGGCGGACAGCCCCTCGGTCCAGAGATTCTTGAGCTGCTCGACCCGGTCGTCGGACCAGTTCATCAATTGGGTGTTCACGGGTTCCTCATGGCTCAGGCCACAAGATATCGTATCGCTCATGTGACAACGTACAAGCGGCACGGAGGTATCCCAACCCCTTGTCCACAAGAAGGCGAGTCGCACGCATGGGGGCCATTCGCTTGCCCGATTCGGGGTTTGAGTAGATAAACCGGGCGGCGCGCGCGGACTTGGCCCAAGCGCCAACCCATGGAGAGTCCAGTGTTTCCCTCGGTTTTGCCGACCTATAACCGGGCCGATGTCGCATTCGTGCGGGGCGAAGGGCCCTACCTCTACGCCGAGGACGGCAAGCGTTACCTGGATTTCGGCGCCGGCATCGCGGTCAACGCCTTCGGCCACGCCCATCCGCGCCTGGTCGCGGCGCTGACGGTGCAGGCGGGCAAGCTCTGGCACACCTCCAATCTCTACCGCGTGCCGGGGCAGGAGGCGCTCTCCAAGACGCTGGTCGAGAACACCTTCGCCGACACCGTCTTCTTCACCAACTCCGGCGCCGAGGCCTGCGAATGCGCCTTCAAGATGGCGCGCCGCTACCACTTCGTGAACGGCCGCCCGGAGCGCTTCCGCATCATCACCTTCACCGGCGCCTTCCACGGCCGCACGCTCGCCGGCATTGCCGCCGGCGGCCAGGAGAAATATCTCGAAGGTTTCGGTCCCAAGGTCGAAGGCTTCGACCAGGTGCCGCCTAACGATCTGAAAGCCCTCGAAGCCGTGATCGGACCCGAGACCGCCGCCCTGATGATCGAGCCGATCCAGGGCGAGGGCGGCCTTCACCCGATGCCGCCGGAATTCCTCCGCGCCTTGCGCAAGCTCTGCGACGATCGCGGCCTGCTCCTCATCTTCGACGAGATCCAATGCGGCGTCGGCCGCACCGGCAAGTTCTTCGCCTATGAATGGATCGGCGTGCGCCCCGACATCATGTGCGTGGCCAAGGGTATCGGCGGCGGCTTCCCGCTCGGTGCCTGCCTCGCCACCGCCGAGGCGGCGAAGGGCATGACGGCCGGCACGCACGGCTCGACCTATGGCGGCAATCCGCTCGGCATGGCGGTCGGCTCCGAAGCCATCGCCATGGTGCTGGAACCAGGCTTCCTCGAGCATGTCCAGAAGATCGGCGGCTTCCTGCGCCAGCAGCTCGCGGGCCTGATCGCCGAGCATCCCACCGTGTTCGAGGAATTGCGCGGCCAGGGCCTGATGCTGGGCCTGAAGCTGCGCGTGCCCAACACGGAGTTCGTCGCCACCGCGCGGCAGCACGGCCTTCTCATCGTCGGCGCCGGCGAGAATGTCGTGCGCCTCCTGCCGCCGCTGATCGTCGACGAGGATCAGGTGCGCGAAGGCATCCGCCTCCTCTCCGGCGCCGCGCGCGATTTCGAGGCCAAGGCGGCGCAGAGCGCGACGGTGGCGGCATGAACGCGCCGACGGGACGCGTCAAGGACGTGAAGCACTTCCTCGACCTCGCCGATTTCGACGCCGGCACGCTGAACGGCCTGATCGCCGCCGCGCGCCGGCGCAAGGCGGCACGCGCCGGCTTGGCCCACGGCGTGGAAGATGCCGACAAGCCGCTCGCCGGCAAGATGCTGGCGTTGATCTTCGACAAGCCGTCGACGCGCACGCGCATCTCCTTCGACGTCGGCATGCAGCAGCTGGGCGGCAAGACCATCATGCTCACGGGCGCGGAGATGCAGCTCGGCCGCGGCGAGACCATGGCCGACACCGCGCGCGTGCTGTCGCGCTATGTCGACGCGATCATGATCCGCACTTTGGACCAGGACATGCTGCACGAGCTGGCGGAGAACGCGAGCGTGCCGGTGATCAACGGCATGACCAAGCTGACCCATCCCTGCCAGGTCCTGGCCGACGTGATGACCTTCGAGGAGAAGAAGGGCTCGATCGCCGGCCGCGTGGTCGCCTGGACCGGCGACAGCAACAATGTGCAGGCGAGCTGGGTGCAGGCCGCGGCCCTGTTCGGCTTCACCCTGCGCATCGCGACCCCGAAAGAGCTCGCCCCGCGCGAGACGCTGCGCGACTGGGCGGAGGCGGCGGGCGCCAAGGTGCAATTCCTGGAAGACCCCGAGGCGGCGGTGGCCGGCGCCGACTGCGTCGTGGCCGACACCTGGGTCTCGATGGGCGACGAAGACACCACCCGCCAGCGGCACAATCTCCTCAAGCCCTACCAGGTGAACGAAAGGCTGATGGCGCACGCCGCCAAAGACGCGATCTTCATGCACTGTTTGCCCGCGCATCGCGGCGAAGAAGTGAGCGACGACGTGATGGACGGGCCGCACTCAGTGGTGTTCGACGAAGCGGAGAACCGCCTGCACGCGCAGAAGGCGGTGCTGGTTTGGGCGTTGACCTAATACCTCTCCCGCTCCGCGGGAGAGGTCGAAAAATGCGCAGCATTTTTCGGGTGAGGGCACGCTCGGTCTAAATTGGGGGGCAGCAATGCGCGACACCGAACGCACCTCCCGCCCCCGCGCCAAATCCCTCCGTCGCGACATGACGCGCGCCGAAACCCTCCTCTGGAACACGCTGCGCGAAGCCAACCTCCACGGCTTCAAATTCCGCCGCCAGCATCCGATCGGCAGCTACATCGCCGACTTCGCCCACATCCGCGGGCAATTGGTCATTGAGATCGACGGTGCAACACACGGCACGGACGACGAGATCGCATACGACCGCCGCCGCACGGCATTTCTGGAATCGCAAGGCTGGACGGTGCTGCGATTCTCCAACACCGACGTCTACGAGAACGTCTCGGGCATAGTCGAAGTCCTCACCGCGCGGCTTGGCCCTCACCCGAACGTCGCTCCGCGCCGTTCGACCTCTCCCGCAGGCGGGAGAGGTAACGGAGCGCAATGATCGCTCCCCGCCCGCGAAGGTCGGCATGAATACCTCTCCCGCGCAGCGGGAGAGGTCGAAATTTGCGCAGCAAATTTCGGGTGAGGGCGTGCGGATTGTTATAGTTTATTTCGGACACAGTAATGCGATCAGATTTGCACCATTGCCCTCCGGCGGAACATATTTCCAATTCAACGGCGTATCTCGTGATATTGAGCCAATGGCTGTACTCAGCTCACGCATCATTCGTTTCGAACAATCGATCTCGTAGAAGATTTGAGCATTGGGTGTGATATCGCCAACATCCGCAATCGATTCATACGTGATGGCGGTCATTAGCTGGTCACTATTCATCCGCTCAATTCTGGACATCGGTGGCATGTAGAAATGGGCAATCCGATTTGCCGACATATCTACGACGGATCGATAATAGCGTGCCGTTGGCCCAACGGAATCCAAGTCCGATTGCGCCAAACACTTTGTCCAGGCGCGCACTCCCTCGCTATTTTTAGCGATGCTTTTTTCGTCGTAAAAGCAGTAGCCGTTTCCGTTTGGCGTAAGCGAGACACCGCCATAAAGTTTCCAATCGACATTTGCGGCTCTTGCAGAAACGCAGCAGACGATTGCCAGCGCCGGCCCCACGAAGATTGCTGACTGACGCACTAGCTGCCTCGATACAAATTCACGCCGCATCCCTCAACCCAATCGTCAATTCCTTCCCCGGCACCGCCGCCGCCCGTCCCATCGTCTCTGCAGCGTCACAGACGTATTCTCGCATCGAGCAGCCGGTCCACCGCAGCGCGGCTCGTCTTCATCCGCTTCGCCATTTGCGCTTTCGTGATGCGCTGCGTCTTCATCATTTCGGAAATGCGCCACGCCAGCACGCTCTTGATCGCGCGCAGCGTCACCTCTTCCAGGATGCCTTCCTCCTCGAGAAAGGAATCTAGCGTCGAGCCACGATGAGGGTTTTTCTTCTCTTTGCTCACGTCACGTATGGCTTCAATCGTCTGCGCACCAATGCGAGTTCGGCGTCGAGTCCCTGTCCCAAAAAATATATTCTCCCCCGCCCCTTGAACTCAAGGTTGCATCACCCCACCTCAGATCCTCACCAACAAGGGAAGCCTCTCCATCCCGTCCCGCACATCGTGCCGGCCGGGCGCCGGGCCGGCGTGGGCCGACGGATCGCGCGAGACATACAGGGCAAGGCGGCGCGCTCGTGCGCCGCCGCGCGGGGGACGCGCCGGGCTCGCTTCGCGGGCGATGCCGGCAAGGCCGCCGCTCCAACCGAGGTGGTGACGCGAAGGTGCCGATTGTCGCCGCGAGAAGCGGTGCCGGCCGGCCCGCCTGTCGAGCGACGCACCAGGGCGGGCGCATCCGCGCCGTAGGGAACAACGTTCCGCCGGCGGCTGCGGCCCGCCTTTTTTGTTCGCCCTTGTTGTCGCTCCCGCGCAGGCGGAGGCCCAGGGAAACCAGCACTGTCCTCGCAACTCTGGATGCCCGCCTACGCGGGCATGACAGAAGCGGTTGGAAACAGCCGGAAAAGGCGGGCAGAACAACGGTGTTTGTAATCCGCCGCCCCAATCCCATATATCCCTTCCCATGCCCCCACAATCCTACACCCACGCGCCGCCCGCGGATTTCGTTCTGCCGTTCGACCTGCCGGCCGTCGGCCTTCGCGGCCGCGTCGTGCGCCTCGAATCCACCGCGACCCGCGCCCTCGAAGCGCACAAGCTGCCCGAAGCCGCCGCGCGCGCCGTCGGCGAAACGCTGGCGCTGGCCGCGATCCTCGGCACCTCGCTGAAGCTCGACGGCCGCCTCACGGTGCAGACCAAGTCCGACGGCGCGATGGATCTCGTCACCGCCGATTATTTCGGCGCGACGGTGGACCAGCCGATCGGCCTGCGCGGCTTCGGCCGCATCGATGCCGAGCGCTTCGCCGCGCTGGCCGAGCCCATCGCGTTCGAAGCGCTGGCCGGCGACGGCTCGATGGCGATCACCATCGAGCCGCGGCGCGGCGGCAAGACCTATCAGGGCATCGTCGAGCTCAACCCCGCCGGCATCGCCGCCTCGGCCGAAACCTATTTCGCGCAGTCCGAGCAATTGCCGACCGTGCTGCGCCTCGCCGCGGCGCCGCTCTATGTGCCGGGCGCGGCCACGCCCACCTGGCGCGCCGGCGGCATCATGCTGCAGGCGACGCCGGAGGGCCAAGGCGCCGACGACGATTGGGAGCGCCTCGCCGCCTTCCTCGCCACCGTCGAGGATATCGAACTGCTCGACACCGGCCTTGGCGCGGAGCAACTTCTGTGGCGCCTGTTCCACGAGGACGAGACGCGGGTGCAGCCGTTCCTGCCGACGGAATTCCGCTGCGGCTGCAAGCCGGACCGCATCGCCGCCGTGCTGAAGAGCTACGCGCCGAAGGAGCGCGCCGGCCTCGCCGATCCCGACGGCCTCATCCGCGCCCGCTGCGAGTTCTGCGGCGCGGTACACGCCATCGACCCGAAGGAATTGGCGGAATGACTTTCCTCCCCCGCAACGGCGGGGGAGGAACAGCTTTACTCAATTCGCATCCAGGAACATCGCCGCGATTTCGTTATAGGTGTCCGGCTTCTCCAGCGGCCCGAAATGGCTGGCGCCCATCACGATGGTTTCCTGGGCGCCGGGGATCGCGCGCGCCAGCGCATCGGTGTGCTTGCGCAGGATGATGTCGTGCTCGCCGGCGACGATCAGCACCCCGGCGCGGATGCGTCCGAGCTGCGCCACCGTGTAGTGCGGCTGCGTCGTGACCAGCGTCTCGATCTTCTTCGCCAGAACGGCAAAGTGCGACGGGTCGGGCGCGATCCGGTCGTAGAACGGCTTTATCTCCTGTGCCTGCCGTTCGAAGAACGCGGGGTCGAGTTCCTTGGGGTCGACGCCATCGACGTCGTAATTCGCGCCGATGGCAACCAGCCGGCGCACCCGCGCCGGATGCGTCATCGCCATGTCGAGGCCGATGATGCCGCCGTCGCTCCAGCCGACGACGTCGACCTGCTCGATGTGCAGCGCGTCCAGCAGCGCGATCATGTCCGCGCCCATCTGCGCATAGGTGATCGGCCCCGGCCCATCGGTGGAGCGGCCCTGGCCGCGGCTGTCCACCGCGATCACCGTATGCGCGCCGCTGAGGCCGGAGATGAAATAGTGCATCGTCTCGAGGAACCCGCCGGCGCCGTGCAGCACCAGCACGGGCGGCCCGCTGCCATAGGTCTCGGTGTAGAGGCTGATGCCGTTCACGGCCACGCGCCGGCTGCCGTGGAATTCGCCGCCCAGGCTGCGCCAGACGTAAAAGCGCGGCACGCCGAAATTCGACCGGTCGATCTGCACGAAGCCGAAGATCGCGCCGGCCAACGCGACGATCACGACGGACACGATCAGCAAGGCCCTGCGCGGCATGAGCGGACTCCCCCCGGCGCGATGCTATCAGGTCTTCAGCGTCGGATTGAGCCAGTCCGTCAATTCGTCCCACCGTTCGGCGGTCAGCTTGCGCCGCACCCGCCGCGCCACGATCTCGAAGCGCAGCCCGTCCGGATCGGTCAGGAAGGTCGCATAATAGTCGTCGGCATATTGCGGATACATCGCCGGCGCCGTGGCGGCGATGCCTTTCGCCGCCGCCAGCGCATGGAACCGGTCCACCGCCGTCTTGTCCGCGACCTGGAGGCAGACATGATGCAGCCCCGGCGCGTAGGAATCGTGCGGCGCCGCCGCCTTCGCCTGGCGGATGCTGATCTGCATGACGCGGTTGAAATAATGCCGGTGCGGATCGCCGCCGATCGCCGCGTCCATCTTGCGGAAATCGAGCAGCCCGAACACCGCATCGTAGAACGGCTCCGACGTCGCGACATCCGTAACCGTCAGATAAAGATGATCGAGGCCGACGACCTCGACGCGCTCGGGAAGCAGATCGCTCATGCCGCCGCCTTGGCGATCACCTTGCGCAGGAAGTCCTCGCACTTCGTCAGTTCGGACAGCGCCACGAATTCGTCGGCCTTGTGCGCCTGGTCGATGGAGCCGGGGCCGCAGATCACGGCGGGGATGCCGGCGCGCTGGAAATGCCCGGCCTCGGTGCCGTAGGCGACGGCGTCGACGCTGTTCGCGCCGGTCAGCTCGCGCGCCAGCGCGACGGCGGGCGACGCCTCGTCCATCACCAGCCCCGGATAGCTCGCATGCACCGCCGTCTCGATCTGCGCCTCCGCCGCCCGCGCCCGATATTTGGGAAGGATCGTTGCATCGGCCCGGGCGCGCACAGTGTCCACGACCTTGCCCGCGTCGCGGTCGGGCAGGGCGCGGTATTCCCAGGTCACCAGCGCGTCGCGCGCCAGGATGTTCACCGCCGATCCGCCCTGGATCATGTTCGCCTGCACCGTGGTGTGCGGCGGGTCAAAGCGCGGGTCCGTATCGGCGCGCAGCTCGTCCCAGACGTCGCCGAGCAGCTTGACGAATTCGCCCGCCATCATCACCGCATTGGCGCCTTTCTCCGGCGCGCTCGAATGGCCTTCGCGACCGCGGCAATGGGTGTGCAGCACCGCGCCGGACTTGTGCGCGCCCACCACGCGCATCAGCGTCGGCTCGCCGACGATCGCGAGCGCGGGGCGGATGCCGGCGGCCTTGAGGTCGTCCAGCAGTCCCGAAACGCCGGCGCAGCCGACTTCTTCGTCATAGGACAGCGCGAAATGGATCGGCCGCGACAGCCTGGCGCGCGCGATCTGCGGCAGGAGCGACAGCGCGACGGCGATGAAGCCCTTCATGTCGCAGGCGCCGCGTCCGTAGAGCCTGTCGTCGCGGATCTCGGCCTTGAAGGGATCGGATGCCCATTCCTGGCCGTCGACCGGCACGACGTCGGTATGGCCGGAAAGAACATAACCGCCCGGCGCCTCCGGCCCGAAGCTTGCGAACAGGTTCGCCTTTACGCCCGCCGCGTCGAAAGTGCGGCGGCAACGGGCGCCGGCCGCTTCCAGCAGTTCCTGCGCGAAATCGATCAGGGCGAGGTTCGAACCGCGGCTCGTGGTGTCGAAGCCGATGAGGTGCCGCGCCAGCGCGACGGAATCGAGCGATGTGGTCACGGGCATCAGCCCATATGCGATTGCGGATTGCCGATGACGGCCAGGAACTCCCGCCGCGTAATCTCGTTGGTGCGGAAATCGCCCAGCATGGTCGACGTCACCATGCTGACCCCGGTCTTGTGCACGCCGCGCGTTGTCATGCACTGATGGGTGGCCTCGATCACCACCGCGACGCCCTTCGGCTCAAGCACCTTCTGGATGGTGTTGGCGATCTGCGCGTTCATCTTCTCCTGCACCTGCAGGCGCCGCGCATAGGCTTCCACAACGCGCGCCAGCTTCGAGATGCCCACCACCTTGCTGTTGGGCAGATAGCCGACATGCGCCTTGCCGATGATCGGCGCCAGGTGATGCTCGCAATGCGACTCGAACCGGATGTCGCGCAGAACGATCATGTTGTCGTAGCCTTCGACTTCCTCGAAGGTGCGGCGCATATATTCTTCCGGATCTTCCTTGTAGCCGGAGAACCAGTCCTCGAAGGCGCGCGCGACGCGGGCCGGCGTATCCTTCAGGCCTTCGCGCGCGGGATCGTCGCCGGCCCAGCGCAGCAGCGTGGAAATGGCCTCTTCGGCCTCGGTGCGGCTGGGACGCTTGACGCCGCCGGCAACGGCGCGAAGAGAAGTCTTGGAAGAAGCGGGCATGACGGGTCTTTCTGGGGATGTGACGTAATTACGCCTGCCCGGCCCGTCCAGATCAACCCATGCTTTTGCAACGCTCGGATGCGGGCTAGTGAATCTGCCGCTGTTCGTGGGGGCTTTCGAGCAGAAAGGCCGGGATTTCGGCCTCGAACGCCTCGCCGCTGGAGGCGCGCATCTTGTATTTACCGCTCATATAGCCCGAAGCGGTGGGGAGCGGGCAACCGCTGGTGTACTGGAACTTCTGCCCCGGCGCGATCACGGGCTGGGCGCCGACCACGCCTTCGCCGGACACTTCCTTCACCTGGCCACGGCCGTCGGTGATGTGCCAATAGCGCGAGAGGAGCTGAACCGCCTCCGCGCCCTTGTTCTCGATCGTCACCGTATAGGACCACAGGAAGCGCTGCTCGTCCGGATCGGATTGATCG